>CABZGR010000041.1 GCA_902525295.1 uncultured Pelagibacteraceae bacterium | reverse complement strand
ATATATCTGCGTCAAGCAATCCGACATTTAAGTCCATTTTTTTTAATGCCAAAGCAAGATTCGAGGCAAATGTTGACTTTCCAACTCCTCCTTTTGCACTTGAAATTGCAATTGTAAATTTTGTTCCGATAATTGGGTTCCTTCTAAAGGTTTTTGGCTCAGTTTTTGCCTTTGTTGTGTCACTTAAACCTACTTTTTTACTATCCATAATTTACCATTACCTTGTTTTTACTAATAAAGACACTATATAGAGTGTCGTATTATGAGTGATTTTAGAAATCAAAGCCCGTGGGGAACACCTCCAGGAGGAGGAAGTGGTAATGGTGGATTTAGAAAAGGTCCTACTCCCCCAAATATTGATGAAGTTATAAGCAAACTACAATCAATAATAAACAGATTTTTAGGCGGCGGTAAAGGCGGTGCTAAGCCGATAATAATTGGTCTTATAATTCTTTTGGTTGTTTGGACTTTAAGTGGTCTTTATAGAGTTTTACCTGATGAACAAGGCGTTGTATTAAGATTTGGAAAATTTGTTAAAACTACACAGCCTGGATTAAATTACCATCTCCCTTTTCCAATTGAAAATGTATTAACCCCAAAAGTTACAAAAGTTAATCGAATGGATATTGGATTTAGGTCAGAAAGAGACAGTGGATTTTCCTCAGGCGGAGTTGCAGACGTTCCAGAAGAAAGTTTAATGTTAACAGGTGATGAAAACATAGTTAACATAGACTTTTCAGTATTTTGGGTAATCAAAGATGCAGGGAATTTTTTATTTAAAATTCAAGATCCAGAAGGAACAGTTAAAGCAGCTGCAGAAACAGCGATGAGAGAGGTTATTGCACGATCTGATATTCAACCAATTCTGACTGAAGGTAGATCTCTCATTGAAGCTGATACTCAAGAAATAATTCAAAAAATTTTAGATGAATACACAAGTGGAATTCAAATTACACAAGTTCAAACCCAAAAAGCCGATCCACCAGACCAAGTTATTGATGCATTTAGAGATGTCCAGGCAGCTAGAGCGGATATGGAAAGATCTAAAAACGAAGCAGAGGCATATGCCAATGATGTAATACCAAGAGCACGAGGAGAAGCAGCGAAAATTCTACAAGCCGCAGAGGCTTACAAAAAAGAGGTTGTTGCTAAGGCAGAAGGAGAAGCAAGTAGATTTTTATCAATTTATAATGAGTATGCAAAAGCTAAAAAAGTAACTCAAGAAAGAATGTATCTTGAGACAATGGAAGAAGTATTAGCTGATATTAATAAAATAATAATTGACAAAAATTCAGGTGAAGGCGTAGTACCATATCTACCATTACAAGAATTAAAGACAGGGACTAACTAAAATGAAAGCTGGAAAATTTTTATTACCAATAATTATACTAATCGCTGCAACAATTTACTTTTCAGTTTTTATAGTAAAAGAGGTTAATCAAGCCATAGTACTTCAATTTGGTGATCCTAAAAGGATTATATCAAAACCAGGAATTAATTTTAAAATCCCATTCATACAAAATGTTGTATTTTTGGATAAAAGAATTTTAAATCTTGATACACCACCAGAAGAGGTCATTGCATCAGATCAAAAAAGACTTATTGTTGATGCCTTTGCAAGATTTCAAATAATCGATCCTCTTAAATTTTATATATCTGTTGGAAATGAAAGAGTTGCAAGATCAAGATTAGCTACAATTATCAACTCTAGAATAAGAAACGTTCTTGGTCAGCAAGAACTGCAAACACTTTTATCAGAAGACAGAACAAAACAGATGTCGTTAATTCAAGAAGGTGTAAATAATGAAGCAGAAAATTTTGGTATTAGCATTGTTGATGTAAGAATTAAAAGAGCAGACCTTCCTCAAGCAAACAGTGATGCAATTTTTAGAAGAATGCAAACTGAAAGGGAAAGGGAAGCAAAAGAATTTAGAGCAAAAGGTGCAGAGATGGCAGTAACAATTACCTCAACTGCTGACAAAGAAGTAACGGTTATACTTGCAGATGCACAAAAAAAATCTGAGATTATGAAGGGTGAAGGTGATGGTCTGAAAAACAAGATTTTTGCTGATGCCTTTGGACAAGATCCTGAATTTTTTGCATTTTATAGAGCTATGCAGGCATACCAAAAAGCTTTAATCGGTGGTGAGACTTCAATGATACTTTCACCAGATAGTGAATTTTTTAAATTTTTCGGAAATATTGATCAAAAAGTAGAGTAAATTTCATGAGAGAATTGATCATCGCATTTGGTCTATTCCTTTTTATTGAAGGTA
>CABZGR010000040.1 GCA_902525295.1 uncultured Pelagibacteraceae bacterium | reverse complement strand
ACAAATGGTTTTCTACCATGAAGCCAGAAATAGTTATTTGCAACAACTGAAAAGCCAACTGGTAAAGGCATTACAATCTTTTTTTGACTTCCTTCTAAAGAGTCTGATAATTTTTGTAGAAATAATCCTTGTTCCATATTTTTGGGCTCAGGAAATTGGTCTATGTAAGAAATTTGTGGTTTTCCATTTTCGTCTTCTGAAAAAACAGGATGTTCCACCTTGTAATCAACATTTTTACTTTTTGGAGAACCCCATATAAAGTTTTGTTTTCCAACTTTATCATTAGTTAAGCTATCTAAATGTTCCCAATCATCAAGGTGTAACATTGCAGTTTCACCTCCTTGAACATTTTCTTCCTCCATTTTTAACATTAATAACCAATCAGTTTTTTCTTTGACGTAAGTTCCATCAGTATGAAGATCCATATTAGTATATGCTTTTCTAAGATATGAGTCGCTATTATCCTCATGTTTAACATGAAATCTCGCATAATATTTTCCAGCCATTGAATCAAAATTTGGATTACCTAGTAAGTGTGTTACAGCTGTTGATAGTTTGATAAGAAAATTGTTATCAATTTTTTTGGATTTATTTTTAGGTCCTATAATGAAACAACCTGTGTCTCTATCTCTTAATATAGAGTTTATAAATTTTCCTAGCTTTCCACCCGTTGAATCATCTAAAGATTTTGCAAGTGTAAATCTGGTAAAAGGTTTATATTCAAGAGCTGTAATATCAAATTTTTTAAAAGGAAATATTAGTTTATCTATAATTTCATCTTCAATTTTAATATTGATTATTCTTTTAGAATAATCACTAAATGAAACATCAAACCCTTGAATAGTGTCTAAGCTATCCATTATAATTATTTGTTACAAACTCCAATTGAATTTGGTCCACATGTTTCACCATTAGTCCATGTTGCTCCAATTAAATTTGCTCCATCAAAATTAGCATTGGTCATATTCGATGAAGTAAAGTTAGCTTCCATTAGATTTGCATTTTGAAAATTTGCTTCAATTAATGTTGACCCCATAAAATCAACTCTTGTCATATTGGCTCCTGTAAAGTTAGCTTTTTCGAAATTTCCACCAACTAGAGTTGACTCATATAAGTTAGCTCTAACAAATGTTGACTCTGGAAAAGTTCCAAATGACAAGTTAGAATTCATCATAATACTTTTATCAAAATTTACTTGTATAAAACTTGCGAATGATAAGTTTGAGTTAGGCAAATAACTACCTTGCAAATCTTGTCCATCTGAAAATCTACAGTTAGTATAATCAACTCCATCAGTTAAAGGATCATCACATGCTGCTTGTGAAATACCTGGTATTAAAATTAAGAACAATAGTAAAATAATTTTTTTCATTTATATCGTAAAGCTACTTAATAAAAACATAATGATAGCAGAGAATAAAGTTGGGTAAACTAAATTATTTCTGGTTAATTTAAAAATTATTATTGCTAAAAGCACAACAATAAATCTGGACAAGTAATTACTGTCAGAAAGTGCACCTGCTGGAAATATTATCATTCTAGAAATTAAAGCCGCCAATGTCGAATAGGCTAAATAATTAAACCACCTATATATTTTAGTATTTTCATCTATTATTTCAGAAGTAAAAGCTCCTAAAAACCTTGAGATATAAGTTGCTAAGGATGTAATAACTATTATTAAAACAATATTAGCTGACATTTTTCTCTCCAATTACAAAAGCAACAGTTCCAGCTATAAAGCCTCCAATCAAAACGCACCAATCAGGACTAATAAAATAAAATAAAGGTCCTAAGATAGCTCCTAAAATTATTGAAACATTTAATTGTATAGACTTCATCACTCCTATCATTGTGCAAGTAAAATAAATCGGATTAATTATAGCCAATCCAATCATCATTTCTCTATTTAGGAAATCAGCAGAGTAATAACCTAAGATAGTTGAAAAAATTGCTATAAACCAAGTTGCAGTTCCAATTCCTATCCAAAAATCGACTCTATATTTTTTTTCAATATCTTTATAATTATTTTTAAGAATTAACCACGAAGATACTGCAACAAAATGACAGGATAAATAATACTTCCATCTTGGTTGACTTTGGTGCTTTAACAATGGCATTAAAGATACAGTCATCGGATACAATCTTGCATTCACTAACCAAACTGCAAAAAATAAATTAAGTAATGAAACGCCAATCAAAATCGATTCTGCCATCACAAGTGAGCCAGGTAATGCATAAGTTAAAAAAGTAGAAAAAATACTTTCTTGAATTGTAAAACCTAAATTTTTTAGTAATGCACCTATTGCTAAAAAGCTTAAACCTAGAGCAATTGCAGGGCTATCGAATTCTTTTGCACAAAGAATTCCTTTGAAAAAATATTTTGAATTAATCATCCGCCTAGAAATAGACGTCCAACATCATCATTTTTAAGTAA
>CABZGR010000039.1 GCA_902525295.1 uncultured Pelagibacteraceae bacterium | reverse complement strand
ATTTTTCAATTGAAAACCAAGACAAATTGAGTGCCAAAGGACCTGTGGGAAAATTTTTTTCTGAGCAGTCCCTTAAAGAGATAATGACAAAAATGAATGCTGACGTAGGCGATACGATATTTATGTCTTGCGGAAATAAATCTGAAGTTGAGAAATTATTAAGTAATGCAAGAAATAAAATAGCAAATGAATTAAACTTAATTGACGAAAATGTTTTTTCATTTTGTTGGGTAGTTGATTATCCAATGTTTGAAATGGATGAAAATACAAAAAAGATTGAATTTAGCCACAACCCTTTTTCTATGCCCCAAGGTGATACCGATAACTTAGATCTTTCAAAACCTCTAAAACTAAAAGCTTTTCAATATGATATTGTTTGTAACGGCATCGAATTGTCTTCCGGAGCAATCAGAAACCACAAACCAGATTTAATGTATAGATTATTTGAAATTGCTGGCTACTCAAAAGAAAAAGTGAATGAGAAATTTAGTGGCATGATTAATGCTTTAAGCTATGGGGCACCTCCCCATGGCGGCATTGCTCCTGGGATAGATAGAATAGTTATGCTATTAGCAGAAGAAAAAAATATTAGAGAGGTAACTATGTTTCCAATGAATCAAAATGCCCAAGATTTAATGATGAATGCACCGTCTGAAGTAGACGAAAATCAACTAAAAGAACTTTATATTTCAAAAAGAAAAAAATAATTATTTTTTTCCTTTAAGGTTTATTCTTATATCTGATAAATCTACTAGTTTCTTTTTATAATCGTTTCTAACAAATCCTTTGCTTGTAATATCTTTTACAAGTTTAATTAGCTGGTTCTGATCTTCACTATCTTGACTTTCAATTGTGTCAGAATTGCCAGTTATAGATGGAGTATGAGCTAAATCTTCTCTATTTAAATAGGAAATTGCTAGCTCTCTAAAAATATAATCCAATATTGAACTTGCACTCATTATTCGATCATTTCCGTAAACTTTACCAGAAGGTTCAAATTTTGTATCTAAATATGCATTTACAAATTCATCAAGTGGAACTCCATATTGAAGGCCTAATGATATTGCTATTGCAAAATTATTCATAAGAGCTTTTACTAACTCACCTTCTTTACTAGTATCAATGAAAATTTCTCCTATTTTACCATCTTCATATTCACCAGTATGCAAATATACTTTGTGATCACCTATTGAGGCTTTTTGGATATAACCTTTTCTTCTATCAGGCATACTAAATCTTTTACCTATATTATCAGTTATATTTTTCTTGAAACTCTCATCGATTTGTTTGGATTTATTACTATTTTTAATATCTTGATCACTAATTGGTTGTGAAACAATTTCTACTTTACTACTTTTAGTATTTTGAAGGTTTTTTGTTTTTCTATTATCTAGTTTGACATCGATAATTTCAAATTTTCCATCGTCATTTTTCTCTAAATTGTTAAGATTTTCCTCAGTTATATCATCTAAATAATGAGATACTTTAAAGCTACATGTGTAATATGTTTCAACTAAATATTTTGCCATTGTAATCCTATTTGTAAATTGAATCTTGGTAAGATTTATGTATATACATTTTTTAATTATAGTCTAATTGTAAATTTACAATTATAAATTGAAAATAATTTAAATAAAATGATTAAAGAAATTTTTACTTGGTGGAATAAACAAACATTTGGCACGAGGCTGAATACAATTTTATTTGGAAAATTAGTCGGCGAAGATAATTCAGGTAACAAATATTATCAGAGCAAGTCAGGAAAAAGATGGGTTATTTACAACGGTGAAGTTGAAGCATCTAAAATACCAAGCGAGTGGTATTCTTGGATGCATCATACGGGAAATAAAATTGAAAACAGCCACGAATTAGACAAATATAGTTGGCAAAAAGAGCATATGCCGAATCAAACAGGAACAGAAAATTCCTATCATCCAAATAAAAACAAAAGTAAAAATGTTTCAAACAAAAAATACACTTCTTGGAAAAGCTAAAGTTTATATACTTGTTTTTTTTACCTATTGTTTGTTAATGATTAATTCTTTAAGTGAAAATCATTCACGATCTGAAAATCACGCAGTTTTAACAATATTAGACAAAGTAAACTCTCAGAGTGATATTATAGAGATTGAGGTTGGGAAGGAATATAAATTTAAAAATCTATCTATAAATATTCTTAAATGTAATAATTCGAAATTTGATGATGATCCAGAAGTTACAGCATACATGCAAGTAAGAGATACAGTAAACAAAGATCAGAACAAGGTCTTCATTTTTAATGACTGGACATTTGCATCATCCCCATCTATTAGACCTTTTGATCATCCTGTCTATGATATATGGTTAAAAAAGTGTTACTCTTAAAGTAATTTTTCCTTGTCAAGCCAACTCACATTAAAATCTGAATTTAGAAACTTTTCGTGGTTTAAGAGTATTTTATGTAAGTCTATTGTTGTCTTTATACCCTCAATAACAAATTCATCCAAAG
>CABZGR010000038.1 GCA_902525295.1 uncultured Pelagibacteraceae bacterium | reverse complement strand
TGATGTTGATGCACATCTTTCTTCTGGCTTCAACTTATCTGCATTCATAGCTAAACACATTGAACAACCTGGCTCACGCCATTCAAATCCAGAATTTTTAAATATTAGATCTAAACCTTCTTGCTCTGCTTGTTGTTTTACTAATCCTGAACCAGGAACTATCATTGCATTTACATGAGAAGCAATTTTTTTATCTTTTAAGATTTTTGCAGCTTCTCTTAAATCTTCAATTCTTCCATTTGTGCAACTTCCAATAAAAACTTTATCAATTCTAATATCTTTTATTTTAGTTTTCGGCTTTAAACCCATATATTTTAATGACCTGTTAATAGAATTTTTTCTGTCTTCGTTTTGCTCATTTTCAGGATCAGGAACAATTCCATCAATATCTACTACATCCTGAGGCGAAGTTCCCCAAGTTACCATTGGTTTAATATCTTTGCCCTCAAGACTGATTTCTTTGTCAAATACTGCATCACCATCAGACTTTAATTTACTCCAATATTCTAATGCTTTGTCCCAATTTGAATTCTTTGGAGACATTGGTTTGCCTTTTAAATAATTAAAAACTTTTTCATCTGGCTCTATTAATCCAGCCCTTGCTCCACCTTCAATTGTCATATTGCAAATCGTCATTCTTTGTTCGACACTTAAATTAGAAATTAAGTTTCCAGCATATTCAATTACATAACCAGTTCCACCGGCTGTACCAATTTTTCCGATTATTTGTAATATTACATCCTTAGATGTTACTCCAACAGGAAGAGATCCATTAACGTTTATTCTAAAATTTTTTGATTTTTTTTGAACTAAAGTCTGTGTTGCCAAGACATGTTCCACTTCCGAAGTTCCAATTCCGAATGCTAATGCACCAAATGCTCCGTGAGTAGCAGTGTGACTATCACCACAAACGATAATCGTTCCTGGTTGTGTAAATCCCTGTTCTGGACCAATAATATGAACTATTCCTTGTCTTTTATCGTTCATTCCAAAAAGATTTATTCCGAATTCTGCACAGTTTTTTTCTAATGTCTCGATTTGTATTTTTGAATCTTTGTCAGTAATAGGCACTGATCTATCCGTTGTTGGAACATTGTGATCTGCTACTGCTAAAGTTAAAGAAGGTTGTCTAACTTTTCTATTAGAATTTCTTAAACCTTCAAATGCTTGTGGACTAGTAACTTCATGAATTAAATGTCTATCAACAAATAAAAGTGAAGTCCCATCTTCTTGTTGATGAACAAGGTGATCATTCCATATTTTATCGTATATAGTTTGAGGCATTGTAAAAAATTATTTTTTTACTTCAGGATTTTCTTTTTTTTCATCAGTTTTTTTTTCTACTGATGGGGTTTCTTCTTTAGTTTCTTTTTTTTCTTCTCGTTTTTTTGCTTCTACTTTTGGAGCATCTTTATTGGTATCTTGTGGGCTGTCTGCTGTTTTTTGCTCTGTATCAGGTATAACATTTTTTTCCGTAACTTCGTGTATCTTAGTTTCGATATCTATACCTATTTTCTTTTTAATTTTTTCTGCAATTCTTGCAGATTTACCTGTTCTATCTCTCAAATAATATAACTTGGCTCTTCTAACTTTTCCTGACCTTACAACTTTAATTGTATCTACAATCGGACTATATAAAGCAAATGTTCTTTCCACACCTTCACCAAAAGAAATTTTTCTTACAGTAAAAGAAGAATTGATATCTCTATTTTTTTTCGCAATACACACACCTTCAAAATATTGAATACGATCTCTTTTTCCTTCAGTTATTCTAACTCCTACTTTAACAATATCACCTGGGAAAAATTCTGGATGCTTTCTCTCAGAAATAATTTTTTTTACTTTAGATTGATTAATTTCTTCAATTGTCTTCATTTTAATTCTCTTTAGTCTTTTTATATAATTGCCACAAATCCGGTCTTCGGTCGCGTGTTATAGCCTCAGATTGAGATAAACGCCAGTCTTTAATTTTGGCGTGATCGCCTGATAATAGCACATCTGGAACACTTTTTTCCTCCCATATTTGAGGTTTTGTAAATTGAGGATACTCTAAAAGTCCGTTTTCAAAACTTTCTTCTTTAGCTGAATTTGTATTGCCAAGAATACCAGGAATAAATCTTAAAATTGCATCAAGAATTACAAATGAAGCTCCTTCACCTCCAGATAAAACAAAGTCTCCTATACTTACTTCCTCAATATTTCTTGTTTTTAATAATCTTTCATCAACTCCTTCAAAGTGTCCACAAATTATATTTATTGTTTTTTCTTGAGATAGTTGTTTTGCTAATTGATGATTGAACAACTTACCCTTCGGACTTAAATAAATAATCTTTTCGCCATCTTTAACATTCTTGTCTATTGATTTTGCTAATACATCTGCTTTCATTAACATACCTTCACCTCCTCCGTAGGGAGTGTCATCAACAGTTTTATGTTTATCAAATGCATACTCTCTTATATCCACAGTATCTATTTTCCATTTATTCTCTGATAGTGCTTTACCAAAAATACCTTGGCCTAAATAGCCTGGAAAAAAA
>CABZGR010000036.1 GCA_902525295.1 uncultured Pelagibacteraceae bacterium | reverse complement strand
TGCTTTAGCATTAGAAAATAATTTTTCACCAACAACATTAGTATTAGACGCACCTATAGTATTAGATCAAGGAAATGATTTAAAAATGTGGAAACCAGAAAATTACGGTAAAAAGTTCTACGGACCTTCAACACTAAGAACAGGCATAGAAAAATCAAGAAATCTAATGACTGTCCGAATAGCTCAAGAATTAGGTATAGACAAAATTATAAATTTTTCAAAAAAATTAAATATTTATGAAAATCCAGATGAACTTATGTCAGTATCTTTGGGCTCTGCTGAAACGACTTTGTTAAAAATCACAAGCGCTTATTGCTCTTTTTTGAATGGTGGAAAATTAGTTAATCCAATATTAATTGATAGAATTCAAGACAGTGAGGGAAAAACTATTTTTAACAATGAAAAAAGATTCTGTGAAAATTGTGATTTAATTTCATATGACGGAACTAGTAACCCAATTATTAAAAATAAATATCAACAGATTTTTTCGCCTCAAACAGCCTATCAGATTACCTCTATGTTGAAGGGTGTTATAGAACGTGGAACTGGAAAAGGTTTAAAAGAATTAAAACTTGAATTAGCTGGCAAGACCGGAACAACAAACAAAAATACAGATACTTGGTTTATAGGATTTACATCAAATTTAGTAGTTGGAGTATATATTGGCTATGATAATCCAAAAAGTTTAGGTAAATTTGAAACAGGTTCAAAAACAGCAATGCCAGTTTTTAAAGAGTTCATAAAAAAAACAGCAAATACTTTTAATGCTAGGCCTTTTAAAGTTGCAGACAATATAAATATGATGGTTATTGATGCAAAAACTGGAAAAAAAGTGAATCCTAAAACCAAGTTAGCCATAATCGAGTCATTTAAAAAAAATGATAATAAACTAGATAATTTTTCTAACAATTTTGATAGTAGATTAAATACAACAAATATATTAAAATTTTATTAATGGATCAGGAAATACAAAATATTAAATCAGAAATAGAAAAAATAAATCAAAGAATAAAGGAGTTTCTTTGAAAAGACTAAGATTTCAGAAAAAATAATTAATTTATCAAATTTAATAGAAAAACCAGATTTTTGGCAGGATAAAAAAAATGCTGAAAAAGTTTTACGTGAAAAAACTAATTTAGAAAAATTATTAAATAATTTTGAAGTAACATCAAATGAAAGTAAAGATTTATTTGATATTTATGATTTAGCTATTGAGGAACATAACGATGAAATGATTAAAGAGATAACCTCAAATATAAAAATACTCTTTAATAAAATTAAACAAATTGAAATAAGATGTTTTCTATCAAATGATAATGATACATTTGATAGTTATTTAGAATTTCACGCAGGTGCTG
Organism: uncultured Pelagibacteraceae bacterium; assembly: GCA_902525295.1. GTDB lineage: Bacteria > Pseudomonadota > Alphaproteobacteria > Pelagibacterales > Pelagibacteraceae > Pelagibacter. The sequence continues at coordinate 1,265 of CABZGR010000036.1, read as the reverse complement.
GTGGAACTGAAAGTCAAGACTGGGCTGATATGTTAAGAAGAATGTATATGAAGTGGGCAACCAAAAAAAATTTCAGAATAGAAATTATCAGTGAACATAAAGGCGATGAAGCAGGCATTAAATCTTCAATAATTAAAGTAAGTGGAGATTACATAAACGGATTATTAAAAAATGAATCAGGAATACATAGACTTGTTAGAATTTCTCCCTTTGACTCTGGTGCTAGAAGACATACAAGTTTTGCCAGTGTTTGGGTATACCCAGTTATATCTGAAAATATTGATGTTGAAATTTTAGAAAAAGATTTAAGAATAGATACATACAGATCTAGTGGCGCAGGTGGTCAACATGTCAACACAACAGATAGTGCAGTAAGAATTACACACCTACCAACAAAAATTGTGGTACAATGTCAAAATGAAAGATCACAACACAAAAATAAAGAAACTTGCATGAATATGTTAAGAGCAAGACTTTATGACTATGAGTTAAAAAAAAAAGAAAAAGAAAATGAAAATCTTGAAAATTCAAAGTCAGAGATTGGATGGGGTCATCAAATCAGATCATATGTATTACATCCTTATAAAATGGTAAAGGATAATAGAACAAATTTTGAGAGTTCTAGTCCTGAAAAAGTATTAGACGGCGAAATAGATAATTTTTTAGAAAGTTCTTTATATAAATTAAATGCGTAAAATAATTTCTATAACTATAATATCATTAATAACCATCTTAGTCGCAATTTTAATATTTCTATCAACAGCAGGAATTAAAACGGATAATTTTAATAGTTTAATAAATGAAAAAGTTAACGAGATTGATCCGAAGATAAAATTAAAATTAAATCAAGTAAATTTTAAATTAAATCCATCTAATTTTGAATTCGAGATTTTTACTTTGGACCCACAAATATTAATTAACCAAAAAAAAGTTGACTTAGAAATTATAAAGTCTGATTTAAATCTTTTAGACTATTTTAATAATAAAAATCCGATTTCTAAAATTTCTATAATTTCCAAAGAAAGCAATATTGATCAATTTACTGATTTTATCAATGAATATAACTTTAATTTAGCTAGGAACTTAATTTTCAAACAAATTAAAAAGGGAAAAGTAAAAATAATTTCCAATATAAATTTTAGTGAAAAAAATCCTAAAAATATTACATATAGTATAAATGGATACCTAAAAGATGCAGAAATAAAATTACTTAACCAATCAAAAATTGAAAATATTAAATTTAATTTTTTTGTAGATCAAGATTT
>CABZGR010000035.1 GCA_902525295.1 uncultured Pelagibacteraceae bacterium | reverse complement strand
TTAAATACTCCATGGGGGAAACCCTCAGATTTAATATTAAAGGCCAAATATAATAACAAAGAAATTTATTTTCTACCAAGACATGGAAAAGGTCATTTTATTTCTCCATCGAAAATAAATTTTAGGGCAAATATTGATGCTCTAAAGCAACTTGGTATTACTGACATAGTTTCTGTTTCAGCTGTAGGATCTTTAAAGGAAGATTTACCCCCTGGGAAATTTGTTATCGTTGATCAATTCATTGATAGAACTTTTGCACGAAACAATACTTTTTTTGATGATGAAATTGTTGCCCATGTATCAATGGCACATCCAACTTCAAGTGGACTAATGAATGCTTGCGAAGATGCTATTAAAAAAGAAAATATACCTTATCAAAGAGGTGGAACTTATATTGTAATGGAAGGTCCACAATTTTCTACATTAGCAGAGTCAAACCTATATAGATCTTGGAAAGCTGATGTTATTGGAATGACTAATATGCCAGAAGCTAAACTAGCAAGAGAAGCCGAAATCAGATATGCATCGGTATCGATGGTAACAGATTATGATTGCTGGCATCCAGATCATGAAAATGTTGATGTTCAGCAAGTTATAAAAGTGCTCTTAAACAATGCTGCGAAAGCAAAAAATATGATTAAAAACTTGATAGAGAAATTTGAAAATCACATAGATCCTAATGACCCAACTAATAATTGTTTAGATGTAGCAATAATTACGGCTCCAGAAAAAAGAACTCAAAAAACTAAAGATAAATTAAAAACGATTGCAGGGAGAGTACTTAATAAATGAAAATTAATGGTGTGGAATATAAAACAATTTGGTTTGATGAAGAAAAACAAGTTGTTGAAAGATCAAAAAAATTCCAGTTTAATAAAATTGGAGCTGTAGAGTCTAGAGGATTTGTTTTTGCATCAGCTATTTCTTATATACTTGATAAGCCATTCATAATGTTGAGAAAAAAAAATAAATTACCTGCTGAGGTTCATTCAGTAGACTTTGAACTTGAGTATGGAACTGCAACAATAGAAGTCCATAAAGATTCATTCGATGAAGGTGATAAAGTTTTAATAATTGATGATTTAATTGCTACAGGTGGTACTGCAGAAGCAGCAGCGAAATTAATAGAAATATCAAAAAGTAAAGTGGCTGGATTTATATTTGTAATAAATCTTTTTGATTTAGGTGGTACAGATAATCTAGTTAAAAAGGGATATTCTGTTGAAAATCTTTTAGATTTTCCAGGACATTAATTTGCAGACATTATTGCTTGAAAAGGTCCACTACCAATAAATAATTTATTACTACCACCATTAACAAGGTGCATTCCCTCACCCACATTAAAAGTCATACTTATAGAAGTAGTATCTGCTGTCACGACTACTGGATCTGCAAATGTTACTAAACCTTCTAATGCATCAACTTCGGCCGCATTTGCTGCTCTATGTTCATTAGTGTCAACTAAATATCCTGCAATATCCGCTGAAGTTCCATTAATATTTTCAGCTTCAGCTTTTGATGAAAAAGCATCTCCTACTCCACCAAAATGTGTTAAAGTTTCCACAAATTTTCCTGGAGTGATAGCGCTTGAACCACAAACTGAACTATTAGTATGAGTGCTAGCTTGTGCATGTGTTCCTGAATTAGCTACAGTTCCACAAAAAACTCCTGTGCCTCCAGTCATACCAGTCATTGATGCGCTGAGCTCACCTGCCCAAGTTATACCAAAAGTATTATCCATATAAGCGTATCCATGAGTATAAGTCGCTGCTGGAGGTCTTGTATAAGTTCCATCTAAAACTATTTCTGCTCCTTGAGTTACAGATGCAGTAGCTCCGCTTGAATTATTAAAAATTTGTGTACATGGAGTTAAAACAACTGTAGATGACGTGGTAGCTTCAGTCGGAGCACTTGTACATAAATATAATCTATAAATTACTACTTCATAAAGAGTTGGAGCTTCATCGCATCCATCATCAATAAAATCAGCACCATCACCACTTGCCTTTGCTACAACTCCACTATTAACTGTGCATGCCTTTGCTTGGTTAGAATTTACTATCTCAAAAACAAAGATTAAAGATAAAACTAAAAATAAATATTTAATATTTTTCATTTAAAATCCTCCTGCTTTAACAGTAAAACCTGCTCCTTTTTTCTTTATGATATTTTCTCTTCTAACCTTTTCGTAAATTCTATCTTTCATAGAAATTCTTTCAAAGGCCTCACTACTAAGCAAAGATGTGCCAGGATTTTTTATACTATTACTATATCTAAGATTGATAAAACTTTGATCGTTGTGATTATCGTAATCAGTGTGACCAATTTCAAATGAAAATCCAGAATTCGGTACTTTGAGCAGTGTGGAGAATTCTAAACCTTGAAAATCATTTCCACCAGGAACTTCAAAATCGAAAGTTTTCAAATAAGCTTTCATAGATGGTATGTATGGAAGATGTGCGCCTATCTCGACATCATAACCATCGATAGCCTCTTCGTCTTTACCATTTTTTCCTTTTTTACTAGAGCTTTGAGCAAAATACTGATTGTAATTTAAATCTAAAATAGAAGATTTAATTTCAGCACCTATACTAAATCTTTGGTGTTCATAATCAAATTCGTAATCATAAAAAGCATTTAAACCAAATAATAAACTTTCATCATCAGATAAATATCTCTGTCCAAGTCCTATATTAA
>CABZGR010000034.1 GCA_902525295.1 uncultured Pelagibacteraceae bacterium | reverse complement strand
CATTAAAATATCTTAATACTGTATAGTTTATACCAAATTGTTGCTGATATATTTTCAAATAATTTTCACTTGCAAGTTTGCCAACTGCATAAAAAGATTTGGGATTTAATCTATCTGTTTCAGAAAATTTCTCCTTACCTTTTTGTTCTCCATAGACAGACATAGAACTTGCAAAGATAAATTTTTTACATTTTGACTTTAACGCATAATTTAGTAATAGAAGTGTTGAAGTTGTATTTGAGTTTAAATCATAAATAGGATTCTCAAAACTTATTTCTCCTGAAGATTGTCCTGCTATATGCAAAATTGCATCAAATTTTTTATTATTTAATTTTTTAATTGTGTCTTTTTTAGAAGCATCACCCTTAATAAAAGTAGCTTGATGAGGAATATTTGATTTTACACCAGTAGAGAGATTATCAATTATAGTTACTTTATGACCTAACAATAAAAGTTTTTTGGAAATTAATGATCCTATAAATCCTGCTCCTCCGGTAACTAAAAAATTCATAATCTTTTTAACGCAACCTCAACCTTTGTAATATCCTTTGGCTCATCAACAGCAAGACTTCCAGGCGTTGTTTCAACAAGGCGAATTTTTTTACCCCATTCCAGAAAGCGAAGTATTTCGATATCTTCAGATTTTTCTAATTTGCTCTTTCCACGATAACTACCATATTTTAACAACTCTTCCTGATTAAAAGCATAGATACATACTTGCTTATAGTACTCTGGTATTTCATTTTTTTTTTCCTTAAAACCAGGTATTGCCTGGCGTGAAATATAAATTAGATGTTTGTCCTCAGTAAATGTTACTTTGGGAATATTAACGTTGGTTGGATCCTCATCTTTCTCTATTACCGTATAGCCATTAATCACTTCGTCAAAATATTTTTTTTTAGCATCAATAATGTTTTGGATATCTTTAGGATTAACTAAGGGTTCATCGCCTTGAACATTAACATAAATATCAGCTTTAAATTTTTGAGCAACTTCTGCTAAACGATCAGTACCAGTGAGACATTTTTCAGACGTCATTATTGCTTTAAAACCCATTTGTGAAACAGTATCAAAAATTTGGGTATTTTCGGTTGCAATAAATACATTTTCTTTACCCACAGCTTTAGAACTTAATTCAGCAACCCATTGAATCATTGGTTTGCCTAGTAATTTTATTAAAGGTTTACCTGGAAATCGACTAGATTTGTAACGAGCAGGAATAACAATAATAATTTTCAAGAGTTGGGTCCAAAAATTGATTCTACAGGAATTTCATATCTTGATGGGGTAATAGATTTAAGAGGTAATGCATTAGGAGTTTTCATATAAATTTTTAATATTTGATCCATTTCTTTTCGACGAGGATCTTCAGCAATAAATCCATCAAAACCTGCTAGAATTATTTTTTTTGCTTGTCCACTGTTTGCAACAGCCAATGAGTAAGCAACTACTAAAGAGGTTGGAGATTCGCAATAATTTTCCTTAAATTTAAAACCATTACTACTAATAGATATTCCAAAGTCTAAAATTTCTTTTTTAGCAAGATCTTTTTTTAGAGTTTCAGGAAGCATAGAAAACGGTGTTATTAAAGGTTGAGGTAAATCTATATATTCTTGACAATCTGCAAGTAAACGCACAGGGTGACAGGCAGTACGAGCATTTATTAATTCCTGTTTAATATCAGATTGAGTATTAAGTGCTATAACATAAGGTTTATTTTTTTCAATAAAACTCTCTATTGCTGAATGATATTTTTTGACACCAGGTCCTGAGCCAAGAATTAATATTGTTTTGTCTTTAAGTAATGTCTGAGGTTTCCAAGAACCATTTGGTTTACCAGAGTAAAAATGCCGTGCAGCCTCTAATGTGCCGAGGCTAAATTTTTTACCTCCGTTAATTTTAAGAAAATCTATTACTGCCAAAATATCTTCCTCACTATAACGTTTATTTTGTAACATTTCTTGAATATAGCTCGGGTGAATACCATGTTGTCCAGCGAGATAATAAAAAGGATTAATTCCCCAGCCATAATTTTTTTGCATAGGTTTAAAATATTTATTAATTAGTTCTAATAATTTTATAAAATTACCTTTATCCTTTCTGTAGCTATTTAAAGCTAACATGGTAAATTCTGTTTGTGCATTCCCTGGCCCACGTCCCATGCCTGTCACAGTACTGTCTACCCATGTAATTCCAGATTTAACAGCTTGTATACTATTATTAACTGCTTGACCTATATTGTCATGAGTATGAATACCAAGTTCACCTTTCCAACCTTTTTTAAAAGCTTGGATAATTTCCTCTAGTTGACTTAAATTTAAGCTTCCCATTGAATCTGCAAAATATAATACATCTATTGGATAATTGTTAGCAGCTTTGGCGATTTGAGTAATCTCCTCTGCTGAGCGATCAGCTATTTGCATTAAATTGAAACCAACTTTATAACCTTGTTCTTTAAGCCATTTAGCAGCTGGTAAACAATTATTGAATTCATCAATATGACAAGCAATACGAACTAAAGTGACAGGTGATTTTTCTTTAGAATTAAATAATCTTTCTAAACAAGCTTTTTGGTTATTAGGATTAGATATTTCAGAACCATTAACCATAACACCAATTTTATTAGTTAAGCCTGCTGGAATAGATAGGCTGTTTAAAAACGAGTCAGTACTATAGGCGACACCGCCTTTAAAACCCTCATTTTTTAATGTGCGAAAACCAATTTCCACAAAATCAATTTTCAATGACTCCA
>CABZGR010000033.1 GCA_902525295.1 uncultured Pelagibacteraceae bacterium | reverse complement strand
ACTTCTTCTTCTGTAAATCTTTTTGGTTTTTCACACTTAGTTTTTATTTTTTGAGGTACTCCAGTTGTTGCAGCTTTCATAGTAGATTCAATTATATCTAAAACATGAAGAGATAGCTCTCCAGAACATCGATGTTTTTTCTTTTTTTCTATTGAATATAACATCTCAGACATCCCAACACTTCTATAGTTTGCATTTGTTGGTGACTCATTTGATCTACCGCTTGCAGATGTAATATTTATTTTTCCTAAATGCATTTTATCGGTTTTATGTTCGCCCCAACGACCACCTTCAGTAACAGAAATATAAACAGATCCACCAAACATATTTGGATCAGGAACAATAATTGATCCTTTAGTTCCATAAAGTTCCATATGATTTCTTTGATGATTAATAACATCAAAGGATAAAGTAACTTGAATAATTGCTTCATTATGAAATTGAATTGTTGCTAAATAAGTAGTTGGTGTTTCAACCTTAAATGTTTTTCCTTTATTTGGACCTGCTCTATAATTCCTTCTTTTAAATGCCGTTAATGTTCTTCCTTGCACCTGTTTAGCTGGCCCTAAAAGATTAACAAGCGTTGTAAAAAAATAAGGACCCATATCTATGACTGGTCCTCCCTCTTTTTTATACCAAGACTCTGGTTTTGGATGAAAGTTTTCAACACCAGGAAATGCAAAGATTGCATTTCCAAGTTTGATTTGTCCAATCAAATCAGAGTCAATTAATTCCTTTGCTTTTTGTCCACCTCCTCCAAGAAAAGTATCTGGCGCATTACCTATGTATAATTTTTTTTGTTTTGCCAAAGCCACTAGCTCTTTTCCTTTTTGAAAGTATGTTGCTAATGGTTTTTCTGAATAAACATGCTTGCCTGCATTTAATACTTTTTTTGATACAGAATAATGTGATTGAGGAATTGTTAAATTTAAAATTACCTCAATGTCTTTATTTTTTAGTATTTCATTAACAGTCATTGATTTGATGTTGTATAATTTCGCACATTTTTCAGCTGCTTTTTGATTAATATCCGCACAAGCAACGATTTTGAAATTATTAAAATATTGGTGTCCCCTAAAATATGTTTCCGCGATATGGCCACATCCTATGAGACCAACCTTAAAAACTTTACTCATGAATTTTAGACACCTTGTCTTTGCTTTGATTTTCCCTCTTTATGAAGTTTTAATGCCTCTTCATTTTCTTTTGTTGATGGCATTTCTAAAGTAGGACTTTCCCAGTAAGCAGAACCTTCTAGCCACTCATAAGAATGAGTTTTAATTGAAATTAAGTAAGTTACATCAGATTTTTTAGCTCTTTTAAATGCTTCCTCTAATTCAGAAATAGATGATACCTCCTCAGATTTTGCCCCCATACTCTCTGCATGTTTAGCAAAATTTATAGGGACTAGATTTGGAGCTTTTGAACTATTAAATAGACAATTAAATTCTTTTCCACCTTTAAATAATTGCAGCCTGTTAATAACGGCATGGCCTCCATTATCACATAAAACTATTATTAATTTATTATTCGTTATAACTGATGAATAAATATCTGAATTAAAAAGTAAATAAGATCCATCTCCTACAAAAGCTATTACTTCTTTATCTGGGTTTGCCATTTTAACTCCTAATGCACCAGAAATTTCATAACTCATACAGCTAAAACCCCATTCGGTTTCATGTGTATTTAATTCTTTTGGCCTCCAAATTTGTACAACTTCTCCAACCAATCCACCTGCTGCAGTAACAGCAATGTCTGTTGGATCTGAATTACGATATATTGCTCCTACAGCGTGTGCATAACTAGGTAGTTCTTGATTAGTTGGACCGCTTTCTTTATCTACATAATCATTCCAATTTTTTAATTCATCTCTTGATTTTTTATGCCATTCATCAGGTGCTTTCCAATCTCCCAAAGCATTTGATAGCTCTTGTAAGCTTACTTTTGCATCACCTATTACTGATTGCGCCAAATGTTTGCTAGCATCAAATCTAGAGACATTAACACTAACAATTGAAAAGTCTGGGTTCTCAAAATTTGCCCACGAACCAGTTGTGAAATCAGCTAACTTTGTTCCAACAGCAATAGCTAGGTCAGTTTGTTTTGCTAAATTATTTGCTGCTTTGCCACCAAGACCACCTATAGGACCTAAAAAATGAGAGTGATCTCTCTTCATAGTAGAGTAACCCATAACTGTTTGTGTGACTGGTATATTGTGTTTAATTGCAAAATTACTTAGATCTTCCATTGCATCAGAGTAGAAAACCCCTCCACCTGAAATCAATAAAGGATTTTTAGATTTTTTAATTTGTTCAGCTGCTTGTTTTATTTGAAAATCATCAGGTCTTGGTCGTCTAATATTATGAACTCTCTCTTTAAAAAATTCCTCAGGATATTCATATGTTTCACCTTGGACATCTTGTGATAATGATAAGCAAGCTGGTCCGCAATCTGCTGGATCTAACATTGTTTGGATTGCTTGAGGTAATGTTTGTAAGATTTGTTCTGGTCTTGTAATTCTATCAAAATATTTTGTTACTGGTTTGAAAGCATCATTCTGAGTAATGCCAGGATTATTAAAATGCTCAACTTGTTGTAGAACTGGGTCAGGCATTCTGTTTGCATATGTATCTCCAGGTAAAAATAAAATTGGAAGTCTATTGCTCATAGCAACAGCCGAGGCTGTAACCATATTTGTAGATCCTGGTCCAACTGAACTAGTTGCAACAAAAAATTGTTTTCTTCTTTTAGCTCTAGCATATGCTATTCCAGTCAGAGCCATATTTTGCTCATGATGCCCTCTATAAGTTGGTAATTTATCTTGATTTTCTTGTAGAGCTTGTCCTAAACAAGCAACATTGCCATGTCCAAAAATACCAAAAGCTCCAGCAAATAACTGCTCTTTTTTACCATCTATTAAAATTTTTTGAGCAATAAGATGTTTTATTATTGCATGTGCACAAGTGAGCTTTATTTTTTTCATTATTCTATATATAAATCTTTAACTTTTAACAATTAAACACAATTTAAAAAATATGTATAGCAATTTTGGTCAATTCATTGATGGTCAGTGGCAACAAGCAGAAAAAAAAGAAACTTATAAAGTTATCAATCCAGCAACAGAAGAAGTTTTAGGAGAAGCATCAAAAGCGACCTCTGCTGACGTTCAAAAAGCATTAAAATCAGCAGAGAAAGGACTCGAAACTTGGAAAAATACCACTCCATGGCAGAGATCTTATGTAATAAGAAAAATTGCAGATTTGATGCGTGAAAGAAAAGATGTATTGGCTAAATGGCTTACACTTGAAGTTGGAAAACCTCTTAAAGAAGCAATTGGAGAAGTTGGTGGTGGAGCAGATATATTTGAATGGAACGCAGAAGAAACTAAGAGAATTTATGGTGAAACGTTACAAAGTAGATTTCCAGAAACAAGAGTTCATGTTTACTATCAGCCAGTAGGTGTTGTAGCAGCACTTGTGCCATGGAATTTTCCTATAGTTTTAGCATCTAGAAAAATTTCAACTGCACTGGCTGCTGGTTGTTCAGTTATTTGTAAACCAGATGTAATTACGCCTGGAGCAGTTATGGAACTTGTAAATATTTGTAAAGATGCTGGAGTTCCTGATGGAGTAGTCAATTTATTATCTGGAGACCCAGCTGAAATATCAAATGAATTACTTGAATCAGATACAATAAAAAAAGTTTCTATAACTGGCTCAACACGTGTTGGAAAATTAATACTTAAAAAAGCTGCAGATAAAGTTCAAAGAGTTACAATGGAATTAAGTGGTCATTCTCCATTTATAGTATTTGACGATGTTGACATGAATAAAGTTGCAGATATGGCAATAACAGCAAAATTTCGTAACAATGGTCAAGTTTGTATATCCCCAAATAGGTTTTACATTCAAGAAACAAGAAAAGAAGAATTTGTAAATGCTTTCGTAGATAGAGCAAAAAAATTAAAAATTGGAAATGGTATGGATGAAGGTACTGACTTAGGACCTTTAACAACAGCAAAACGTTTGGAGGAAATTGAAAAATTAGTTGAAACGACAAAGAGTGAAGGCGCAAAAGTTGTTTTAGGTGGGGGTAGACCTTCAGGATTTAATAAAGGTTATTATTTTGAACCAACTGTATTTGATGAAGTGCAGGACAATTTTACAATTATGAAAGAAGAACCTTTTGGTCCCTTAGTGCCCGTTTTAACTTTCAAGGATTTTGACGAAGTAGTAGAGAGAGCAAATAATAATGACCTGGGACTTTGTAGCTATTTATATACAAACTCAATGGACAAAGCTAATAGAGCATCAGAGATGATGGAAACCGGTTGTGTAGCAGTAAATACAGCTGCAGTCGCAGTTGCTGAAGCTCCATTCGGTGGAATAAAACAAACCGGTTATGGTCGTGAAGGTGGATCTATGGCTATAAAAGATTACCTTAATATAAAGTATACCCATATGGGTCTAAAAACCTAAGTAAATGAGAAAAAATAAAGCCAAAGAAATAATTAAAAATGGCAAAGCTGTAATCAATGGTTGGTTACAAATTCCAAGTACTGTTTCGGCAGAAACAATGGCTCAACAAGGATGGGACTCATTAACAATTGATATGCAACACGGGCTCGTTGATTACACAAATGCAATGCCAATGATGCAAGTGATTTCAGCGACTGAAGTCGTGCCTTTGGCAAGAGTTAATTGGAATGAACCTGGTCAAATTATGAAAATTTTAGATGCTGGGTGTTATGGAATCATTTGCCCAATGGTAAGTAATCAAAAAGAAGCAGAAAGATTTGTTCAAGCATGTAAATATCCACCAGATGGATATAGAAGTTTCGGTCCAATGAGAGGGTTAATCTATGGAGGACCTGATTATGGAGATCATGCAAACGACGAAATATTAAAAATGGCTATGATTGAAACTAAAGAAGCTTTAGAAAATCTTGATGAAATTATGAGTACCCCAGGCCTTGATGGTATCTACATAGGGCCTGCTGATTTAAGTTTGGCTATAGGAGAAAAGCCTGGTTTTGACAAAGGTGAAGATACTAAAGCTTATTCAGAAATACTCAGAATATTAGAGCATGCAAAAAAAAACAATATATTTGCTGG
>CABZGR010000032.1 GCA_902525295.1 uncultured Pelagibacteraceae bacterium | reverse complement strand
AATATAATTTAAATCTGGATGTTTATATTTTTGATATGATGAATGGGGTCTTTCATAAATTGAATCTGACGGAATTAATTTTGTGTTGGTTAAGTTTTGGTATTTGCCCATTGAAATAAGTAAAATTTCTACAAGTAAAATTGAAAAGAAAAACGACAAAATTAGGAGGGCTATTTTTTTTTTCATTTTAAGATATGACTATAGCAATGAAATTTAACAGTTCGTTAATAAAAGGCAATCTTATAAAAAGATATAAAAGATTTTTTGTAGATGTAAAAAAGGATAATAAAATTTTAACAGCTCATTGTCCAAATACTGGTTCAATGATGGGATTATTAGAGAAAGAAAATGAAGTCTGGGTAAGTGCTAACAATAATCCAAACCGAAAATTGAAATTTACACTTGAACTAATAAAAGTAAAAAAAAAAATTATTGGTGTAAATACTCACAGAGCAAATAAAATTGTTGAACATGGATTAAGAAATAAATTAATAAAAGAATTTAAATATATTAAAAATATACAATCAGAATTTAAATATTCTGATGATACAAGATTTGATTTTTTATGTGATAATTATTTAATAGAAGTAAAGAATGTTACATTATTTAGAGAGAATGATATTGCAGAATTTCCTGATGCTGTAACATCAAGAGGAACAAAACATCTAAATATGTTAATTAAATCAATTAAAAAAGGATATAAACCGTATGTCTTATTTTTAACGCAAATTCAAAATATAGATAACTTTAGAATTGCAAAAGATATTGACCACATTTATTTTGAAAATTACAAAAAAGCAAAAAAAGCTGGAGTAAAATTTCTCGCTTATAGATGCAAACTGAGTTCTAAAGAGATTAAAATTGAAAAAAAAATTAATATTGTAGATGACTGATTATAAAGAAAAATTTGAAAAGATGAGAGTTGCCGGAAAGCTTGCATCTAAAACTTTAGACATGCTTACAGATTATATTAAACCAGGAGTATCAACAGATAAGATTGATAAATTAGGTTATGAATTTATAAAAGATAATGGAGGCTATTCAGCTCCATTATTTTATAGAGGATTTGAAAAATCACTTTGTACATCTTTAAATCATGTAGTTTGTCATGGAATACCATCTGATAGAGTTTTGGAAGATGGAGATGCGGTTAATGTTGATGTAACAGCAGTCGTTGATAATTATTATGGTGATACAAGCAGAATGTATGAAATTGGAAATGTACCTATTAAGGCAAAAAATTTAATTGAAGCTACCTATGACTCATTAATGAAAGCAATATCAATTTTACAACCAGGTAAAAAACTTGGTGATATAGGGTTTGAAATTCAATCTTATGTTGAAAGCAAAGGTTATTCGGTTGTAAGAGATTTTTGTGGTCATGGAATAAGTAATGTTTTTCATGAACCTCCCAATATTCTTCATTATGGATCTAAAAATACTGGTAAAGAACTATTGCCTGGTATGACGTTTACTATTGAACCAATGATAAATTATGGAAAATATGAAACAAAAGTTTTAAATGATGGGTGGACTGCAGTAACTAAAGACAAATCATTATCAGCACAATTTGAGCATACCGTTGGTATCACAGAAGATTCATATGAAATTTTCACAGAATCTGTTAAAGGTTATAAGAGGCCTCCATATAACTAATGATATCAAGATATTCTAGAAAAGAACTTGTCAGTATTTGGTCTGAAGAAAATAAATATAAGATCTGGCGAATTTAATGAAGGTAGACAAAAAATGGCTAAAATGCCTGTTAATGCTAATTTAATTTTAAATCCATCAAGCGGGGCTCCAGGCTTCTATGTTGAAAACGTTTTTTGTCTTCCAGGTGTACCATCTATTATGAAGGCAATGCTTGGAAGTTTAAATAACTTTTTAGCTGGTGGTGAGCCAATATTAAGTGAAACAATTAATTTAAGAACCGTCGAGAGTGAAATAGCTAAATCTTTAACAGAGGTTCAAAATAATAATTCTGAAGTTGAAATCGGAAGCTATCCATTTTTTAAAGCTGGAAAATTAGGAGTATCTATTGTTGTAAGATCAGTAGATAAAACAAAAATTGATAAATGCAATTCAGAAATACTTAAATTTGTAAGAGATAAACAAATCGAAATTGTAGAGCGTTAATTATGCTTTATTTTGCTTATGGAAGTAATCTAAATCATTTTCAAATGAAAAGAAGATGTAAAGACTCAAAATTTATTAAAAAGATAAATTTAAAGGGATATGCTCTTAGTTTTAGAAGTAAGTATCGTGCAGCAGATATTGAAAAGAAAAATAATTCTATTGTGCCTGGTGGATTGTATGAGATATCGAAAAGTGATGAGAAAAAACTTGATATTTATGAAGACTATCCAATTCTCTATAAAAAAATGTATTTTAAGTATTACAACAATACTGTGATGACTTATATAATGCCTAAAAAAACAATTTTTAGATATCCAACTGAAAGGTATCTAAATGTGGTTAAACAAGGCTATAAAGATTGTAAATTAGATCAAAAATATCTCAAAAAAGCTTTAGTAAACTTTTAATTAATGCTTTCAAAATCTAAAATATTTTTTAAAGGTACAGTTGCTGTTCTGCCTCACATGTTATCTGTAATTCCTTTTGGAATTATAACCGGAGCCATTGGTGTTGAATTAGGTTTTGATCCAATTTTAGTTTACGCAACTTCATTGATTATTTTTGGTGGCGCTTCTCAGATAATATTTATGCAACTTTTGTCAGGTGGAGCCTCATCATTAATAGCCATTACATCAGTTGGGGTAATTAATTCGAGACATTTGTTATATGGAGCCGTTTTATCTGAATATCTTGAAAAACTAAATTTTATAAAAAAATTATTTATATCTTATTTTATTGTAGACCAAGGTTTTGCAGAATCTAACAAATACATTAAACAGAATAAAAATTTATCTAATCCACATTATTATATCCTTGGCACAGGGGTAACCCTTTGGTTTTGTTGGCAATTGTCTACAATTAGTGGAATTATATTGGGCTCATTTATTCCTGATGAATTGGGTTTAAAATTTGCGATCCCCCTTACTTTTTTAGCAATTATCGTAAATGACCTTAGAAAATTAGATCATGTTTTTGTGATGTTGGTATCTGGATTTGCATCACTAATATTATTTGATGCTCCATTCAAATCTTACATAATATTATCTCCTATAGTTGCTCTAATTGCCGCTTTTATAATGTTGAGGTTTAAAAAATGACCTGGTTTTCAATTATAGTATCTGGAATTGTAACTTATTTTTCTAGAATGGCGATGGTAGCTTTAATTGATAGAGATATGCTTGGAACAAAAGTTAAAGAAGTTCTGAATTATGTTCCAGCAGCTGTATTTCCTGCAATAATATTCCCTGGAGTTTTTTTTAATGATTTTGGTTCATTAGTAGAAATTACAGATCCAAAAATTTATGGTGCAATGATTGCTTTAATTGTTGGTTTCTTTTCTAGAAGTGTTATTGCCACAATATTGTCTGGCTTATCATCTTATTGGTTTATAGTATTTGTTATATAATTTATTCTATAATTTTTATTTCTTTAACAATACTTAATATTTTATTATCCTTTACTTCAGCCTCAACTACCATACACTTATAGAGTGCAGGTGATGTCATTTCTGCAATTTCTTTTTTAATTAAACAATCTTCATTACTTGGCATCATAAGGTGTTCATTTATTTTCGGAGGATTGCCTAAAAACATCATTAAGCCCACAACTTCTTTATTATTTGATTTTTTTACCTCATCTACTTCAAGAGTTTTATTAACTTTTTCTACGACTTCTAAACTGTCATCCATGAAACTACTAAAACCTAAGTAGACTAGATAAATTATAGCAAAAAAACAATTATTTTTATGAACTTCATTTTAAATTTTTTTGTAAAATTATATTATAAATTATTAAAATTTTATCTATAATTTCTTTAAAAAGATCAAATGTATTTGTATTCAAAACTCCAAAATCTTAAAAAACCTATAAATATAAGCTTTATTGGTTGCGGTAAGTTTGTTTCAATGTTTCTTGCTCAATATAACCAATTAAAAAAAATCAAAATAGACTCCATTATAGAACTTGATATCGATAGAGCAAAAAAAAATTGTTTGAATAGCGGATTATCTGATGAAACCATAGCTAAGATAAATTTTACCAATAATCTAGATAAAGTTTTAGATAGAGAAATTGATGTATATATTGAAGCTACAGGGAATCCTATTTCTGGCACCATTCACGCAAAAAAAATAATAGAAAGCAAGAAACATGTAATCATGGTTAATGTTGAGGCAGATGTTTTGTGTGGAAAATACCTATCTGATTTAGCTAAAAAAAATAATGTAATCTGTTCAATGGCTTATGGGGATCAACCATCATTAATATTAGAACAAATTGAATGGGCAAAATTAAACGGTTTTGAAGTTGTATGTGCAGGCAAAGGAACAAAATATCATCCATCTTTTGAATATTCCACACCAGAAACTGTTTGGGGTCACTATGGTTTAACTAAAGAGAGAGCCGAAAATGAGTCTGGTATGAACCCTAAAATGTTTAATAGCTTTTTATGTGGAGATAAATCATCAATTGAAATGTGTGCTGTTAGTAATGCAACAGAGTTAAAATGTCCAAATAGTGGATTAACTTATCCTCCAATAGGAGTTTATGACATTGCTAAAAAATTAATTCCAAAATCTGAGGGAGGTTTATTAGATTATTCTGGTCAAGTAGAAGTTATTTCAAGCATTGATTTAGATAAAAAAGATATACCTAATGATCTTAGATGGGGAGTGTATATTGTTATTAAAGCTCAAAATGAGTATGTGAAAAACTGTTTTAAAGATTATGGAATGGTAACAGACTCTTCGGGAAGTTATTCTGCCATTTGGAGGCCTTATCATTATATTGGATTAGAGTTAGCTCAATCAATTTATTCTATAGTACTTGATAGTAAGGCAACTGGTCATACAAAAAATTTTAATGCTGAAATAGCTAGTGTCGCAAAAAAAGATTTAAAGGCAGGACAAAAACTTGATGGAGAAGGGGGTTATTGTGCAAGGGGAAGGTTGATTTCATCTAAAAGATCCAAACAAGAGAGAATTTTACCTATGGGTTATACTGATAATGCAGTTCTAAAAAAAGATATCAAGAAAGATGATTTTATAAGGTTAGAAGATGTTGAGCTTGATTTACCAAAACAAATTATTGAAGCTAGAGAATATCAATACAATTTAATTTAATTTAAATTTTTGTTTTAATCTTTTATATATTTTATCAGTTACATCTTCCCATTGATTAAATTTTGTTTGATTTATTTTTATTAGAGAATTGTAAGGGTTGATCTTATCAAGTGCTCCCCATCTCCAATCAGGATAAATATTGAATATTCCCCAAGTTTCTTTATTTAAAATAGCAGAAATATGCAATATTGCTGTATCTACTGATATTACTAAATCTAAATTTTTTATAATTGATGAAATTTCAACTAAATCATATTTTCCAAAATCGTGAATTTTATTATTATTAAAATACTCTTTATCACTTTCCCAAATTTCATTTTGTAAACAATAAAAATTAATATCGAGATTTAAAATTTTTACTAAATTTTTTAATTGAATAGATCTGAAAGGTTGATTTGGACCCAGGAATGAGCCAGTCCAAACCAAACCTACGTTTGGTTTATTTGAACTTAATTTATTTTTCCAATCTTCATTAGTATCAATATTTTTATTAATTAAATAATCATGTGAATTAAATTTTTCTAAATAGAAAAATTTTAACAACGAACCTAATGAGATTTTATAATCAAAACTACTTCCATTAAAATTTTGTCTTGTATCAATTATAAGATTGTTAATGTCTGTTCTAAATAAATTTTTTATTCCTGTATTTACTACAAAACACACTTTTCCTGCTATTTTAGTCAAAGCATAAACATATTTAGAAAATTGAATTGTATCACCAATTCCTTGTTCATAGAAAACAACTATACTTTTATTTGTTAATTTTTCTCCCTTCCATTCTTTTAAGTTTTTTAAATAGCCTGTTGTTTTAGAACCTCGACTTTCATAATAATTCCATCCTTCTTTAAAGTTACCCTCTCTGAGCGATCTTATCCCAAAATAATTATAAAAATTTATATCATTAATAATTTCATTTTTATTTTCTTTAAGTAATAATTCTGCCTCTTCGAATTTTCCCATATTAAAATATAGTTCAATTAATAATATTAAAAATTTAACCGAACTTTTATTTTTTTTTAATATTTCTATTGCTTCATTAAATTTTTCTTTAAGAATATAAAATTGAGCTTTATTATAAATAAATCCTTCATAATTTTTGTCTAAATTTTCAGAAACTATTAGTAATTCGTCAGCTTTACTCTCATCTTTCAATTTAATATAATTTAAAAGTAAATTATTTATCAATACTTTATCATTTTC
>CABZGR010000031.1 GCA_902525295.1 uncultured Pelagibacteraceae bacterium | reverse complement strand
TGTATCATCAACATCTTTTTTATATGCAGCACCAAGTAATAAAACTTTTTTTAAATTTGTCCTTTTTAAAACATTAGAAATTATCCATTTGGGCATTTGAGAATTAATTTGACCAGCTTGATATATCAATTTAGTATTAATTTTATTTTTCTTTGCAATCCATGACAAATAATATGGATCTACGGGGATACAATGTCCGCCCACACCAGGTCCTGGATAAAATGCTTGAAAACCAAATGGTTTAGTTTTTGCGGCATTAATTATTTCATAAATATCCAGGCCAAGTTTATTAGCAACTATCTTTAACTCATTAACTAATCCTATATTCACACTTCTATAAATATTTTCGTAGAGTTTCACAAATTCAGCTATGTTTATGTCAGAAACAACTTTTACTTTTTTGATAATTTTTTTGTATAGATTTGTTGTTAATTTTTTACAATGAATTGAATAACCACTAGATATTTTAGGAATATTCTCTAAACTAAATTTATTATTATTTGGATCCTCTCTTTCTGGAGAATATCCTAAATAAAAGTTAATACCAATTTTGAAATTTTTTAGAAAAGGTAATATTTCATCCTTAGTAGACCCAGGGTAGGTAGAGCTTTCTAGAATTATTAATTTACCTTCTCCAAGATATTTTTTAATTTTAAGCATTGTATTCTTTATATAAGATAAATCGGGTGTTAAATTCGTTTTCAATGGTGTAGGTAAACAAAGAATAATTATATCTATATCTCTAATATCAATAAAGTTACTTTGAAATTTTATATATTTTTTGTTTTTTTTAATGGTTTTTGAATCAATATGTTTTATATAAGATTTACCAACCTTCAACGCATTAATTTTTTTTTTATCTATATCAAAACCTGTTACTTCAAAGTTTTTTTTTGAAAATAGTAGAGCCAAGGGCAATCCCACATAACCTAATCCAATAATTCCTATTTTTGCAGTTTTTTTATTTATTTTTTTTATTAAAGAAGAGTAATAATTCATATACTTTATTGATAGTTGTATATAAATAAATAAGTAATCAAAACAATAAAAATATGAAAAAATTTGCTTTAATTGGTCTTGCTGGATTTGTAGCAAAAAAACACGTTAATTGTATAAAAAAAGTAAATGGTAATTTAGTAGCTGCTCTAGACTTCAATGATAACGTTGGATTTATAGATAGCCATTTCCCTAAATGTAAATTCTTCATAAATGAAAATAAATTTTTTGTGTTTCTAAAAAATAATTCAATAGACTATGTTGTAGTTTGTTCACCTAGCCATTTACATTTTAAGCACATAGTAAAATCTTTAAAATCAAATTCTAATGTAATAGTAGAAAAACCTCCAGTTTTAAAAGTAATAGATTATAAAAGAATACAAAAAGCAGAAATAAAATATAAAAAAAGATGTTATTGCATTTTTCAATTAAGATTAGATGAAAAATTAAAAAAATTAAAAAAAAGTATTTCTTTAAAAAATAAAGTTAATGATGTTGAGATAATTTATTATACATATAGAGGAGATTGGTATTATAAAAGCTGGAAAAATAGATCATCACTTTCTGGAGGATTACTCGTTAATATTGCAATTCATTTTTTTGACATTTTGTTTTGGATTTTTGGAAATGTTAATAAATTTAAAATTACAAAAAAAAATAATTCAGAGGTTAAAGGAATAATAAAACTCCAAAAAGCTTCTGTAAAATGGACTGTTTCAATAAAAAATATCAATAATGAAAATAAAAATATAAAAAATAGATTTCTAAGAATTATGAAAGTAAATAAAAGAGTAATTAATTTTAACAAGTTTGATAATCTACATTTAGCAAATTATAAAGAAATAATGAAAAGAAATTTTCACATATCAAATTTTGAGACTGTTATAAAATTTTTAGCAAAATTAAAATGAAATATTTTAAGCATAGAACGAGTATTATAGATAAAAATTGCAAAATAGGAAAAAATACTAAAATCTGGCACTGGTCTCACATTTCTGAAAATGTAAAAATTGGCGAAAATTGTATAATTGGTCAGAACGTATTTATAGGAAACAATGTCACTATCGGTAATAATGTGAAAATACAAAACAATGTTTCAATTTATGAGGGTGTCACACTTGAAAATGATGTATTTTGTGGACCAAGTGTTGTTTTCACAAATGTAAAATTTCCTAGATCAAAAATAAATATAAAATCAAAAAATTATTCAAAAACACTGGTAAAGTCAGGTGTAACTTTAGGTGCAAATTCTACAATTTTATCTAACATAATTATTGGTAATGATGCTTTAGTTGGAGCCGGTTCAGTGGTTACAAAAAATGTTCCAAAAAATAAAATCATAATTGGCAATCCAGGAAAAATTTATGCTTCTATTTCAAAAACTAATAAAATTAGTAAAAAGATAAAAAGAAAAAAAAAAAACAAAACTAAATCTAAAAGCATTAAATAATGAAATTCAACGACTTAGATATAATCAATTCAAAATTAAATTATCAAATATTATTAAATCTTAAATATGTGATAAATAAAAATAAATTCATATTTAGTGAAGAGGTGGATTTTCTAGAAAAAAAATTAAAAAAATTATCTCATTCAAAATACGCAATTACCACTGGCTCAGGGACAGACTCATTGATTTTATCTTTGATGGCATTAAAAAAGTTAAAAAATAAGAATGAAATAATCATTCCTGCTTTTTCTTGGTTATCAGTTGCTGAGGCTGTTTTATTACTCGGTTTTAAACCCGTATATGTTGATGTAGATCTACAAACTTTTAACCTAAATGTAGAGGAAGCCTCAAAAAAAATTAATAAAAAAACCTTAGCTATCATCTCAACATCATTATTTGGTAGAAGCTGTGATTTAATCAAATTAAAAAAAATTTGTAAAAAAAAAAAAATAATATTTATAGAAGACGCAGCGCAAAATTTTGGATCAAAAATTAATAAAATAAATTCATGCTCAATTGCAGATATAACGTGTACAAGTTTCTTTCCTACAAAAAATTTAGGTGGATATGGTGATGGAGGAGCAATATTTACAAATAAAAAAAACTATTACAATAGAATTTTGAAACTGAGGAACCATGGACAAAAAAAATATTCTCAAAGTGACATGATTGGTTTAAACTCCAGAATTGGTAGTCTACAGGCTGCTATTTTAAATAAAAAAATAAATACTTTTGGAAATAAAATAAAAAAACAAGTTAAAACATACAAAAGTTACCAAAATTTTTTTGAAAAAAATTCAATTTCTGGTTTTCCAAAATATAAATTAGGAGATAGTGTATCACAATTTAATATTTTAGTAAAAAAAAGATCTTTACTTATAAACAAACTAAAAAAAAATAAAATTGACTATAAAATTTATTACCCGAAGCCGCTTTATAAACAGTTTAAACAAAAAATTAACAAAAAGATATTTTTGAATAATACTGAAAATATTTGTAAAAAAATTATTTCGTTGCCATTTAATGATCATTCAAATGAAAGACATTTAAAAGTTCTCCATATTTTGCAAAATATAATTAATAAAAATAAAGATTATTTCTTTGAAAAAAAAACTTAATATTTTAATAATACATTCAATAGGTGAGTTTAGCGGATCATTAAAAAGCCTTGAAGAGTATTTATCAATAATTAAAAAAAAATATAATTTTTATTTTCTTACCCCTTCTGGGGTATCTGCAAAAAGATTAAAAAAATATGGACAGGTTATAAAAACTTCAGGTCTATGTAAGTTCGATAATTCTATATTGGGTCACTATAATGGTTTAAGATGGTTAATACTTATAAGAGAAATATTTTTAGTATTTCCAACTTTAATTTCAGTACTTTTGATTAAAAAAAAAATTAAGAATATAGATATTATACATTTTAATGAGATAACATTAGTACCGACAATATTTATATTTAAATTTTTTTTTAACGTTCCGTTTATTTTGCATTGCAGAATATTGTTTAAAAAAAATAATTATATTGGAAAAAAAATTTGTAGATATTTAAAAAAAAATATTTTTGAGATTATAGCAATTGATAATGATGTAAAAAAATCATTACCACATTATCTTAATGTAAAAGTTGTAAGAAATATACTTTATAATTTTAAAAAGAGAAAAAAGAAAAAGTATTTTCAAAACGGCTACATTAATCTAGGATACATTGGAAGCTACCTCAAGTATAAAGGTCTAGAAGACTTAGTGAAAGTCTTCAATAAACTAAAAAAAGAAAAAAAAAAAATTAGACTATATTTGGCTGGTAACTTTATTCCTACCAAATGGTATGGAAGGTTTTTTGCATCAAATAATATAGATAGCAAATTAATTAACTCAAAAAATATAATCAATCTCGGACACCTGAATAATGTTGAAGATTTTTATAAACAAATAGATGTAATTTGTTTTCCAAGCTATTTAAACGCTCTAGGAAGACAAATATTTGAAGCGGGTTTATACAAAATTCCCAGTATTGTTTGCTTAAAAAAAAATTATGCAGATAGTTTTGTAAATAATAAAACTGGTTTATCATTTAAGCAACCAGGTGACTTAAAAAAGTTACAAAATATTATAAATTATCTTTATCTAAATAAAAAAAAAATTATACAAATGGGCAATAATGCTCAAAAATTAATAAATAAAAATCATAGCGTAAATTTAAATTTAAAGAAACTTGAAAATATTTATTTTAAATGCACTAAAAATGCTAAAAGGTAGATATAATTTTTTCAGCGACTACACGATGACCTTTTTTATTATAATGCACACTGTCATAAAAAAACTCATCTTTTGATAAAACTTTTTCAAGAGAATAGAAATTTTTTATATTTGCTTTAAGAAGCTGACTTAAAATATAACTATTTATTTCTTTATTTGAATTTTTATCATTTCTTTCAACTGTGTAAAAAACTCTGACTTTTTTACCACTTTCTACCAATCTATCAATTTCACTTTTTAATAATTTTATAGAGTAATCAATTAATTCAATTTTATTATTATAATTTTTTGTATCGTTTCTTTTAGAAATATAGTTGTTTATATCATATTTTGTTGCAATAAAACTTATTGCCTCTGTAATTGCTGGTAAAAAAAATTTTTTTTGGTTTAAGTAAAAATGAGCAGTGTTAGACCCAACATATTCTCTATAAAAATCACCAGGCGCAACTGTAAAAATATAAACTTCTGAATTATTTATTCTTTTATCATATTTTGATCGCATAACCATATTAATAATACTATATGCGTTTACTCCTGCATTTCCGCAAAGATAATTTTTCAATTCTAAACAGACTAAATAAGAAAAAATTTCTTTATCATCAATATAACTTCCACCGTATGTAATACTATCACCAATAAAAATGATCTTATCTTTTTGTGAATTATTCCAAGAATTAGGTGTCCTTAATCCCAACTCATTTATTGATATTTTTGAGCCTTTAAAACGTTCTTTTCTTTGGTTTTCTTTTGGAGCGTAACCATAAATATAGTTACTGTCGTATCTCACCGGGTCTCCAAGTCCTACATATTTTAAATATAACTCAGTAAGGTATATTGAGACAATGATAAAAAAGGATATAAAGATAAATAGAAATCTCATTTAATTTTAATAGTATAAACTAAAAAAGTTTATAGATAAAAATGTTTATTTTAAGTTTAGATACCATAATTTGCTTATGCATCCTACTAATTTTAAATTTTGTTATTTCAAAAATAAAATATTTAATTGATAAACCTGAGATTGCTCATCATAAATATAAACATAAGGAAATAATACCACTATCTGGAGGAATCTATTTTTTTTTATCATTAATATTTCTTTCATTTCTAAATAATTTAGAATTAAAAATTTTATTTTTCTTAATCCCTTTTTTAATAATTGGTATTGTAGCAGATATAAGACAAGAATTTTCACCAAAAATAAGATTAATATTACAAGTTTCTTTCATTTTTGTTCTTGTTTATTTTAATGATGTGAAAATTTCTTCCATAGATTTAAATTTGTTTGATCAGTTTCTGGAATATAAAATTTTCAATTTATTATTTGTAATTTTTTGTTTGGTTACTGTTTTAAATGGTCATAATTTTATGGATGGATTGAACAGCTTCGTTATTGGAAATTTTATTTTGATTTTATTGTCAATATATTATGTTGAACTTCAAGTTAATTTAA
This sequence comes from uncultured Pelagibacteraceae bacterium, assembly GCA_902525295.1. Classification (GTDB taxonomy): domain Bacteria; phylum Pseudomonadota; class Alphaproteobacteria; order Pelagibacterales; family Pelagibacteraceae; genus Pelagibacter. Next base: position 904 of record CABZGR010000031.1, on the reverse strand, counting down.
ATACATTTGAGTTTGTTTTAATACTAAAAAATTTAATAATAATATCTTTAGTATTCTTTCTATTTAATGCTTTTGGCAAATGTTTTCTAGGTGATAACGGTATATATGTATTTTCTCTATTTATTTCTTTTCTGATTATTTCTTTCATAGAAAATTCTAATGGTTTGATTAGCCCTTTGATGGCAGCAATATTTTTATGGTATCCAGCTTTTGAAAATTTATTTTCTATTTTAAGACGAATTAAAAAAAAAGAGGCAATCCAAAAGTCTGATACTCTACATTTACACTCTCTTATTAAATATTATTTAAACTTAAGATATAAAAAAAAATACAATCAAAAAACAATGAATACAATGTCTGCTATAATAATTAATTCATTTTTATTGCCAAATTTTGTGCTCGGAGCGTTATGGTATAATAACAGTATCAAATTAACAATATTAATTATTACTCAAATTTTCTTATATATTTTTATTTATAATAAATTATTAGAATTTAAGAGTTAAACTAATCAATGAATTATTTACTAATAGTTGTTTTTTATCTAACTACTCTACTTCTATTTTTCTCACTAGGAAGCTTGTTTAAAAAAAAATTCAATTTTCTCAATAAATTAAGCAATATAGATATCACGCTCATAGGTTATTCAATATTTGTCATACTAACTTTTCATATGTACTTTGTTTTTAATATAGATTCACTTTATATAATAATTATTTTACTTCTAATTATTATAATTTTTTGTAGTACGAATATTTATTATTTAAAAACTTCTATTAAATCAATTTTTGCTAGCTCTATTTTATTTTTGTCTTTTGTATTGATTTTTTTTATTCCGGCAATATTTTATGGTGAACAATTTTATGTTTTTAGAGGTAATTATTGGGATCATTTTAATTACTTA
>CABZGR010000030.1 GCA_902525295.1 uncultured Pelagibacteraceae bacterium | reverse complement strand
CAATGCCGTGACAGTGTCGTAATTATTTGTTGCATAAGATAACGCAGAATTATTTTTTATTCTAAAATCGTCTCTTATCCAAACAACAGCTTTTTTTGACATATAATTTACTTTCTGCCTTTAGATAGCAATTGTTTGTAAAGTTTTACATCTGCATTACCTTCGCATCCAATAACTAAAACATTAGATTTTTCGTTAAGATTTATTAATTTCTTTGTTTTAGGATTATTGCAGAGACTAATAAGACTGATAATTCCTGGTGTAGCACATTCACCACCTATTATTGACCTTTTACTGAGTTTCTTGTCTTTAAGCATTGCAACAGTTTTAGGAACTTTTGAGTCATTTACAGTGACACAACAATCACTAGCCTTTTTTAATACATGCCAAGGAATGAGAGACATTTCATTGCATGACATACCACCCATTATACTTTCTTTTTTTATTTTAATTTTTTTTAAACTTTTGCTTTTTATGCTTTGAAGTACACAATCAGCTCCATCAGGTTCAACTATTATTATTTTAGGAATTCTCTTGAAATATTTTGCAACTCCCGCAACTACACCTGCTGCCATGCCACCAACACCAGCTTGAAGGAATATATGCGTAATATAATGTGTAGTTTGTTTTGAAATTTCTTTAATCATAATTGAATAACCAGCCATAGTTAACAAAGGAACATAACTATAATTCTTCGTAGATACATCCTGAACAATATTCCAATTATTCTTTTTTGATAATTTTTTACACTCGTTTAATGAATTTTCGTAATTACCTTTTACTCGAATTACATCGGCTCCAAATTTTTCAATTTCTTTTACTCTCTCTTCACTTACATATTGACTAACAAAAATTTTACATTGTAAACCCAATCTTTGAGCACCCCAAGCAACTGATCTACCATGATTTCCAGCTGTTGCAGATGATATTATTATATTTTTTTTCCTTTTAGATATTTTTTCTACAGCATATGCTCCACCTAAAGCTTTAAATGATTTTAAATGAAATCTTTTCGACTCATCTTTGTAAAAAATATTATTAAGTTTTAAATTTTTGTTTAGTTTCTCTAATTTTAATAATGGTGTTTTTTTATAGTTTTTCCACTTAGATATAGAATTAAAAGCATCAGTGATTATTTTTGACGAAATAATATTTAAAATATAATTTCTATTAAAACTATAATTTTTATTTGATAAAAATTTTGTATATTTCCATTTTCTATAACTATCAAAGCTTTTCACTTTAACAGTCTAGAGTATTCTGTCTTTCCCATTTTGTAATTGGTTTGGACTTATCAAATTTTTCGTTATCATTAAAATCTTTTAATTCCGAAGTCCTTAACTTGACATAACTTTTAATTACTTCTTTTCCAAATGCTTTATTCATTTCTTTATTATTTTCAATTTTATCAAGAGAATCTTTTAGTTCATTTGGTAATTTAGAAAGGTTTGGATATTTTTTATAATCCTCATACATATTACAAAAAAGAGGTTTGCCAGGATTAATTCTTTTACTTAATCCCTCCATTCCTGCAGCTAATACACTAGCTTGAAGTAAATAAGGATTTGCGGATCCATCCATAAGTCTTAATTCAAATCTTCCTGGATCAGGAACCCTTATCATATGTGTACGGTTATTTCCTGTATATGATATACTGCTTGGAGACCATGTGGCACCAGATTTTGTTGGTGCAGCATTTATTCGTCTGTAACTATTTATTGTTGGATTAAAAAAAGTAGATAAGGATGAAGCATGTCTCATGATGCCTCCTAAAAAATTATAAGCGATCTTGCTTAGCCCAAGCTTATCATGTTTATCAAGAAAGATATTTTTCTTTCCTTTCCATAAAGAAATATGTGCATGACATCCGTTACCAGTTAAATTTTCAAAAGGTTTTGGCATAAATGTTGCTCTCAAATCATGCTTTTCTGCAATAGTTTTAACCATAAATTTAAAAAAAGTGTGTCTATCAGCAGTTTTTAGACAATCTGAATAATCCCAATTCATTTCAAATTGCCCATTAGCATCTTCGTGGTCATTTTGATAAGGACCCCATCCCATTTCAATCATACAATCACAAATTTCTTTTATAAGCTCATATCTTCTCATTAATGAAGACTGGTCATAACAAGGTTTAGATTGAGTATCTCTATTATCAGCAATTGTGTTCCCATCAGGAGAAATCAAAAAATACTCACACTCCACACCTGACTTCATGCTGTATCCCAATTCAGATAATTTTTTTATTTGTTTTTTTAACATCACTCTTGGTGAAGCATCAACTGGTTTACCATTCATCCATAAATCCGAAGCCAACCAACCAACTTCTTTATTCCATGGTAGTTGAATTAAACTGTCAGGATCAGGTATTGCAAACATATCAGAGTCAGCTGGCGTCATATCTAACCAAGCTGCAAATCCAGCAAATCCAGCACCATTTACTTGCATATCTTTTATCGCATGAGCAGGAACCAATTTTGATCTTAATACACCAAATAAATCTACAAAACTTATTAAAAAATATTTAATTTTTTTTTGTTTTGAAATTTTAAATAAATTTTTTGCCATCTAATAACGTAACACAATTATTTAAAAAATGATAAAAAGAAATCTTTGTAATAAATTAAATTTACACCAATAATAATTAATATTGCTATAATTACTCCATACTTTGCTTTTGGCCATGCAAGACGTGCCATTTTGCTAGGAGTTTTATTTTCATTTTGATTATTTTCTTCAGAATTTTGCATTAAAAAAAAAGAGGGCACAGTATTTCATGCGCCCTCTTAAAAGTTTTAACCGTCTGTTATATTGCTTTTCCAGTCGTTAGCACTTGGTTTTTTTCTGACAATTGCATTCATCTTACCATCTTCTTGTTTAGATGAAATAATATGCCAGCCAACCCAAATAAGAATTGCTATTATAACTAGCACTCCTTCCGACCCAACACCTGGATAGACAGATCCTTGTACCTCAGAGGCACTTAAATGATCTATCCAATTTGATACTGTTGCCATTTACATACCTCCTTTATCTACTGGCCGAGACTACAGCTTTTTCGTCTTCTTTAGCCTCTTCCATAATTGTATAGTCAAGTCCTGCAAGTTCTACTTCTCTTGGTATTCTTAATTTACCCATTCCGTGAAGAACTTTTGCAATTATATATCCAGGAAGCATACCTAGTACAAAAAACATTATTATTGCACCGATAAACATTCCAAGAGGATTAATTGCTGCATAATTAGTTCCATCCCACATAGCTCCAACACTGTATCCAGATGAAGGATAACCATTTAAAACGAAACCACATATCACAAGACCAACAAATCCAGCATAACCATGAACAGCTACTGCTCCAACTGCATCATCGATTTTATATTTTTTCTCGACCCAGTAATGCATTTTGTAAGCTATAACTACTCCGATCATACCGATTATCATTGATTGTATTGGATGATATAAATCATTACCTGCAGATGCACATATTATTCCCGCAAGTCCTGATGAATAAGTCCAGAAAGGATCTCCCTTCGAGACCACATACCCTGCTAACAACCCTCCAGATAACGACATTAAAAAGTTCATCGTTATTCCACTAAGTGTGGTTGGAGTTAAGTAAATGTTCGTTGCAGTAAAGAAAGTTACACCTTCCATACCATATTCAGGTCCAAGATCATAAATCGGAACATTACATGCTGCGTAAAAGCCCCAAAAACCTGTATAGATTAAGAATAATCCAACAGTCACTAACCAAGGATTTCTTGGTCCAATGTTTCTTGGTTCTCCGCTAGATGAAAATTTTCCAATTCTTGGTCCTAAAACAACTAGAACACCTAAGGCAAAACCTCCGGCAATTGCGTGAATTACTCCGGAAGCATAAGCATCGTGATATCCTAATATTTTTAACATCCATCCATCAAAATGCCATCCCCATGAAGCATCTATTGTCCAGAAAACAGATCCAATTGCAATTGCTAGTATCCCAAATGCAAAAGTAGTTATCCTTTCAATAACCGCTCCAGATACAATTGAAGCTGCAGTCCATGAAAATAATAAAAAGGCTGCCCAGAAGACACCCATTATATGATCATTAAGATTTACGGCCATCAATGCATTTGTAGGGTTAGCAAGATCATTTCCACCAAATCCACCTCCAAGAACTAGACCGGTACTTTCGGTCATAATTGAAGGAGCTAATCCGGGTCCTGTTGGAAATGCCCAGTATATCCACCAACCAAAGAAAAACCATGTGACTGTTACCAGTGGTATCAGCATTGTATTTTTCATAAGAGTGTGTTGGTGATGTTTGTAACGAGATGCCCCAACTTCATACATACAGAAACCCACGTGGATCAAAAACATAAGAACCACAGTTACCCAATAGTAAAATTCTGTAAATAAGGTTGTGAGAGCACCTAATTGATCAGTCATATTTCTCTCTCCTATTAATAGTTAATAGACTCTATGAAATTTTTTTTACGCTGACAATTTTATTTTATTTATAAAAAGTAGAAGTTAATAATTATTTATCAACTTGAAATTGAAAATTAGAATTTTAAATATGCTTTTTTAAGGTCAACCAGAGGATGATTCGGTGACATTTGAAACTTTACCAATAATTCTCTAGCTATCATATCTCTATCCTGCTGATTATTAGGTAATTTTATTTTACTTGGTATCGTTACCCAACCATTAGCATTTCTATCAAAAACAGCGGGTCTATTTTCTTCATAACCCATATGAACATCTTCTAACCAATTAAGATCATCCCAACCCATAGCTTCTATATATTTTTTTAAAAATGGAGTGAGTCGACTATAGTCAGGTAAAAGATTAACATCATATCGATAGCCAATTGTTTGGCCAATCATTTTTTCTCTTGCAGTCTCTTTTTTCTTTCCTAATTGACCTTTGATCTCTTTTGATTTGACTTTTTTCTTACCTTTTTTCTTTGGCATATTTGCTATTAGATTTTATGGAAATCTTTAACTCCTACTGTATGATTTGTTCCTGCAAGAGGTACTTTAGCTAAAGCAGAAGCCTCCATTGTTAATGCAGCCATATCTTCTGGCTCTAGCGAGTGAATATTTGTTTTTCCACATGCTCTAGCCAACAATTGAGCCTCCAATGTCATTGCATGCAAATAATTGTATACTCTTAATGCTGCGTCATCAGGATTTAATCTTTTTCTTAATTTAGGATCTTGAGTAGCAACTCCTACTGGACATCTACCCGTGTGACAGTGATAGCAATGACCTGCGGGAACACCCATTTCTTTTTCAAAGTTAGATTCTGGTATTTCCTTGTTGCAATTTAAAGCAACCATTGCACCTGTTCCGATTGCAATTGCGTCTGCACCAAGTGCTAAAGCTTTAGCCATATCTGCTCCATCTCTAACACCACCTGCATAAATTAAAGTTACTTTTCCAGTTTTACCTACATCATCCAAAGCTCTTCTTGCTTCTCTAATTCCAGCAATTCCTGGGATACCTGTGTTTGCAGCTGCAATGTGTGGCCCAGCACCTGTTGAACCCTCCATTCCATCAAGATAAATTGAATCTGGATCACATTTTGCTGCCATCCTTACATCATCATACACTTTAGCTGCTCCAAGTTTTAATTGAATTGGCACTTTGTTTTTCGTTAATTCTCTAAGCTCTTGAACTTTTAAAGCTAAATCATCTGGACCCAGCCAATCAGGATGTCTTGCTGGAGATCTTTGATCTATACCTGCAGGTAGCGATCTCATTTCTGCAACTTGGTCAGTAACTTTTTGACCCATCAAATGACCACCCATTCCAACTTTTTGTCCTTGTCCAATAAATACCTCAATTCCATCAGCTAGTTGTGCATGGTGTGGGTTAAAACCATATCTTGATTGTATGCACTGATAAAACCATTTTTCTGAATATCTTCTTTCATCTGGTATCATTCCACCTTCACCAGAACATGTTGCGCTACCAGCCATTGTAGCACCTCTAGCTAATGCAGTTTTTGCTTCATAAGATAAAGCTCCAAAACTCATTCCCGTAATGTAAACTGGAATATCAAGCTCAATTGGATTTTCACATCTTGGACCAATAATAGTTTTGGTCTCACATTTTTCTCTGTAACCTTCAATAACAAATCTTGTTAATGTTCCTGGCAAGAAAACTAGATCATCAAAAGTAGGTATCTTTTTCATCAAAGCCATTCCTCTCATTCTGTATCTTCCTAATTCGGCTTTGATATGAATGTCGTCCATAACCTCTGGAGTAAAAATAGCGTTGTGTCCTAACAAACTTTTGTTTCTTGAAGCTACTCCATTACCATTGGAATGACCGTTTGACTTTCCGTTACCGTTTTTTTTCTTTGCCATTTAAATTGCTCCTTTTTTTTCTGTAGGTTCAAGAGCATCGTAATTCCAAAGTTTTTTTCCTGCTACAACTTTGGTCATCTTAGAAACATCGAAGTTTTCTCCGATCTCCGCAACCTTTAATTTTCTTTTAAGCCAGTCTTGATCTGAATCAGTTAATTCAGCTTCGACAGCATCACTACCAAATGATCCAATTTTTCCACCTACAAAAATTGTCCCATCATACATAGAATCTCCTAAATTTATTCCAACATCTCCAAGAATAATAATTCGCCCTCTCTGCATCATAAAACCTGTAAAAGCACCAGCATCACCGCCAATAATTATTGTTCCACCTTTTTGATCAATTCCTGTTCTGGCACCTACGCTTCCTTTGCATATCAGATCTCCACCTCTAATTGCCGCACCAAAACAAGACCCTGCATTTTTTTCAATTACTACTTTTCCTGCCATCATATTTTCTGCACATGACCATCCCACTCTTCCATTAATTCTAACAATAGGACCATCCATTGATCCACACCCAAAGTAACCCAAACTACCTTCAAATATTAAATTTAATTTATTGAGAATTCCAACTCCCAAGCTATGTTTTCCCTGTGGGTTCTTTATTACAATAGTTCCGTATCCATCTTTCATTAATTCATCAATTTTTTTATTTGCTTCACGACAATCCATGTTCTTAACGTCAATCTCAGTTCTTTTATTAAAATCTACATCATATGTCCCAAAGTAATAAAAATTCTCTGCCTCATCTGGATTAAAAAATTTTTGTTGTGTTTTTCCAGTTAAGACTTCTGTATGAAGTCCCATTGATTGAGCTTTACTTTTTTTTTCTGATGTTTTTAAATTTGCCATACTTTAACTTCTCCATCAAAAGGATCATAAGTTTCGATTTCTTGTGGTAATATTGATCTTATTGCAATTTCCTCTGACCCCATTGCA
>CABZGR010000029.1 GCA_902525295.1 uncultured Pelagibacteraceae bacterium | reverse complement strand
TTCTGTGAGGTAATAAAGCAAAATGCTGAAATACCATTCCCATTTTATGTCTTCTTATTTCGATTAACTCTTTATCGCTAGCTTTTAATAAATCTTTACCCTCAAAAAAAACTTGACCATCAGTTGGTTGAATAAGTTTAGACATACATCTTAATAATGTTGACTTACCAGATCCACTCAACCCCATAATAACCAATATTTCTCCAGTTTTTACATCGATAGATGCATCTCTAACCGCAGGTATATATTTATTTGATTTTAGTTGTTCAGTTGATGGATTATTATTATTTTCTTTTAAAAACTTTTCTGGATTTTCTCCATATAATTTCCAAATATTTGAACATGAAATTTTGATTTGATCATCCATAATAAAAAAATTTAAGAGAGCTTAACATAAAATAAAAAAAAAACGAACCGACTTAAGATTATGTCGGTTCGTTTATAAATAGATTAAAAATTATTTAATCCAATTGCTCCATTTAGATTTGTGTTCATCTAACCATTTTTGAGCAGCTGCTGATACTTCTAAACCATCTGTGTCCTTGTAGTTCGCCATTTTGTCAATGTCTGGACCAGAAAAATTCATCTGTTTCAACAACTTATATCCCGCAGGATGATTTTTTTTGAAATCAGCATTGACTGCTAATTTTAAATAACCACTTGCTGGGTTTCCACAATCATAAAGTGCAGTTTTATTGATTCCCCATGAAGGATCCTTTGTACAAGCTGGATCATGTTTAGGAAACTCAACAAACTTACCTGGATATTTTGCACCGATGAAATTTGGTGACCAGTTAAAAACAACTACAGCTTTTCCTTGCGCTACACCTGCATCTAATTCAGCCCAAATTGCATCTGCAGAACCTGCATTTTTAACCATGAAGTTCATTCCTAGAGCCTCAACTTTTTCAGCATCATGTTTTAACCAATCAACAGGACCACCGATAAACACTCCCTTACCTCCAGAGTCTGCTCTTGCAAAAAGATCTGCACATTTATTTAGAGCTTTCCAATCTGGTAGACCAGGACAAAGTTTTTCAACATGGTTTGGATACCACCAGTCCTCTCTAGTTACAGCATCGTGAGTAAGAATTTCTTCAATTCCACCACCAGCTTTTGCTTTTTCATAAGATGCTCCAAACGCACCTTCCCAAATTTCATGAACTAGATCAATATCACCGTCTGCCATTGCTTGGTATACTGCTTGTGAGTCCATATTAATATACTCTACTTTCTCACCTACCATTTTAAGCAATTCACCAACAACTTCAGCTCCAACTAATTGACTTGACCAATTGTGTGTTGGGATTTTAACAACTCCGCTTTTATCTGCATTCGCACCTGTAAAACTTAGAGCAAATGTAATCAAAAAAGCAGAAATTATTGATAAAAGTTTCTTCATTTATTTCTCCTCTCTTAATATATTAAGTATTTAATTATCCTTAAATTTAATCTTACAGTCAACAGAAGTTGGTACTAAAATTTATATATACAATTAATCAGTACTGATTTATTCTCAAACATAAGTAATCATTGATTTAAAATGTTAGAAGAAAATTTAAGAATAAATGAACCTGGTTTAAATGTTTTGCCACCTGGGGTTGAAAGATACGTAATTAATGGTGGTGGACTTACAGGAGTTCAGATTTTTTCAGATGATGAAATTGAAATAATTAATAATGAAGGAAATCAAATTTGCGAAATAGTTGTTTTTAATTCTGATGGAAATTCAGATCCATCGATTTTAAATTTAAAATCTTCTAAATCAGAAAATAATATAATTGAAATTTTAAATAGAAATGAAGAAAGTTCAAAAATTGCATTACGTCAATTAGAAAAAAGAAATCTTAAAATTGCAAAGTCTAAATCTTCAATCCTTTTTGATAAAGACACTCCACCAGGAGAAAAAATTAAAATAAGCTCAAAAGATAAATGTTATTGTATTTTTGCTGCCCCTGGCAATGATATGTTAGTTCATGAACAAAATCCTCCTACTGAACTAACTTTATTTATTAAAAGAAATAATATTGTTGATTATAAAGAACATAGAATAATTCCAGATCCAATTTTTGATCCATTGGACGAAAAAAATATTGCAAAACAATCAGCGATTTCTTTTGAAGTTAAAGAGGGAGATTATATTCAAATAGTTTGTCCAACTGGTAGACAATGTTCAGATTTTGTTGCTTTCGATACAGCTAAGTTAGGTAAAGGTGTAGAGAAAGGTTTAGATTGGCAAACAACCAGGACCTTTATGGGTAATACTTTTCCAGGACCGGGATTATATTCAAAATTTTTTGATACAGATCATGAACCTTTAGTGGAAGTAATAAGAGATACCGTTGGTAGACATGACACTTTTAATCTTGCTTGTACATCAAAGTATTACGAAGATGCTGGTTATTTTGGGCATCCAAATTGCTCAGATAACTTAAGTGGTGCTATGGAAAATTTTGGGGTTAATAGACAAAAAGGATGGCACGCTATAAATTTATTTTTTAATACTTCGGCAGGAGGTTTAAATACTGTACTTTCTGATGAGTCATTTGCTAGACCTGGAGATTATGTAATATTAAGAGCTTTAAAAGATTTAACCTGCGGAACATCAGCCTGTCCAAGTGATATAGATCCATGTAATTCATGGAACCCTACAGATATTTTTGTTAGAACTTATGAAAAAAAAAGAGAATTTACAAAATCTTTTGCATTTAGAATGAAACCAGACTCAGAATTAAAACTGACAAAAAATACAGGATTTCATGAAAGAACTTCTAAGCTAACAAGAAACTTTGTTGATGCTAGAGGATATTGGTTGCCCAATGATTACACTAAACACGGAGTAATAAATGAATATACAGCGTGTAGAGAAAAAGCAGTTTTAATTGATTTATCTTCTTTAAGAAAATTTGAAATATTAGGTCCGGATGCAGAAGAATTAATGGACTATACTTTAACTAGAAATGTTAAAAAATTATCAGTTGGACAAATTGTTTATTCTTCGATGTGTTATGAAAATGGTTCTATGTTTGATGATGGAACATTGTTAAAAATGAATGATCATGGATTTAGATGGGTATGTGGTGATGAATATGCAGGTGAGTGGTTAAAAGATCAGGCAAAAAAGAAAAAGTTTAATGTTTTAATTAAAAACTCTACTGATCAAATAAATAATATTTCTCTACAAGGACCAAATAGTAGAAAAATTTTAGAAAAGTTTATTTTTACTCCACCAACACAACCTTCTATTTCAGAATTACAATGGTTTAGGTTTACAATCTGCAGAGTAAAAGAGCTTAGTGGAATTCCATTAATTGTTTCTAGAACTGGATACACTGGTGAATTAGGATATGAAATATGGTGTCATCCCACTGATGCGCCAGCAGTTTGGGATGTGCTTATGGAAGCTGGCAAAGATGAAGGGTTAATACCTGCTGGTTTTGGAGCATTAGATTTATTAAGAATTGAAGCTGGTCTAATATTATTTGGTAATGAATTTGACGGCCAAGTTGACCCATTTGAAGCTGGTGTTGGATTTACGGTTCCTTTAAAAACAAAAACAGCAGATTTCATTGGTAAAGACGCATTAATAAAGAGAAAAGAAAATCCGCAAAAGAAATTAGTTGGATTAGAACTTGTAGGCAAAGAAAAAGCTAATCACGGTGATTGCGTTCATATTGGAAGATCCCAAGTTGGCGTAGTTACAAGTGGATGTCTATCTCCTACTTTGAATAAAAATATTGCATTGTGTAGAATTGATGTAGGTCATTCAAATATAGGTACGAATGTTGAAGTTGGGAAAATTGACGGACATCAAAAAAGAATACCTGCCAAAGTTGTTGGTTTTCCACATTATGATCCTCAAAAAAAACGTGTAAAATCTTAATGTCAAAATCATCAAAAGATTTACTGGAATTTTGGGAAGATCAAATGAAACTATCCCATACATCCAGTAATTACTTTTTCAGAAAATCTCCTTCACATTATCATATGATGCTAATTGTAATGAATTCCTATAAGTTAAATGAAAACTTATCTGTCGAAGAACTCAAGACTAGACTTTTCAAAACCTCTAGACCGAAATCTGCACTAATGATCAAAGAAGCATGTGATAAAGAATTTTTTTATCTCGAGAAAACAGGAAATGACCATAGAAAAAAGCATGTTTTACCCACACAGAATTTTGTAAATGAATTTAACGAATATTTAAAAACTCTCAAAAATTTGAGTTTTTAAATAAAAATCTCATAAATATTTAGAATTTATATAAATTATATATAAAAATTATTATATTCTTTCCTTTGTTAAAAAATTAAAGTTCAAACATGTCGTTACCGACAAAAGCAAAAGTTGTCATAATTGGTGGAGGAATTCACGGGTTAAGTACTGCTTGGAAACTTTCTGAAAAATATAAAAATCCAAACGATGTAGTTGTCTTAGAAAAGAAAGACACTGCTGCAGGTGCAAGTGGAATTGCATGTGGAGTTGTTAGAAATAATTATTTTCAACCAGCAATGAGAGAATTAATGGCTCATTCAGTTAGTGTTTGGGAGAGTGATCCAGAGGCATTTAAATATAATGCTGTCGGCTATATGCAAATTTCTCCAGAAGTAATGCATAAAGATGTTGCAAGTATTTACGAACAACAAAAAGCTATTGGATATGAGTCAGAATTTATAGAAGGTGAAAAAGATTGCATGAAATATATGCAAGGAATTTTTAGTGATTGGCAAGCAAAAGGAATTACATCAGTCTTACATGAAAAGAAAGGTGGATACGCATTTAATAAAGATTCAATTAAAGCATTAGAGAAAAAAGCAAATTCAAACGGTGTAAACGTTCATAAAGGAGTAAAGGTTACAGGTTTTAAAAGAGGAAGTAATAGCAATGCAATTACTGGTGTAGTTACAGACAAAGGAACAATTGATTGTGATCAGGTAGTTATTGGAGCTGGACCATGGGTAAGAGATTTTTGGAATATGTTGGAGTTACCAAAAACAACAAACATAAAAGATGCTAAAAATGGAAAAATGCATGAAGTTGAAATGTGGAAGTACTGGTTTTTACAAGAAGGTGTATTGGGTGTAGATGCAGATTATTTAAAAACTAATGAAGGTAAACCACCTCCAGTAATTCATGTTGATACAGATGCACCACTTTATTCTGATAAAGATGGTAAAATAATTACAGAAGACTTATGGGGTATTTATTATAAACCTGATATTGAAGGTTTGGGAGTTCAAGGTGGAACATCACCTTATATTGTTCAAAAACATTTTGATGAAGTTAATGTTGATCCATATGGAATAGACTCTCCAGAATATCAAACTACCGATAAATTTTCTGACATGTGGACTTCAGCACTAGCACATATTCAGAAACGTTTTGTTGGTAAATCTCATTTGTATAGAAAGGGACCATCAGGAGGATTGGGATGTTTAACTCCAGATTCATTCCCAATATTTGATAGATTTTTTGAAAATGTTTACATGATTGCAGATGCAAATCATGGTTATAAAATGATAGGTGTTGGACACCTTGTTGCACAAGAAATTTTAGGTCAAGAAAGTGAATTATTAAAACCGTTCAGGTTCGATAGATATGAAAAAGGAAAACTTCATCCGACATCGAACAGTCCGTTTCCTTGGAGCTAATTTATCTAAGTAGACAAACGTTTTTTTTTCAGTTACCTTTTTGATCTGAAAATTCAAAGGGGGAAGAATGACGGATCTTGAAAAACACGTAAACCAACCAGGTAGAGCTAAACTCGTCAAAAAGGTTAGAGAAAAAATAAACGAATTAGGAATTACTTATATCTATTATCAATTTATTTCAGTAACTGGAAGAGTTGTTGGAAAAGGAATACCAGCAGACCACTGGGAAAGAACTGCAGAAAAAGGTTTTCAATTGGTTTATGGAGCAACAGCAAACTTATTTTTAGATCGTCATAATAATTATATTGGTTATGGTCCAGAAGCTATGGAATTGGTAGGAATACCTGATCCAGAAACTTTTGTTCAATTGCCTTGGGATAAGAGAGTTGGAAGAGTTTTTGTTACATGTTTTAGAAATAGAGAAGAAAGAAAAAATCCAGGTGGTCATTTAACAAGTGACTGCAGAGGTAATCTTAGAATTTTCATGAATGAGTTCAAAAAGAAACATGGATTAGAATTAAGAGTTGGAACAGAGCCTGAAATGATGTGGTTAACAAAAAATCCTGACGGAACTCCAACTGGACAAGGTTTCTCAAAACCTTTCTGTTATCATATTGATCAATTTGAATCATTAAGACCTGTGTTTATGAAGGTTATTGAATACGCAAAAGCGATGGGTCTTGATATGATCCAAGGTGACCATGAAGATGCTCCTGGTCAATTAGAGCTTAATTGGACATTTGATAATGTTTTAAGAAATGCTGATAGACTATCTACATATAGACAAATTTGTGCTCAAGTAGCAAGAGAACATAATCTTATAGCTTGCTTTATGACTAAACCATTTATGGGAGTTTCAGCAAGTGGATGTCACACCAACATGTCTTTGTGGAAAGGTGGAAAAGTATCAGTAAACAAATTAGGTAACAAAAAACTTCCAGGTGTAGAAGAAGTCTTTAGCTATGTATCCGGGGGAACTAATACTTTCATGCCAGATACTAAGGATATGCAATTGCCTGGAAAGATTGGATTACAATCAATTGCAGGGATAATGAAACACTTGCCTGCTTTAACAGCAATTGGTTCTTCAACAGTTAACTCATATAGAAGATTATGGGATCAAGGTTTTTGGGCACCAGTATATGCTGACTGGGGTTACCAAAATAGAACTTGCGGTCTAAGAGTATCTGCGCCGGGTAGATTCGAGTACAGATCAGTTGACTCTATGCATAATCCATATTTGTTAGGTGCTGCATTACTTAAAGCTTGTGATGAGGGAATATCTAAAAAAATGAAACCAGCTAAACCTGAGTCTAGAAATATATATGAAGCTCAAAAAGCTGGTAAAGATGTTAAAAAACTTCCACTAAGTTTAGGTGAAGCTTTAGATAGATTGGCGGAAGATGAAGTTATAAAATCATCAATGCCAGATGAAATGTATAAAGTATTTAATTGGTACAAACGAGATGAGTGGGAAAAATTCCTTGGTGCAACAACACAATGGGATCTTGATACTTATCTGGATTGTTTACCATAATTTAATAAGGAAATTATATGTGTGGGATTGCAGGATTAATTCATAGAGGAAATACTTCAAACGTTGGTTTTGAACTTCAAGGTATGCTTCAAGCATTAAAGCATAGAGGAGAAGATTCAACTGGATACGCTCTATACGGAAAAACTGACGGTCAAAATTTCATAATGCGATTTAAAGTTGGTGAAAATGTTGCAGAGGGAAGTTCTTCAGTAAAAGAAGATGTATCAGTTTATGACGAAAGAAAAAAAATTGTTGATTCTTATCTTTCTGAGCTAGGCGCTAAAGTGATAAAAGAAGATAGAATTCTTCCTTATTCATTACGATATGAAATTCAGTATGACAAAGATTTAATGGAATTTTCTCAAAAAATAGAAAGTGTTGAAGGTGTAGAAATATTATCTATGGGAAAATCTCTAGAAGTAATTAAAGATCTAGGAAACGCTGAAGTTGTTTGTAACAGATATAATTTAGATAAAGTTGTCGGGACACATGCAATTGGTCATGCTAGGATGGCAACAGAATCGGGAGTGGATATTAAATCTGCTCACCCATTTTGGGGTTATCCTTTTAGCGATGTGTCAGTCGTTCATAATGGGCAATTAACAAATTATTGGAATAATAGAAGAGTATTGGAAAACAAGGGCATGAGATTTATGTCA
>CABZGR010000028.1 GCA_902525295.1 uncultured Pelagibacteraceae bacterium | reverse complement strand
GGTACATCTGTTGAAATAAAAAATGAAAACCTATCACTAAATTTTTGGTCAACTTCATCAATGATGGCACCATTTTATGAATTACTACAAACTCTGAGTGAATGGTTAGTAAAAAAGGGAATTAATAGAAGCGACTCTCAAAAGTATATTACCTCGCTATTTATTGCTTTATCTGAAGATGCAAAAATTAATTCAAATAAAGATTTAAAAGTCCTTGTTAAAAATTCACAAACCCCAAAAGGTTTGAATGAACAAGCTGTTAAAGAATTAAGAAAACTTGGATTTTATAAATCTCTGAATAAAACAGCAAATAGCGTCTTGAATAGATTAAAAAAAAGTAAGTAAAATGTCTGACAATATCTTACAGGTAAATAATCTTACAAAATTATTCGGAGGACTAGCAGCAGTATCAAATTGCTCATTAAATATTAGATCGGGTTCAATAACTGGAATAATTGGCCCAAACGGTTCAGGGAAAACAACATTATTTAATTTAATAGCTGGAAATTTAAAATCTAATGATGGAGAGGTAATATTTAATGATGAAAATATTACTGATGTACCATCACATGAGTTGTTTGGTAGAGGATTATTAAGAACCTTTCAGATTGCACATGAATTTTCAAACTTAACAGTTTTAGAAAACTTAATGATGGTGCCGTCAAATCAAAGCGGAGAAAATTTATTAAATGCACTTATTAAACCAGGACTAGTTAAAAAAGAGGAAAAAGTTATTAGAGAAAAAGCCTATGAGGTTGTAGATTTTCTTAATTTAACACATTTAGCAAATGAAAGAGCAGGAAATCTTTCAGGAGGTCAAAAAAAATTATTAGAATTAGGAAGAACTATGATGGTTGATGCAAAATTGGTTTTACTTGATGAAGTGGGAGCGGGAGTTAATCGAACACTTTTAAAAGATCTAGGAACTGCAATATTAAAATTGAATAAAGAAAAAAATTACACTTTTTGTATGATAGAGCATGATATGGATTTTATAAGCAGAATGTGTGATCCAGTAATAGTAATGGCAGATGGTTCAGTTTTATTTGAAGGAACATCTGATGAAGTGAAAAAAAACGAAAAAGTAATTGAGAGCTATCTTGGAAAGTCAAACTTAACAAAAAAAGATAATTAATGGCATACTTTGAAGGAGCAAAAATGACTGCAGGTTATGGGGAGGGCCCTGATATTATTAGCTCATGTTCCATAACTGCCAATAGAGGAGAGATAGTTGCCATTCTAGGTCCCAATGGTGCTGGCAAATCAACAGCCATGAAAGCGATGCTCGGACTATTAAAATTAAAATCAGGCTCTGTAACTTTGAATGGTGAAGATATTTCAAATATTAATCCTCAAGATCGAGTAAAAAAGGGTATTTCATTTGTTCCACAAACAAGAAATGTATTTGCTGAGTTGACTGTAAGAGAAAATTTAGAGATTGGTGGCTTTTTGACAGAAGGGAGTTTAAAAAATAAAATTGAAAGTATTTATAGTTTATTTCCAATCTTGAGTGAAAAAAAATCCCAAGTCGTCGGACAATTATCTGGTGGACAACGTCAGCAAGTCGCGCTTGGAAGAGCTTTGATGAGTGATCCATCAGTTCTAATGTTAGATGAGCCTACAGCTGGAGTTTCTCCAATTGTAATGGATGAATTGTTTGAACATATAATAAAAGTTAAAAAAACAAATGTTGCCGTTATTATGGTCGAGCAAAACGCAAAGCAAGCATTAAGTATTTCAGATCGAGGCTATGTATTGGTAACTGGTCAAAATAAATTTGAGGGATCCGGTAATGATTTACTTGAGGATCCCGAGGTTCGTAGATCATTTTTGGGAGCATGATGGATTTCTTAAATGCAATAATTGTACTTTTTAATTTCACAGTAATACCAGCATTAGCTTATGGTTCACAACTAGCATTAGGTGCTATTTTTGTTACTTTAATTTATGCAGTTTTAAGATTTGCTAATTTTGCAACTGGAGACATGATGTCTTTTGGAACAATGTTTGCTGTTATTCTAACATATTATTTTCAGTCTTTAGGTTTTGGATTAGGTGTTTTGCCAACAGCACTTTTAACAATTCCCTTCGCCATCCTAATGATGATTTTATATATGTTAATCATAGATAAATTTGTTTTTAGTTATTACAGGATAAAAAAAAGTCCTCCAGTTCAGTTTGCAATGGTTAGTGTAGGGGTAATGTTTGTCACTCAAGCCTTAATTAGAATAATCATTGGACCATCTGACAGAAGATTTTTAGATGGTGAAAAATTTATAATTAAAGCAACAGAATTTAAAGAAATGACTGGTCTTGCAGAAGGTATAACTTTAAAATCAACACAAGCAATAACAATAATCGTAACTTTAATTGTTGTTTCAATAATGTTTTGGTTTTTAAATAAAACTAAAACTGGAACAAGTATGAGAGCTTATTCGGACAATGAAGATTTAGCATTATTGTCTGGTATAGATCCTAAGAGAGTTGTTTTGATAACATGGGTTATCGCAGGAATTTTGGCTACTATTGGTGGAGTATTATACGGTTTAGATAAAAGTTATAGACCTTTTGTTTATTTTAATAATATGCTTCCAATATTCGCCGCAGCAATTGTTGGGGGAATCGGAAATCCATTTGGAGCCTTCCTAGGTGGATACGTTATAGCTTTTGCAGAAATATTTGTAACTTACGCATACAAAAGATTTATTTCATATCTATTACCTGAACATCTTGAGCCAGACTCTTTACTCCAGTTATTATCGACAGATTACAAGTTTGCAGTTTCATTCTCAATTTTAGTAATTGTTTTATTAATAAGGCCGTCAGGTATCTTTAAAGGAAAAGTAATATGAGGAATTATAAAAATGTTATCGCCGCATATTCAATCATGATATTTTTAATAATTTTGGTTGGGATATTTCAATCCTGGTCTATAGCACTAACTATTTTAAATTATTGTTTAATTTCTGCAGTTATGACAATTGGGGCAAATATACAATGGGGTTATGCTGGATTAATTAATTTTGGGATAATGGGATATACAGCATTAGGAGGATTAGCTGTAGTCTTAGTTTCGGTTGAACCAGTTAAAAAAGCTTGGCAAGTTGGAGGTTTAAATATTTTAGCTTGTATATGGATAATTGTTGCAATTATCTTTGTAGTTAAATTTATACTTAATAGATTTGATAAGTCTAAATTAAGAAATTACTCAGTAGCCTCTGTAATTTTAGGTGGAATAATTTTACTAAGAGTTATTGCTGCACCAGGAATAGAGGCAATCGAATCAGTTGATCCAGCAAAGACAGGATTTCTCGGTGGCATGGGATTACCCGTTTTATTTTCTTGGATTGTCGGTGCGCTTTTGGCTGGCAGTTTAGCATTTGTCATAGGAAAGATCGCATTAGGTCTTCGCGCAGATTATTTAGCTATTGCAACATTATTAATAGCAGAAATTATCGTTTCAATTATTAAACATGAGGAATGGTTGGCAAGAGGTGTAAAAAATGTAATAGGATTAAAAAGACCAGCACCATACGAAATAGATCTACAAACTTCAGAATGGTTTATAAATTTAGTTACAAAATTTAATTCATCAAAATTAAATTTAATTAATTCAATCTCTGATAAGCAAGAAGCTCTAAATCAAATGGTTATTGATGCTTCATCGGTTTATGTAAAATTATGTTTTACGGGTTTATTTCTTACTGTTGTTATTATCTTATTAATTGTGACTCAGAAAGCCCTTTATTCACCATGGGGAAGAAAAATGAGAGCTATAAGAGATAATGAAGAGGCGGCAAGTGCAATGGGTAAAAATATTGTTAAAGAGCATCTTCTTATTTTTATTTTGGGATCTGCAATTGTTGGCCTAGCTGGAGCTATGATGGTTACAAATGACGGTTTGTTTACACCAGGTAGCTACAGACCTATGAGATATACTTTTGTAATTTGGGTCATGGTTATAGTAGGTGGAACAGGAAATAATTTCGGAGCAATATTGGGGGGATTTGTAGTTTGGTTTTTATGGGTCGAAGCTGCTCCAATTGCATTATTTTTAATTAATTTGTTTACTTCTCATCTACCAGAAACCAATGCAGTTAGAGTTCACTTAATTGAAAGTGCTCCATATTTTAGATTCTTAGTTATTGGAATTGGTTTACTTTTAATAATGCGTTATAGACCACAAGGAATTATTCCGGAAAAAATTATTAAACAATAATGTATTATATTTTATTAGGTATTATTTTAGGATTAATATTTTATTTATCTGACAAATATTTATTTTAAAACCCCAGTTAAGAAACTGGGGTTTTAATTTCTAATTATCTTTGCTTTTTGTCTTTAAATTTTCCACCTTTTATTTCTTTTTCAATAAAAGATCCAAAAGCTTCACCAACATTTGTAAATTCAACAGCTGTAGCACCTTCATAGTTTACCGCTTTACCTTTAGCTAATAAATCAAGTGCTTTCTTTAATTCACCTGGATAAATTTTTGTTCCGGGAGCATTGGCTACTGACATTACATTTTTTTGAACAGTCATTCTGTCAGCTTTTCCACCAGCTTGCATTGCAAGAGCGATCAAGGCTGCTGCATCATAACTTTCACCTGTGTAAGGACCTGATGAGTCTATACCACCAGCACTAGCAACTTCTTTAAATATACCAGCACCTTTACCCATTGATCCAGGTAAAGATCCAAATGATTTATTTAAATCTTTTCCAAATCTGTCAGTAAGAGAGTCACCAATCATTCCATCTGAAAGAACAAAAGTATCAAATGATCCTGAGTCTAATGATCCTTGAATTATACTACCACCAGCTTGATCTAAGTAACCTAAAACAGCAAGAGCATCTCCACCTGCTGCAGCAAGTGTCGCTACTTCTGCACCATAGTCACCTTTACCTTCTTCGTGTGCTGTAACAGCTGTTACTTTAATACCATGAGCTTTAACTGCGGCTACATAAACATCAGCTAAACCTTTTCCGTAGTCATTGTTAGTATGAGTTACAGCTAATGATTTAACTTTTCTGTCTTTTGTAATATCTGCAAGAACTTGTCCTCCTCTAGCATCTGATGGAGCAGTTCTAAAGAAATAACCATTATCATTAAGATCAGTTAATCCTGGAGATGTAGCTGATGGTGAAATCATAACAACACCATTTGGTACAGCAACATTAGTTGCTATTGCACCTGTAACACCAGAACAATCAGCGCCCATAATAGCAACAACACCACCTGAAACTAAACCTTCCGCAGCAGTTGTAGCAGCAGCAGAATCTACACAAGTTGAGTCAGCTCTTTCTACAGATATTTTTTTTCCACCAAGTAATGAACCAGAATCTGAAGCTTCTTTAAAAGCAAGTTCTGCAGAAGCAGCCATTGCAGGTGTTAGGGTTTCAATTGGACCAGTAAATCCTAAAATAATACCCATTTTAATTCCATGCCCATCTGAAAAAGCTTTTGAAGTAAAGCTTAAGATAAACACGAATATACCTATTAGTAATTTTTTCATATTTTCCCTTTAATTGTTAACAATTTATATAATCAAAATTAAATCCTATTAAATTATTATTTCAATGAGAAAATTATCTCAATTTTCGAACAAATACTTATAATTTTAACAATTATCTATTTGGAGTGTCAGTCGCAATCATTTGACCTCTGACTTTTTCCCTAAAGTAAATATATACTCCAGCAGAAATAATAATAGATGCCCCAAGAAACGTTCTTGGCTCAGGTATTGTTTCAAATAATATGTATCCTGCAATCATCGCAAAAATTATATAAGAGTATTCAAACAAAGATACAATTGACGGTGAAGCAATACTATAAGCTGAAAAGACACAAAAAAAAGATATAGAAGCAACCACTCCCATTACAAAAACATAAGGCCATGAAGCTGAAGGGTTAGTAAACCATTCTCTAACAATAAATTGTAAAGTAGGATCAGAAAAATTATTAAATTTTCCGTCTCCACTAATAAGATAAATAATTAAACTTACAACAACAGCAAAAATATAAAGCAAGGTCATTTGAGTATAAATATTATCTTTATCAGAGGTATATTTTGTAATTGTCATTGAGCATGCATAACAAAGTGCACATCCAACAGGTGCTAATTTGAAAAAATTAAATTCTTCAAGTGTTGGATTAAGCACAATTAATACTCCTATAAAACCAACAACAATTGCACTCCATCTTCTAATTCCAATTTGTTCCTTTAAGAAAAATTTAGCAAACATAGACATAAAAAAAGGACATGAGAAAAACAAAGCACTAACCATCGCCAAGGACATAAAGGTTAAAGAAATATAAAAAAAAGCAAATCCAAAAAAGAAACAAACAACCCTAACCAAAGTTAAAAAAGGATAATGGGTTTTAAGAGTAAATTTTTTTTTTGTTATTAAAAAAAAAGATACAAGAATAGTCGCTTGTATTAAAGTTCTTCCCAAATATAACTCAAATAATGCAATATCTTTAAAAATGAACTTTATTAATGAGTCTTGAATGGAAAAAAAGGCCATTCCAGTCATGATAAACAAAATACCTTTTGTATTATCGTTTGTTTGCATATCGCACCTATATCAAAAAAACTTTAACCTTCATAATTAATAAGATACTCTAAAAAGTATTTATGGAAGATTTTAAACCAATTTCTGGTAGCTGTATTTGTGGAGAAATTGAATATACTATTAAATCTAAGCCTTTATTTACACATGCTTGTCATTGTAAAGATTGTAAGAGAATAACCGGATCATCTTTCGTTGTTAATACAAGTATCTTTGAAAGTTCATTAGATATCAAAGGTGAGCTTTTAGAAAAGAAGTTAATTGCAGGCAGTGGAAAAAGCTGCAAGGTTTACTTTTGTAAAAAATGTGGTGTTTACATTTATTCTGACTATGAATTCGCTGTTAAAAGGATAAGTATCAGAACAAATACTTTATCTAATCCAGAGCTTTTTCCACCTCAAGCACACATATTTGTTAAAAGTAAAGATCCATGGATAAATATTGTAAACAAAGATATTTGCTATGATGAAATGTATGATCCTAAAATTGCTTGGCCTAAAGAAAGTTTAGATAGATATAAAGAATATCTCGAGTCTAATTAAGGATAAAGTCAGCTGCTCTTTCACCTATCATTAAAGTTGGTGCATTTAAATTACCACTTGTAATCTCTGGCATAACAGAAGCATCTGCAACTCTTAAATTTTCTAAACCATGAACTTTCAATTTTTCATTAACTACCGCCATTTTGTCTAAACCCATTTTTAATGTACAGGATGGATGATAAGCTGTTTCAGCTTTTGATCTAATATACTCAGTAATTTGTTCATCATCAGCTGCACTTTCACCTGGTCCTATTTCTTTTCCAGCGTATGGTTTCATTGAATCTTGACTTAAAATTTTCCTAGCTACACGAACACACTTAATTGTTTCTTTTAAATCATATTCATCTTCTAAATAATTAAATTGAATTCTAGGGTAATCGTATGGATTTGAACTATTTAATTTAATATGTCCTCTACTTTTAGGTTGATTCAAACTTGCGTGTAATTGATAACCGTGTCTGTCAGGGTCAACTAATCCATGATCGATTACAAATGCTGGAAAAAAATGAAATTGAATATTTGGATAGTTTTTGTCTTCTGAAGACTTACAGAAACCACCTGCTTCTAAAAATGAAGTAGAACAAGGTCCACTTTTTGAAAGAAACCATTGAATACCAATTTTAAGCATATTTATTTTGTTAACGTAAGAATAGAGCGTATCTTTAGTTTTGCATTCTTGCTGAATGTAGGTTTCTAAATGATCTTGTAAATTTTGACCCACTCCCTCTAAAGAGTGCA
>CABZGR010000027.1 GCA_902525295.1 uncultured Pelagibacteraceae bacterium | reverse complement strand
AATTTAAAATATTTAGATAATTTAAAAAAATCTAAAGTTAAATATGTAATTTCTAATGAAATACATCATGAAAAGATAAAAAAATACTGTTATCCAATTATTGTTAAAGATGTATTGAAATCGGTTTATAAAATTACTGAACTTTTTTATCCAGAGTCGCTAGATGATGCTGTAGATTTTTCTGCTGTTAGACCTAATGTAAACAAATTAAAAAAAATTAAATTTGGACACAATGTTTTATTGGGTAAAAATGTTAAAATTGGTCAGAATTGTATAATTGGCCATAACACTATAATTGAGTCAAACGTAATTATTGGATCTAAATGTGTAATTGGAAACAATGTTATTATTAAAAATACAATTATAGGAAATAATGTTAGAATTCTTGATGGATCAATAATAGGCAAAAAGGGATTTGGTTTTTTTCCTGATAAAAACAAAAATAATAGATATCCACATATTGGAATGGTTATAATTAAAGATAATGCAGAGATCGGATGTAATAATACAATTGATAGAGGATCTTTATCCAATACTGTTATTGGAAAAAATACGTTTATAGATAATCAAGTTCATATCGCACACAATGTATCAATAGGTGATAACTGTATAATAACTGGCCAAGTTGGTTTTGCTGGAAGTTCTAAAATTGGAAATAAAGTCTACATAGGTGGACAAGCAGGTATTTCTGGGCATTTACAAATAGGAAATAATGTTCAAATAGGTGGAGGGAGTGGAGTCGTAAAAAATATACCAGACAATTCTAAAGTCATGGGGTATCCTGCTAAAGATATTAGAAATTTTATTAAAGAAAATAGATGACTGAAAGTTTAAATAAAAATCAAATAAAAGAATTATTACCACATAGAGAACCTATGCTTTTGATTGATGAGTTAACAAATATAAAAAAACTAACTTCGGCCACTGCTATTGTTAATGTCAAGAAAGATAGTTTTTTTGTTCAAGGTCATTTTCCTGGGGAACCAGTAATGCCTGGTGTATTAATAGTTGAAGCTTTTGGTCAAGCTGCAGCAGCACTTACAGCTGCTGGAATTGATAAAAAAACTTATGAAAATAAATTAGTTTTTTTAATGACAGTAGATAAAGCAAGATTTAGAAATCCTGTTATACCTGATTGTAGACTTGAACTTAATATTGAGGCTGTTAGATCTCACGGTAGGGTTTGGAAATATAAAGGTGAAGCCATTGTGAATGGTAAAAAGATGGCTGACGCACAATGGGCAGCTACAATTGTGGATAGAAAGAAATAATCAGTAGTAATTCTTGATAAGCATTTAGATAATTATTTGTTATCTATAAATTGTGATACATTCAACAGCAATTATTAATAGTAAAGCTAAAATTTCTTCAGATACCGAAATTGGTCCATATTGTATAATTGGATCTGATGTAGAAATAGGTTCAAATACAAAGTTACATTCACACGTTAGCATTAAAGGTAATACAAAAATTGGTAAAAATAACGAGATTTTTCCTTTTGTGTCTATCGGAACATCTCCACAAGATTTAAAATATAAAGGTGAAAAGAATTCTATAATTATTGGTGATAATAATAAACTCAGAGAATATGTTAATATTAATCCAGGCACATCTCAAGGAGGTACAATAACTAAAATAGGTAATAATAATTTACTAATGGTTTATTGTCATGTAGCACATGATTGCAATCTTGGAGATAACATTGTTTTGGCAAATAATGTTCAGGTTGGTGGTCATGTCACTATAGAAAACAATGCAATAATAGGTGGAAGCTGTGCGATACATCAATTTTCAAGAATTGGAAGACTGGCTATGGTTGGAGGTATGACTGGGGTTTTAAGTGACGTAATTCCATTTGGTCTGTCACTTGGCAATAGAAATAATTTAATTGGCTTGAATCTTATTGGTCTTAGAAGAGCAAAAATTTCTAATGATAATATTAAAATATTACAAAAATTTTATGATAAAATATTTTATGATCAAAATTTTAGATCAAATATAGAAAATATTAATTCAGACATGAAAGAAAATAAATATGTTAATATCATCATTGATTTTATAAATTCTGATAAAAAAAGACCAATATCCCTTCCCAAAAATATTAAATGATTGGATTATTTTTTGGGGAAAAGAAATTACCATTAGAAATTTTAAAAAGTTTAAAAAAAAAGAAAATTAAATATTTCATCATAGATTTATCAAAAAATAATAAATTCAAAAAAGATAAGAATAGTTATTTTATTAATATTGGAAAATTTGGTAAAATCTTAGAATTAATAAAATCAAAAAAATGCAAAAAAGTGTTATTTGCTGGAAATATCGTTAAACCAAGAATATCTAAATTAAAATTAGATCTTAAAGGTATTTATTATATTCCTAGAATTATTAAGGCTTCAAAGCTAGGTGATGCAGCAATACTTAAAGAGTTAATCAAAATTTTATCAGAAAATAAAATAAAAGTCATAAAATTGAATACCTATAATCCAGAATTAACACTTAAAAGGGGTTGTTATACTAAAATAAAGCCCAGTGGTTCTGATCTAAATACTATTAGAAGGGGAATTCAAATATTGAATAAATCTAACTCATTTAATCATGTTCAAGCATTAGTAATCAATAATCATAAAATAGTTTCTTTTGAAAAAAGAAAAGGTACAAAAGATATGTTAAAATCATTAAGAAAAAATAATTTACAGAATAAGCTTTTGTTAAAAATGCCTAAATCTAAGCAAGATTTACGTGTTGATTTGCCGACTATTGGTTTGGACACCTTAAAAGATTGTAAAAAAGCAAATATTAAAGGAATTGTTGTTAAAGCAGGTCAAAATATATTCTTAGATAAACTCGAAGCTTTTAAATTTGCTAATAAAAATAGAATTTTTGTAATAGCTAAATGAAAAAGATTTTTATTTTAACAGGTGAGCCATCTGGTGATAAACTAGCATCAGAGGTTATTAAGGAATTAAAAAAAAATAAAAATGATATTGAATATTTGTCTGTTGGAGGACAATACTTAAATTCAATTGGTATTAAGTCTATATATGATCAAAAGGATATTACTTACATAGCATTTACAGACATATTATTTAATATTTTTAAGATAAAAAGAAAAATAAATGAAACAGTAAAAAAAATTTTAGATTTTAATCCTGATATTTTATTTAGTGTTGATAGTCCCGATTTTACTCTTCGTGTCTCAAAAATAATAAAATTAAAAAAACCAGATATCAAAACTATTCATTTTATTGCCCCTAAAGTATGGGCTTGGCGAGAGGGTAGGGTTAAAAAAATGAAAAGTTACTTAGATCATATTCTTTTATTGTTTTACTTTGAAAAAAAATATTTTGATAAGGAAAAACTAAAAAATACATTTGTTGGCCACCCATTATTAGATAATACAAATCTCGAGAAGATTGAAATTAATGAATTATTAAAAGGAAAAATTATTTCGATTTTTCCTGGTAGTAGATTGTCTGAATTGAAATTACATGTGCCTATACTTATTGAGTTTATTAAAAAAATGAATAAAGAAAAAAAAAATTATAAATATATTTTTCATGCTACTGAAGGTTCTAAAGAATATTTATCCCAAATTATTAAAAAAAATAATTTAGAAAATGTTGATCTTATTTCAAATGAAAATATAAAAATCGCTACAATTAAAAAATCTATTTTTGCAATTGTTAAATCTGGAACAGTTTCACTTGAAGTTTGTAAATACGGTGTACCATCGATAATAATTTATAAAATGAATTTTTTAAATTTCTTTATTGCTAAGTTATTTTTAAAAATAAAATATGCAAACATGATAAATATTATTAATAATAAAGAAATTATCCCTGAACTTTTACAAAAAGAGTGTAACTCAGATGAAATATATAAAACAGTTAATTATTTATTAAAAAAACCTGAACTTATAAATGAACAATTAAAACAAGTTAATAAAACTATTAGAGAATTAAAGTCAAACACTTCATCAAGCAATGAAGCTTCCAATGTTTTATTATCTTATTTGAGATAATCTTTTAGAAACTTCCTCTTTACCAAGTGCACATAATATATCATATATACCTGGTCCAAACTTTGATCCTGTTAGACATATTCTTAGTGGTTGTCCAACTCCTTTGAAATTTGTATTATTATTTTTTATTAGGTCATTAATTATTGGTTCTAGTGTTTCTCTAGTAAAATTTGATAGTTTATTAATATCATCAATAAATAACTTAATAATTTTAATAGCTGTTTCGTCTAAAAGTTTTTTATCTTCTTTTTCTATTTGAACATTGTCATTTATTAAAAATTTTGAATTCTTGTAAATATCTTCCAAAGTTTTTGCTTTATTTTTTAAAAAATGTAATGAATTTTTAATTTTTTTCTGTGCTAAATCACTTATCTTTTCTTGAAAAGTTTCACAATAAGTTATTAAAAAATTAAATAGATCATTTTCATTAATATTTTTTATATAATGTTCATTCATTGAATAAATTCTATCAATATCTAATTTTGAAGGTGATTTCCCAATTCCTTCTAAATTGAAGTATTTGATACTTTCGTCTAAATCAAAAATTTCCTTATCTTTGTATGACCATCCTAATCTCAGAAGATAGTTTCTAAGAGCATTAGGCATTATTCCAATTTTAGAATAATCATCTAACGTTGATGCATTATCTCTTTTTGATAGTTTCTTTCCTTCAATAGTATGAATTAGTGGTATGTGAGCAAAAAACGGTACATTCCAATTCATAGCTTCATAAATCTGTATTTGTTTGAATGTATTTATTTTATGATCATCACCTCTAATTATATGTGTCATGCCCATTAAATGATCATCTACTGATGCTGATAAATTATATGTTGGTGATCCATCTGCTCTTAATATAACAAAGTCTTCAATAGTATTATTTTCAATTTCTATATTTCCCTGGACCAAATCTTTTAACATAGATTTTCCTTCAACTTTACTTTTAAATCTTATTACAGGATCAATTTCTTTCGGAGCATCAGTTTCACTCTTATCTCTCCACTTTCTATTATAGATATATGGTATTTTTTTTTGTTTTGCCCTTTTTTTTTGTTCTTCAATCTCTTCACTTGAACAATAACATTTATAAGCTAAACCTTTTTTTAATAATTCATTAGCTACATTTATATGATCATCTATTTTATCTGATTGAATATATTCACTATCTTCGTAATTAATACCTATCCATTTTAAGGAATTAATTATTTGATCCTTGAATTCCTCTTTAGACCTTTCTTTATCGGTATCCTCTATTCTTAGGTAAAATTTACCACCTTTATTTTTTGAATAAAGCCAATTGAATAATGCTGTTCTCACACCCCCAATGTGTAAAGGTCCTGTTGGTGATGGAGCAAATCTAGTTGCTACAGTTTTCATCAGATTTATTTAGACTATTTTAGGAAAAGTTTCTATATAAAGATACTAGAATTCCTTGAACTTTAACTCTATCAGGACCAAATATTTTTGTCTCGTAATTACGATTAGCGCTTTCTAAAGCTACAGTTTTACCTTTTCTTCTAATTCTTTTTAACATTGCCTCATGATCGTCAATTAAAGCAACTACAATTTTACCATTTTCTGCAGTATCAGCTTTTCTCACAATTACTGTATCACCATCATTTATTCCAGCTTCTATCATGGAGTCTCCTTGCACTTTAAGTCCAAAAAATTCTCCATTCTTCTCAATATTTGAAGGCAAAGGTATTCTAGCAACTTCGTTTTGAATTGCTTCAA
Organism: uncultured Pelagibacteraceae bacterium; assembly: GCA_902525295.1. Taxonomy (GTDB): domain Bacteria; phylum Pseudomonadota; class Alphaproteobacteria; order Pelagibacterales; family Pelagibacteraceae; genus Pelagibacter. The sequence goes on along the minus strand of CABZGR010000027.1, from coordinate 3,534 downwards.
CAGGTGTACCTGCAGCAATCTTTCCTAAAACAGGAATTTCATTTTCATCAGTATTATTTCTATTTGAACTTTCATCAAGTCCACCTTTAATTACACTTGGTGAAAAATTATTGTATATATCATTTGCTGAAGCTGTTTCAGGTAATTTAATGACTTCCAAAGCTCTTGCTTTATGAGCTAATCTTTTAATAAAGCCTCTTTCCTCTAAAGCACTAATTAATCTATGAATTCCAGATTTAGACTTTAGATTTAAAGATTCCTTCATTTCTTCATATGAGGGAGATACACCACTAGATCTCAACTTTTTGTTGATAAATAAAAGCAGGTTTTTTTGTTTTTTAGTTAACATAGAACAAATTGTGTACATAAATGTTCTATAAAAGTTCTACCAATTAAACAAGAGTTAAAACCCCAATAAAATCAACACTTTTTTTATAAAATAGAAAAAATATTATTATTTTCTAAATTTTTTAAAATTGATTCACCAATAAGAAATGTTTTTATTTTAGTTTCTGAGGCTATTTTCAAAACGTCCTCTTTGTTTTTTATTCCACTCTCTGAAATTAATGGTCCGTTATGATTAACTAAAATATTATGAATATCATAAGTTGTATTTATATCTGTTTTTAGTGTTTTTAAATTCCTATTGTTTATCCCTATTAGTGCATCTTTGTACTTTAGAGATTTTTTAGCCTCTTCAACAGTGTGAACTTCAACAATAACAGACATTTTAAGTTTCTCAGCTTCATCATACAATTCATCTGCAGTTTTTTCATCAACGCCAGCTAAAATTATTAAAATAGCATCAGCACCATAACTCTTAGAAAGATGGACTTGAAATTTATCAACAAAAAAATCTTTACATAAAATAGGTAAATTTATTTTTTGTTTAATTTTACTAATATGAATTAAGTTTCCTAAAAAAAAATCTTCTTCAGTTAAAACTGATAAGCATGTAGCATTATTTTTTAAATAAATATTGGCAATTTCTACAGGATTATAATTTTCAATAATTATACCGGCTGATGGACTGGCTTTTTTAATCTCTGCAATAATAGAAATTTTGTCATGATTTATATTATTTAGTATTTTTTCTTTAAAATTTACATAATTCTTTAGTTTTGAAATTTTATCTTTAAGTGAACTTATTGATACATCTTTTTTTAAAATTTGAATTTTATTTCTTTTTTCATTAATTATTTTCTCTAATATATTTTCAGGCATTTCTTAAATTTTCTAAATGTAAATATGTTTTACCTGATAACAAATGATCTCTTGCTTTTTCATAGGCATGTTTAAAATTATCTTCTTTTTCTGATATAATTAAGCCAGCTGCAGCATTTAATGATACTGCTTTAGAAAAATCGTCATCATTACCTTTAAATATATCTATAATTTTTTCTGAATTAAATTTTGCATCATTTCCAACTATCTTATCGAAACCTTCGGCGTTTACATTCAATTCTCTAGGGTCAATAATTATTTCGTTAATTTCCCCATTTCTTAATTGTTTAACGATAGTTTTATCATATGGTGATATTTCGTCTAAACCATCATTGCTATTAACAATCCAAGCAAATTTTATATTTAGGTCTTTCAAGGCACCAGCAAATATATCAAGTAGTTTTTTCTCAAAAACTCCTACAACTTGTCTTTCAACATTAGCTGGACTACTCAATGGACCAATCATATTAAAAATTGTCCTTTTTCCAATTTTTTTTCTGGTTGGGCCAACATATTTCATTGCACTATGATAATTTGGAGCAAACATAAATCCAAAATGATTTTTTTTAATTTGATTTTCTATATCTTTAGGCTCTAGGTTGATATTTATATTTAATGCCTCCAAGACATCTGCAGATCCACATTTTGATGAAACTGCTTTATTACCATGTTTTGCTACGTTAATGCCCATACTTGAAAGTAATAATGCTGAAGCAGTAGATATATTTAGTGTATCCTTTCCATCACCACCAGTTCCACAGGTATCTATGCAGTCATCTACATTAACCTTTTTCGCTTTATTTCTAAGCACTGAAACACCACCTGCTATTTCTGTTGAAACTTCACCCTTTTTAGAGAGCAGAGTTAAAAAATTATAAATTTCATTATCATTAGCTTTTCCATTCATCAAAATTTCAAAAGCACCAACACTTTCCTGTAATGTTAAATTTTCACTTAATTCAAGTTTTTTTAAATATTTTTCCATTTATTTAATAAAATTTTTTAAAATTTTTAAACCATCTTTAGTCTTTATACTCTCAGGATGAAATTGTACTCCATGAATATCGTAAATTCTATGTTTAACACCCATAATTATTCCATCTAAAGTCATGGCTGTAATTTCTAAATCTTTAGAGAGTGTTTTTCTATCGATTATTAAACTATGGTATCTAGTTGCCTCAAATATTTTTGGTATTCCTTTTAAAATCCCTATATTCTTTGAAATGATTTTACTTGTTTTTCCATGAACCAATTCTTTAGCTTGAATAATTTTAGATCCAAATATTTGACCTATAATTTGATGACCTAAACAAACTCCAAGTATTGGAATTTTATCATACAATTCATTTACTATTGATAGACAGTTTCCAGCTTGATCAGGATTACCTGGACCAGGTGATATCACAATTTTATTATATTTTTTCTTTAATATTTCTTTTGTATTAATTTTATCATTTCTTACTACATCTACATTTTGACAAAACTTAGATATGTAATGATACAAATTAAATGTAAAACTATCATAATTATCAATTAAAATTATTTTCATAATTACTCAATTGCTTTTAATAGAGCCTTTGCTTTATTAACTGTTTCAAGATATTCGTTTTGTGGTTTGCTATCTGCAACTATTCCAGCACCAGATTGCACATAAAATTTCTTATTTTTAGCTACTGCGGTTCTAAGTGCAATACACGTATCAAATTCACCATTTGCTGAAAAATATCCAATTCCACCGGCATAAACTTTTCTTTTAGTTGTCTCCAGCTCATCTATTATCTCCATTGCTCTAATTTTTGGAGCCCCAGATACTGTTCCTGCTGGAAATCCAGACAACATAGTTTCAAATTTTGAGTATTTATTATTAAATTCCCCTACAACATTTGATACAATATGCATAACATGAGAGTATCTTTCTATTGAAAAACTTTCAGTCACTTTTACAGTATTAATCTTTGATACTTTTCCAGTATCGTTTCTTCCTAAATCAAGAAGCATTAAATGTTCGGACAGCTCTTTTTTGTCATTCAATAAATCTTTTTCAAAAAATAAATCTTGTTTTTTATTTTTCCCCCTTGGTCTTGTTCCAGCAATCGGTCTAATAGTGACTTTATTATTTCTTAACCTAACAAGTATTTCTGGGCTAGCACCAATAATCTGAAAATCTTTGAAATTAAAAAAATACATAAAAGGAGAAGGATTTGTTTTCCTTAATTTTTTATAAATTTCTATCGGGTTTTTACTTAATTTGGTTTCAAATCTTTGACTTAGAACTACCTGAAATATGTCTCCAATTTTAATGTATTTTTT
>CABZGR010000026.1 GCA_902525295.1 uncultured Pelagibacteraceae bacterium | reverse complement strand
GTTATATGCGCTATTTATTTAGTTCTAGGGACTGTAATGGACTCTCTTGCAATGTTATTTTTAACCATTCCTGTTTTTTATCCTGTAATTGCTGATGCTGGAATTGATCCAGTATGGTTTGGAATATTTGCTGTAATTGTTGTTGAATTTGGGTTGATTTCACCTCCAGTTGGTATGAATTTATTTGTAATTAAAGGAGTGATGAACAAAACACCTCTTCAAACAATTTGGTTTGGTACTTTGCCGTTCTTAATTACTGATGTTATTAGACTTGCGTTATTAATAGCTTTCCCAGCTTTATGTTTGTACTTGCCGAGTTTAATGTATCCTTAGATTACCAAACACCAATCATTATACCACCATCTTCAGAATAATCTCTCTCTTTCAAAACAAATTCATCGTCAGCTGCAGTTCTATTTTTTCGATCTGTTAATCTTTCTAGTAAAATATCTTTCATTTGATTTAGTACGTTTTGATGTTCTTTAGATTGACCAAGATCATTAAATTCATCTTTATCTTTTTCTAAATCAAATAATTGTGGTGGAAAACCTTTATAATAAATATATTTCCATTTATCGTTTCTAATCATATAGGCTCTTGCATCTGAAGCACCTATGTTTAAAATTTTTCTTGCTTCATTAAATGAATAATCTATCTCACTAAATACACTATCTCTCCATTTACTAATTTTTTCATCTCTTAGAATTGGAATTAATGAAGAACCTTCAAGTCTATGTTTGCTCGCTTTACTTTCTACGGCATCTAAAAATGTTGGAAGTAAATCAATTGCCTCTATAAATCTTTTTTCTTTTTTTCCTCTTGTTTTATTTGCTTCTTCACTTGGATCATAAATAATCATCGGTACTTTCACTATTTGCTCATGAAATAGTTCTTTTTCACCAAGCCAATGATCACCATGATAATCACCATGATCTGATGTAAAAACAATCATAGTATCTTGCATATTCCCATTTTCTTCCAAAAACTTAAAAAGTCTTCCTAGATTGTCATCAATTTGTTTAATTAAACCCATATAACCGGCAAGAACTGTCTCTCTTACGTTTTCTTGTGAAAATGTTTTTGAAATACTATTTTCCATAAAAGCTTTATAGACAGGATGATTAATATTTTTTTCTGAGTCTGATCTTTGAACAGGATAAAATTGATTTTGCGAATACATATTATGATATGGTGCAGGTGCAATATAGGGCCAATGTGGTTTTATATATGATAGATGTAAAAACCATTGTTCTTTAGTTTCTTTTATAAAATCGATTGCTCTATTAGTCATAAATGCAGTTTCTGAATGTTTTTCAGGTAATCTAGATGGTTTATTTGAATTTCTTAATCTCCAACCACTTAAAATTTCTCCGTTTTCTCCATCAACTGAATTAGCCCAGCTATCCCAAGGATTATCTCCATCATATCCTAATTTATTTAACCATTCGTTATAGGATAATTTTTTTTCAGATTTTTTCATGATGTTGTTTGGATGAAGACCGTCATCTCTCTCATAAGGATCAAACCCCGGTTCCATTACTACAGAACCAATTTCTGTTGCTTTTGAAATTCCCAATCTATTCATGCTATTAATATCAGGTCTCATATGTGTTTTGCCGACAACACAAGTTTTTATTCCCGATTGCCTCAAGTAATCACCAATAGTTAATTCGCCAATTGGAAGTGGAACTTGATTCCATGTGGAGCCATGACTAAATACTGTTCTTCCTGTGTAGTAGGATGCTCTTGATGGACCACATACAGGTGCTTGAACATAAGCAGATTCAAACATTACACCTTTTTTTGCCAAATTATCTAAGTGTGGAGTTTTTAAATGTGGATGACCATAACATGAAAGGTAATCCCACCTAAGTTGATCAGCCATTATAAAAAGAATATTCTTAACTTTCATTTATTTCCTGACAGTTAATTATTTTTATAATGAAATTTTACTAATCTCAACTAACAAGAGACTTTTGAGGTTTCATATCACTCTTGCTTATACCAGCTACTTTAACTGGTTTTTTCATAGCATCTCTTCTGAACGGCTCACCTAATTCTTGATTTAGAATTATTTCAATAAATGTAGTAATACCTTTTTTCTGATCTTCACATGATTGTTTAATAGCTTTAGTGGTTTCTTCCATTGTATTTGCAATTACACCTTTTAAACCACATGCATTAGCAACTTTTGCATAACTTAATTCTGGATCTAACTCTGTTCCAACAAAGTTATCATCAAACCATAATATTGAATTTCTTTTTTCAGCGCCCCATTGATAATTTCTAAAAATTACCATTGTTATTGCTGGCCACTCTTCTCTTGCACACGAACTCATTTCATTCATGCTTATTCCAAATGCTCCGTCACCAGCAAAACCTATAACTGGAGTATCTGGGCATCCAATTTTTGCTCCAAGAATAGATGGAAATCCATATCCACATGGTCCAAATAAACCTGGAGCCAAATATTTTCTTGGTTTTTCAAATGTTGGGTAAGCGTTACCAATTGCACAATTATTTCCAATATCACTTGAAATTATAACATCTTCTGGCATCCCAGCTTGAATAGCTCTCCATGCTTGTCTTGGAGACATTCTATCTTTATCTCTTTCTCTTGCTTCTTTGTTCCAAACAGTTCCTGGATCATCATCCTCATGATCTAAACTTGTGAGAGTTTGCAACCATGCAGATTTTGTTTGATGAATTAGATTTTTTCTATCTTCTCTACCATTATCTCCAGCATTTGATGAGAGTTTTTCTAATATTTGTTGAGCTACCATTTTAGCATCACCGCAAATACCAACTGTAACTTTCTTAGTTAAACCAATACGATCGGGGTTCATATCTACTTGAATAATTGTTGCTTCTTTTGGCCAGTAATCAATTCCATATCCTGGTAATGTTGAAAATGGATTTAATCTTGTTCCTAATGCTAAAACTACATCAGCTTTTGAAATTAACTCCATTGCAGCTTTAGATCCGTTGTAACCTAATGGACCAACAGCTAATGGATGGCTTCCTGGAAAGCTATCGTTATGTTGATATCCATTACATACAGGTGCATCAAGCTTTTCTGCTAATTTTTTACAATCATCAATCGCATCACCTATAACAACTCCTGCTCCAGATAAAATTACTGGGAATTTTGCTTCTGATAATAATTTCGCAGCTCTATCAACAGCTTCTTTCCCGCCACCTTGTCTTTCAAATCTTACAATTGGGGGTAACTCTATATCTATAACTTGTGTCCAAAAATCTCTTGGTACATTTATTTGCGCAGGCGCTGAACCTCTAAATGCTTTTTCTATTACTCTGTTTAAAACTTCTGCCATTCTTGATGGGTCTCTAACTTCTTCTTGATAGCATACCATGTCTTTAAATAAATTCATTTGCTCTACTTCTTGAAAACCACCTTGACCCATAGTTTTGTTTGCAGCTTGTGGTGTAACTAATAATAGTGGAGTGTGATTCCAGTAAGCAGTTTTTATTGGTGTAACAAGTCCTGTAATACCTGGACCATTTTGAGCAATCACCATTGACATTTTTCCAGTTGCTCTCGTGTAACCATCAGCAATCAATCCTCCATTTGTTTCATGAGCAACATCCCAAAAAGTTATTCCAGCTTCTGGGAAAAGATCAGAAATAGGCATGAATGCAGAACCAATAATACCAAACGAATGTTCGATACCATGCATTTGTAAAACTTTTACAAAAGCTTCTTCAGTTGTCATTTTAGCCATATCAAATCCTTCTTAATTCTATTTTTTAATTGTCAAAGTGCCCAATTCATATATAAATTGGGTCGAATTTCAAACAAAGAAATCGTCACAATGGCCGGCACAGATATTATAATCCACGATGAAAAAGACAATGTAGGTGTTGTAGTTATTGAAAAAATTACTCCAAAACAAGACTGTGATTGCTGGATTATGGAAAATGATAAATCAGTAAAAATTCAATCGATGGATGAAATACCTTTGGGTCATAAAATTGCTATGACCGATCTTAACGAGGGAGATACAATATTAAAGTACGGGCATGATATTGGCAAAGTCGTAAAATCAATTAAAAAAGGTGAGCATGTACATGTTCACAACGTAAAAACTAAAAAGTGGTAATATGGAAATTCCAAAAACGTTTTTAGGATATAAAAGAGAAGATGGAAGAACAGGTACAAGAAATCACGTAATAATTCTACCTGTTGATGATATTTCAAATGCTTGTGCTGAAGCTGTAGCTAATAATATTAAAGGTACGATTGCACTTCCACATTCTTATGGAAGATTACAATTTGGAGCAGACTTAGAACTTCATTTCAGAACAATGATTGGAACAGGAAAAAATCCAAATGTTGCAGCAGTTATAGTAATTGGTATTGAGCCTAAATGGACAAAAAGAATTGTTGATGCAATTGCAACGACTGGAAAACCAGTTGAAGGATTTAGTATAGAAGGTGTAGGAGATATAGACACTATAGCAAGAGTTTCAAAGAAAGCTCAAGAATTTTCAATTTGGGCATCTGAGAAACAAAGAGAAGAGCGTCCTATAAGTGATTTATGGATATCAGTTAAATGTGGAGAGTCTGATACAACATCAGGATTAGCATCAAATCCGACAGTTGGAAATTTAATGGATAAATTAGAGCCCATGGGTGTTCATTTATGTTTTGGTGAAACATCTGAGCTAACAGGTGCTGAAACTGTGTGTGAAAAAAGAGGAAAAACTCCTGAGGCTCAAGAGAAGTTTAGAAAAACTTGGAGTTCGTATAATGATTTCATCTTAAAAGAAGCAACTGACGATCTTTCTGAAAGTCAACCAACAGCTGGAAATATAGCAGGTGGACTTACTACAATCGAAGAAAAAGCATTTGGAAACTTTCAAAAAATTGGGGGATGCAAATTTATTGATGTACTAGAACCAGCAGAAGAACCAACTAAAGGTCCAGGCTTATACTTTATGGATACCTCATCAGCTGCTGCTGAATGTGTTACTTTACAAGCTGCAGGAGGATTCAATCTTCACCTATTTCCAACCGGACAAGGAAATATAATTGGAAACCCAATTGAGCCAGTAGTAAAACTAACTGCTAATCCTTTAACTGCTAGAACCATGAGTGAGCATATTGATGTTGATGTTTCTAAAATCTTATCAAGAGAAATGAATTTAGATGAAGCTGGTGATGAATTAATTAAAGCTACAATAAGAGTTGCAAACGGAAGATTAACTTGTGCTGAAGCATTAGGTCATAGAGAATTTGTGATGACTAAATTATACAGAAGTGCTTAAGCTTTAAGCTTAGCTTCTCTTGCTTTGTTCCACTTAGAAATATAATTTCTTAAAATTGCAGCTCCAATTCCAAGAACTACTGCTAATACAACTGATGTAAGTCCATAAAAAACTGGAAGGTCTTTCGAATAATCTAAAATAAACTGTGCAATGTTACCAAGGTTTTTAGTTCCATTTACTACTGTTTCAACGATTACGTTTTCTTTAATAAAAGTGTCATAAGCAATTGCAATTCCAACTAATAATAAAAGTACTGCTAAGATTGTTTTAAATTCTGAGCTATCAACTTTTTCACCAATTTTTTGACCAAACTGAACGCCAATAATTGAGCCAAGTATAAGTACAAAAACTAAAACAAGATCAATTGTTCCATAATTAAAAGCATGAAGAACTGTTACGATTGCACTTACAAATATTGTAACAAACAAAGATGTGCCAGGAATTAGTTTTGTTGGCATTCCAATAATATAAATCATTGCAGGAACTAATATAAATGCACCACCCACTCCCATAATTGCTGCAATATATCCAACAATTAAACCAATAATAATTGGAGTAAATGCACTTTCATAAACTTTTGATTTTTTAAAACGCATTCTAAAGGGTAGTCCATGTATCCAATAATGAGTATGTAATTTTTTTCTAACAACAATTTTTTTTCTAGCCTTATCAATTTCTGATACTCCTTGAATAAGCATTAAAGTTCCAAGTATAGCTAAGATGTACATGTAGGCTAAAGAGATAACGATGTTTATTTTTCCAATATCCTGAAAATAAGAAAAAGTTAAGATCCCAAGCAAAGTTCCAATAGTTCCACCAACTACAATCATCAATCCCATTTTATAATCTAATGTACCTTTTAAATAATGAGTAGTTGAACCAGATACCGATGTACCTAAAATATTGCTTGCTTCATTTGGAACTGCATAAGCTGGTGGAATACCTAAAAAAATTAAAAATGGTGTCATTAAAAATCCTCCACCTACACCAAACAATCCTGAAAGAATACCAACTGCTAAACTTAAACCAAATATAAAGAGTATGTTAACCTCGACTTGAGCTATTGGAAGAAAATATTCCATATAATCTAACTATTCCTCTCATAATCTAAAGTCAATGATTATAAGAATAAATTAAATAAAATTTTGAAATGTTACTAAGATTATAATTGCCCAAGTAAAAAATATAAAAAGATATAGAAAAGATTTAATTATTTTTGAAAACTGATTTGAAACTAATAATGGGATTTTCTTAATATTTTGATTAAAAGCTTGAAGCATACCCGCCAATTACCACAAGTTTTATTAAATGCAAATAATATTTAATTAAATTTAAAAAATAGTTGCTCCAAAGACTTTGACCTCATCTCCCTCTTCACCAAGGACAAGTCTTCCTAAAAAGTCTCCGGGTATCTCTGTACTGTTTTGTTTATAGATAACAGTTACGTACAAGCCTCTTCTTAGACAGCCTATAGCCTTACACCCCTCTTTAAGGCTTGAGATCAGCTTATTGCTTGCCCATTGCTTGCCAAGCTCTACTTCGTTGGCCCCGTAAAGCATTTGTGATGATAAATCCCTAGTAAATCCACCATAATCTTTCATGTTGGAACATCTAACCATGTTATCCCAGATAGGATCAGCAATTTTAATGATTTCTTCGTCTGATTTGTCGACAATACTCATCTAAAATGGTTAGGAAGCTTGCTTCTTCTCTTTATCATCAACGATATGATAAACAGGCTTTTTCTCCATTTCAAATTTTCCAGTTTCAGGATCTCTTCTAGAAACAGTTAAACAGTGCCAGTTTTCATCATCAAGTTTCATATGATCGCCTCTATAATAATAACCTGGCCAACGCGTTTCTTCTCTAAATAAAGTATGATGAGCAACACATTCTGATGTTACAGCTCTATGTTTAAGTTCCCATGCTCTCATCAATTGGTGATAATCTTCAGCTCCGACATGATCTAAGTCTTCTTGAAGTAATTGTAGCTGTTCTAAGCCTTTTTTTAGTAGATTATCATTTGTCATATAATTATTTGTTAATCCGCCACAATATTCATCCATAATTTTTTGTAGTCTTTGTAGTCCTTGTATAGGTAAAATATAGCTTGGAGAAACAGTTCCTCCAGTAATTTCATTTCTTCCCACCGTATAGTTCTCAATTGGCTTAAATATTTCTTCTTTAAGCTTCTCTAATTGTGCATCAGAAACTTCGATATCATCAGCTTTTTTATCTTGAATATATTTAACGGCAGCTTTAGACGCCAACCTTCCTTCTGTAAATGAACCAGATGAAAACTTATGAGCACTTCCACCAACTGCATCGCCTGCTCCAAATAATCCATCGATAGTCATCATTCTATTGTATCCCCAGAAATATTCATCTGGTGCTATATCTTCTGGTCCACTAACCCATGCTCCTGAACAAGTAGCATGAGATCCCATTACATATGGTTCTGAAGTTGTTAATTCAGGATTTGTGTATTTTGGATCAATATTTTGAGATGCCCAAACTACCGCTTGTCCAACCGTCATTCCTAAGAAATTTTCCCATCCAACTGTTTCTAAGTGTGGGTCTTGGAATGCTTCTTTTGTAACCATGTGAATTGGTCCACCACCTGCAGCTGTTTCTTGAATAAAGGCGTGATTTCTTAAACAAGTTGGTGTTGGATGATGGTCTATATATTCTCCCACTAATTCTTTGGTAGCTTCATACCATTTCTTCTCGTAGTTTTCGCCATTAGCGTTTTGAGTATAAGTTTTTAAATGTAAGAAATACGCTCCAACTGGACCATAACCATCTTTAAACCTACAAAGTACAATTCTATTTTCCATTTGAGTCATTTTTGCACCTGCTTGAATAGGTAATGCATAAGCAGATCCATTACTCCAAGGTGCGTACCATGTTCTACCCATACCCTCACCAACTGCTCTTGGTTTAAATATGTGCGATGCTCCCCCAGCAGAAACAACTACTGTTCTAGATTTAAATACGTGAAAATTTCCAGTTCTAACATTAAAGCCAACTGCACCAGCTATTCGGTTTGGATTTTTTTCATCTTTTAAAAGATGAGTAATCATTATTCTGTTATAAATTTTATCAGCAGATTTTTTTGCAGCTTCAGCTACAATTGGTTTGTAACTTTCACCGTGTATCATTATTTGCCATTTACCTTCTCTTTGATATCTTCCAGTTTCTTTATTTTTCATCATTGGAAGACCCCATTCATCAAACATGTGAACAGTTGAGTCTACATGACGTGCCATGTCATAACCTAAATCTTCTCTAACAAGACCCATCAAATCATTTCTAGCGTACCGTACATGGTCCTCTGGCATATTCTCGCCCCACTGCATTCCCATATAACAGTTAATAGCGTAAAGACCTTGTGCAACGGCACCACTTCTATCTATATTTGCTTTTTCTACACAGATTATTTTTAAATCTCTGCCCCAGTGTCTTGCCTCAAAGGTAGCGCCTGTTCCAGCCATACCTCCGCCGACAACTAGTACATCACATTCTTCAATGATAGTTTTGTGCTTAGCCATTAATAATAAACGCCTTGCTTAAATGAATTCTTGTCTAAAGTTGGTAAATCTTTTTCAGTATTTAAACCATGTGGCTCATTATATAAAATTTGTGAATTAATCTCTCCTTGATTAGGAGTGTCTGCTTCAGCTAATTTTGGTATGAATTTTCCCCAAGGTTTTGTTGTTATTGGTGATACAAAATTCTTCTCTGTACCATTTCTAAATTTAATTCTCCAAGAAATAGTTCCTTTTTCTTCTTCTCTTCTTACTCTAACACTATGACCCATTGGAGCAAAGTCAGCATATCCTCTTACATCAATTGCATGATTAGGACATGCCTTAACACATGAGTAGCATTCCCAACAAAAATTTGGTTCTATATTTTTCGCTCTTCTAATAGTTTCGTCTATGTGCATGATATCTGATGGGCATATATCTACGCAATGACCACAACCATCACATCTCGTCATGTATACAAAAGTTGACATATCCTACTTATTACCTTTCTTAAAAATTTTATCAATCATATTAATAGTGCTTTGGTGCCTCACGTTTAATTCCAAGTCCAAATTGTTCTGGAGCGTCTGCAGGTGGAGGTAAATTATCTCTGGATCCATCTGCTTCTGCTAAATTTTTTTGGATTGCAGCACCTGGTTTGTAGAACATATGTGCAAATTTAGACCAGTAAACTCCTCCAAATAAAACTATGTTAGCAACCGCAAACAAAATTAAAAATAAAATACTTAAACCAGTAGATCCTGAATATTGGAAATACGACCAAGCTAAACCAAACGTAGAAGATAA
>CABZGR010000025.1 GCA_902525295.1 uncultured Pelagibacteraceae bacterium | reverse complement strand
GATTTTTCTTCGGTTATTCTGGTCTGATTGACAATATAATTCATTCCATTATTAAACAAACCAAAAAAAAATATAAAATAATATTTACTGGTGGACTAGCAAAAATGTTTAAAAATTCTTTAAAACTAAGAGTAAAAATAAAATCTAATTTAACTACTGATGGAGTTTTAAAGGCTGCTATGTATTTAAATAAATGAAAGAAGAATTAATTTTTTGCCCTTTAGGTGGATCTGGAGAAATTGGGATGAATATGAATTTATTCGCCTATGGAAATCCAGATAATAGAAAATGGATAATTGTAGATATAGGAGTTACTTTTGCAGATGATGCAATTCCTGGAGTTGATTTAATATATCCTGACCCTGGATTTATTGTTGATAAAAAAGATGACTTATTAGGTATTGTTCTAACTCATGCACATGAAGATCATATTGGTGCAATTGCTCATATATGGCCAAAACTAAAATGTAAAATATTTGCCACTCCATTTACATCAGTGTTAATTTCAGAAAAATTTAAGGAAAAAAAAATTGATGTAACAGGATATCTAGAAGTTGTTCAATTAAATAGCATTGTAGAATTAAGCCCTTTTAAAATAGAATTTGTTACATTAACACATTCTATACTAGAACCTAATGGACTAAAAATTGAAACACCTGTTGGAAATATATTACACACTGGTGATTGGAAGTGTGATCCAGATCCATTAACTGGAGACAATATGAATTCAAAAAGATTAAAGGAAATTGGTGAAGAGGGTGTTTTGACAATGATATGTGACTCAACAAACGTATTTAGCGCAGGAAGAGCAGGATCTGAGCTCGATGTAAGAAAAAATATGCTAAAGATAATGGAAAGATTAAAGAAAAGAATAATTATTACATCTTTCGCTTCAAATGTAGCTAGAATGGAGTCTGCCTTTTATTGTGCTGAAAAAACAGGTAGGCAAATTGCTTTAGTGGGCCGTTCAATGCATAGAATTTATAAAGCTGCTAGGCAATGTGGTTACTTGCAAAATGTTATTGAACCACTTGATGCTAGAGATGCAAAAAATATTTCAAGAGAAAAAATTGTTTACTTATGTACTGGTAGCCAAGGAGAACCAATGGGTGCAATGAACCGTATTTCAAATTATACACATCCAGATGTTTTTGTTGAGAGAGGAGACGCAGTTATATTTTCTTCAAAAATTATACCAGGTAATGAAAAAAAATTATACAAACTTCACAATCAATTAGTAAGAGAAGGTATAGAAGTAATTTCTGAAGATAGTGAATTTATTCATGTATCAGGACACCCAAATAGAGAAGATTTAAAGGATATGTATGACTGGATAAAACCAAGATCAGTCATACCTGTTCATGGTGAACATAGACATATGATTGAACACATAAATTTTGCTAAAGAAATGCAAGTACCATATCCAGTTAGAGTAGAAAATGGTGATATAGTTAGAATTTATCCAGGTGATAAACCTGAAGTATATGATAAAGCTCCAAGTGGAAGACTTTATGTAGATGGTTCTATAAGTGTTGAAGAAGATGCTCAATCTATCAAAGAAAGAAAAAATTTATCTACCAACGGATTAATAGAAGCAACATTGGTAATTACACCTAATGGCAATATTCACAACAAACCTTTATTAACTTTTAGAGGTTTACCTATATACGAAAAAGATGAATTTACATTTAATCTTGAAGAGGAAATTGAAAAAACAGCAAAAACTTTTTCTTTAAATAATAAGAAGCAAGAATCAAATTTAATTGACGCTCTTAAAATAACTTGTAGAAAGTATACAAAAGAAAAATTAGGAAAGAGACCTTATACAAATATAAACTTAGTGAGGATTTGATTGAGTATTACAGGCTCAATTGTTGTATATGTGTGCTTGTGGTGGATAGTTTTTTTTGCCATTCTACCTATAGATGTTAATCGTGAAAAAAAGGGAAATATAGAGGGTGTTGACCCTGGGGCCCCAGAAAATCCAAAAATAACTAAAAAAATAATTTATTGTACTTTAATTACGTCTGGTATTTTTATAATTATATATTTATTAGTAATTAATGAAATTTTAAATTTACGTAACTTTTTAAATTAATGTTTTTTTCAAAATCATTTATTCCGATACTAAAAAACAATCCATCTGAAGCTAAAATTAAATCACACCAATTAATGTTAAGAGTAGGTATGATTAAACAGTCATCAGCTGGAATTTATTCTTGGTTACCACTTGGATTTAAAGTCATGAAAAAAATAGAACAAATAGTTAGAGAAGAACAAGACCGTGTAGGTGTTCAAGAAATATTAATGCCAACAATTCAATCATCTGAAATTTGGAAAGAAAGTGGACGATACGAAGATTATGGTGAAGAAATGTTAAGAATTAAAGATCGTCAAAATAGAGAAATGTTATATGGTCCAACTAACGAAGAACTTGTGACAGAAATTTTTAGATCTTCCTTTAAATCGTATAAATCTTTACCTCAATTATTATATCATATTCAATGGAAATTTAGAGATGAATTAAGACCAAGATTTGGAATTATGAGATGTAGAGAATTTTATATGAAAGATGCCTACTCTTTTGATTTAACAGATGATGATGCAATATTTTCGTATAATAAATTTTTCCTTTCGTATTTAAAAACTTTTAAGAGATTAAATTTATCAGCAATACCCATGGCTGCTGACACTGGACCCATAGGTGGAAACTTATCACATGAATTCATCATTCTTGCTGATACAGGAGAAAGTAAAATTTACACAGATAAGAGAATTTTTGATGTAGACAGCTCTAAAACAATTTTAGACAAAGAGTCATTAGGTATATTGAGAAAACAATACGAAAAGTTTTACTCAGTAACAGATGAAAAATTTAATAAAGATGAATTTGAAAAATCTGTTGCAGAAGAATATAGAGTAAATACCAAAGGTATTGAAGTTGGTCACATATTTTATTTTGGAGATAAATACTCAAAACCAATGAATGCAGCTGTTGATTTTAATGGAAAAAAAGAATTTGTAAAAATGGGATCATATGGAATTGGAGTTTCCAGACTTGTTGGTGCCATAATTGAGGCAAAATATAACGATAAAGACGGTATTATGAAATGGCCTATGTCAGTAACACCTTATGATTGTGCGATTATTCCAATGATAAATAAAAATGATAAATCTAATTTAGAAAAGTCTATTAAAGTACATGAATTTCTAAAATCAAAAAACATAGAAACAATTATAGATGATACAGAAGAAAATATTTCAGCTAAAATAAAAAAGTTTAATTTGATCGGAATTCCATATCAATTGATAATTGGAAGCAAATCTGAAGGTAATTTATATGAGTTTAAGGAAGTCGATGGAGAAACTCAAAAATTAAAAGTTGAAGATATAGCTTCACAAATAATAAAAGCTAAGCAAAATTGATTTCACAACTAGAAAAAGAGATTATATTTAGGTTTTTAAAAGCTAGAAAAAAAGACGGCTTTTTAAATGTAATATCTATCTTTTCCTTTATCGGCATAGGCTTGGGTGTGGCTGTATTAATAATTGTAATGTCAGTTATGAATGGTTTTAGAACAGAGTTAATAGATAAAATTGTAGGTTTTAATGCCCATGCTGTTGTAAAACCTTACGACAAGCCTTTAGTATTTACGGTTGAAAAAAATTTTACTAAAGGCATTGTTTCAAATGATGGAGAAGCAGTAATTCTCTCAAAACAAAACACAAAAGGTATTCTTTTAAAAGGATATTTAAAAAATGATTTTAAGAAATTAGAAATATCTAATAATCAAAAATATTTTGGAACAACAGATCTAAAAAATAATTCGATATCAATTGGAAAGGATTTAAGCTTTTTGCTTAATATAGATATTGGTGATCAGATAACAATAATGTCACCATCTGGTGTTCAAACAATCGTTGGATCATTTCCAAGAAAAGATAAGTTTGAAGTAATTTCGATATTTGATAGTGGAATAGGTGAGTTTAATGAGAACGTAGCATATATTAATCTTAATACGTTGGAAGATTTTTTCAGCAAAGTTAAAGATAAAAGATTTACAGAGTACTATTTCAAGGATCCAAAAAATATTGAATATTATAAAAAAAAATTGTTAGATTTATTTCCCGGCGCATATGTTTACACATGGGCAGATTTAAATGAATCTTTATTTTCAGCTTTAAAAGTCGAAAGAAACGTCATGTTTATAATCTTATCTCTAATAATAATTGTAGCAGCATTTAATATTATTTCTGGTTTGACTATATTAGTTAAAAATAAAACAAGAGATATAGGAATTTTAAAATCTATTGGTGTAACAAATGCATCGATTAAAAAAATTTTCTTTTTTATTGGATTTATTATTGGCACTTCAGCAACTATCTTTGGCATTTTACTAGGGACTTTATTTTCATACTATATAGAAAGTATTAGGAAATTTATCTCTAATACTTTTGATATTACATTATTTCCAGAAGAAATTTATTTTTTAAGTACTCTTCCATCAGAAATAAACGTAAATTCAATAATCTTAATTGCATTATGTTCAATAATAACCACTTCTATTGTATCAATCTTTCCAGCCTCTAGAGCAGCAAAATTAGATACAATACAGACTTTAAAATATGAATAATTTTTTAAAATTAAATAATTTGTCAAAGAAATATGAAAAAAAATCTCTTAAAGTTCTAAACAATATAAATTTTAAGTTTGAAGCTGGGAAGGTATATTCAATTGTAGGACCTTCAGGATCTGGGAAATCAACATTATTAAATTTATTGTCATTTATTGATATTCCTTCTTCAGGTTTTATTGAATTTAATAAAAAAAAAATTGATACAAATAGTTCAATCGAGAATGATCATGTAAGATCAAAAAATATAGGTATAATTTATCAAGACAAAAATTTATTGCCCGATTTTACAGCACTCGAAAATGTAATACTGCCAAATTTGTTAGTTTCTAATAATAAATCTAAATCAATAGAATTAGCGAAAAAATTGATTAAAAAATTTGATTTAACCTCAAGATTAAATCATTATCCATCTGAACTTTCTGGTGGTGAAAATCAAAGAATAGCAATTGCTAGAGCACTAATTAATGAACCAAATATTATTTTAGCCGATGAACCTACTGGAAGTTTAGATTTTGATAATGCTAAACAAATATTTAAAATTCTCTTTAATCTAAAAGATAAAAATAGAATTATAATTTTTGCAACCCACAATAGATATTTTGCAAACATGGCAGATTGTAAAATTAAAATGATTGGTGGTAAAATGAATATTATCAATGAAAGAATCAGTTAATAAAACATTTAATCAATTTAAAATACATACTCAATATTCCATCTGTGAGGGAGCTGTAAAAATTGATCAATTAAAAGATTTCTGTAAAAAAAATAAAATAAAATCATTAGGTTTGTCAGATACATACAATTTGTCAGGTGCATTAGAATTTTCAGAAAATTTATCGTCTGTGGGTACGCAGCCTATTATTGGAACACAGATTTTATTTAAATATAAAGAATTTAGAGGTCTAATACCTATAATAGCTAAAAATTATCATGGATATAAAAATATTATAAAACTTTCATCAAAATCTTATTTAGAAAATTCAGAAATTACTTCACCACATTGTGATATAGATGATTTATTAAACAACTCAGATGGTATTATAGTTTTAACAGGATCAATTAGATGTTTCTTTGGTTCACTTTTTAACAAAGGTTTATTTAATGAAATTGAAGAATTATTAATTAAGTTAAAAGAAAAATTTGAAGACAATATCTATATAGAAATTCAAAGACATAATGATATTAACGAGAAAGACTTCGAAAATTTCAATCTTAAAATTTCTGAAAAGTTACAATTACCAATTATTGCTTCGAATGAAGTTTATTATTTAGATAAAGATATGTTCGAGGCACATGATGCACTAATGTGTATTGGTGAAAAAACTTATGTGAATGATTCAAATAGAACAAAACTCACTAATCAACACTATTTTAAATCTTCTGAAGAAATGATTGATCTTTTTAGCGATTTACCTGAGGCTTTAGAAAATAATTTTAATTTACCATACAAATGTTCTTTTAAGCCAAATTTTTCTAAGCCCATTTTGCCAAGTATTTTATCTTCTGAGAAAGATTCAAATGATACATTGAGACATTTGTCTCTTGAAGGACTTAAAGAAAAATTTAAATTAGTTTTTGATATTGATCATTCATTTATTGAGAGAGATGAAAAATATTTAGAATATAAAAAAAGACTAGATCATGAAATAGGAATAATAGTTGAAATGAATTATTCTGGTTATTTCCTAATTGTTTCAGATTATATTAAGTGGGCAAAAAAAAATAAAATACCTGTCGGACCAGGTAGAGGATCTGGTGCAGGTTCTTTAGTTGCTTGGTGTTTATCCATAACTGATATAGATCCAATTAAGTTCAATCTTATTTTTGAAAGATTTCTTAATCCTGATAGAATTTCAATGCCTGATTTTGATATAGATTTTTGTGAGGAAAAAAGAGATTTAGTTTTTGAATACTTAACTACAAAATATAAAGACAGTGTAGCTCATATTATTACTTTTGGTAAACTCAAAGCAAGAATGGTAATCCGAGATGTTGGTAGAGTTCTAGGATTACCGTATGGTTTTGTTGATAGTATTTGCAAAATGATCCCATTCGATCCATCAAGACCAATGTCTTTACAAGAGTGTATAAATGTTGAGCCCAGACTCCAAAAATTAATTAAAGAAGATAAAAGAGTTGATCGTTTAATTAATTTATCTCTTAAATTAGAGGGTTTAAATCGAAATGTTGCCACTCATGCAGCCGGAGTAGTTATTGCAGATAAAAAGTTAACCGAGACAGTTCCATTATATAAAGATAATTCTGCAGATTTATTACTGCCTTCAACTCAGTTTGATATGTACTCAGCAGAAAACGCTGGTCTAATAAAGTTTGATTTTCTAGGGTTAAAGACATTAACAGTTATCGATAAAGCGCAAAAATTAATAAAAAAAAACAAACCTGAATTTAATATTGAAAAAATTAATTATGAAGATCAAAAAGTATATGAATTATTATCAAGTGGTAAAACTGTAGGCTTGTTTCAACTTGAAAGTTCTGGGATGAAAGATGCTCTCTTAAACATGAAACCTAATAGATTGGAAGATATTATTGCTCTAGTAGCTTTATATAGACCAGGTCCAATGAGTAATATTCCAATTTATAATGAGTGTAAACATGGAAAAAGAGAACCCGACTATTTGCATCCAAAGCTAGAGCAAATATTAAAACCAACATATGGTGTAATTATTTATCAAGAACAGGTAATGCAAATAGCGCAGGTTCTTTCTGGATTTACAGCAGGAGAGGCGGATATTTTAAGAAGAGCAATGGGAAAAAAAAAAAGAGCAGAACTTGAAAAACAAAAGCAAAGATTTGTGGATGGAGCTTATAAAAATGGAATTAGCAAAGATATAGCCGCAGGTATATTTTTAAAAATCGAACCTTTTGCGGAATATGGATTTAATAAAAGTCACGCAGCAGCATATGCAGTTATTGCTTATCAAACTGCTTTCCTAAAAACTTACTATCCTCATGAATTTTTTGTAGCCTCTATGTCAATGGAATTATCTAATCAAAAAAAATTGAGTGAATTCTATGAAGAACTAAAAAGACTTAAAATTAAAATCATTAGACCTGACTTGAATAAATCTTTTGCAGATTTCTCGTCTGATGGTGATAATTTTTATTATGCATTAGGTGCTATTAAAAATGTTGGATATGAATCTATCTCAAATATAGTTAAAGAAAGAGTTTCTAATGGAGTATTTAAAAATCTTTCGGATTTCATAAATAGAACAAATCCAAAGGATATAAATAAATTACAATTAGAAGGTTTAGTTCAAGCTGGATGTTTTGATGAATTCAATAATAATAGACAATCATTATTTAACTCAATTCCAAATTTAATACAAAAGTCAAAGAATATACATGAAAATAAATTGTTAAATCAAAATAACCTTTTTGAAGAATACGAAAATGATAATAATAATATTTTAGAAAATGTCGATGATTGGGAATTAGATATCAAACTTACTAAAGAATTTGAAACTTTAGGATTTTATATTTCTGACCATCCATTAAATCAATACAAATCAATTTATAAATATTATAATATTGTCAATTATAATGATTTTGAAAACAATATTGATATTTTGAGCTCAAATATTGCTTGTACAGTATTAAAAGTTCAAGAAAAAAAAACTCAAAAAGGTAGCTCCTATGCGATTGTAAAATTTTCAGATATATCAAATGTATTTGAATTATTCATCTTTTCAGATAATTTTGAATCAAATAGAGAAAATTTATTTGAAGGAAATTCTCTAATGATTACTTTAATAAAAAATTATGTTAATGATGATAAATCTCAAAGAAAAATTAATGTAAAAAAAATGATTTCATTAAAAGAATTAACAAATAAACAACTGACAAATATCACACTTAAATTTAAAAATATTGAAGAATTAAAAAAAATAAAAAATCTTAATGTAAAAGATGGAAAAACTGATGTTGATATTCTATTAGATAAAGATAATAAAATTCATAAATTTAAGCTCAAAGATAAAAGAAAAGTTAATAATCAGCTATTAAACTCACTAAATTTGATTGAAAATGTAGTAATTGATTAAAAAAAGGTTGTTTTTTATTATATTTTTTGTATTTATCTTTCAAATTAACTCGCACACAATTAGTGGTTTTATACCTCCGGTCCCTTTAGGGCAATAATTGTGGTGGCACAACCGGGAAAAAATATGAACATACCAAAAATAACTATAGAACAGTTATTAGAAGCAGGTGTCCACTTAGGACACAAAACTTTAAGATGGAATCCAAAAATGAAAAAATATATTTTTGGAAAAAGAGATTCAATTCACATAATAGATTTAACACAGACTCTAGAGCTAACAAATACAGCTCTTGAAAAAGTCCATAACACTATCTCAAGTGGAGGTAAAATATTATTCATTTCAACAAAAAAGCAAGCCTCAGAAGCAGTAGCACAATTAGCAAAAGATACTGATCAATATTTTGTAAATTATAGATGGCTAGGAGGGATGCTAACAAATTGGGGTACAATTTCTAACTCTATAAAAAAATTAAACAAAATAAATTCTGATTTAGCATCTGAAAATAGAGGATTTACAAAAAAAGAATTGTTAAAAATGAGTGGTTTAAGAGATAAATTGCAAAGATCTTTAGGTGGCATAATGGAGATGAAAAAAATTCCAGATTTAGTTTTTATAATTGATACAAATTATGAATCATTAGCTATTAAGGAGTCAATTAAACTTGGAATACCAATAATTGCGATTTTAGATACAAACTCAAATCCTGAAGGAATAGACTTCCCAATACCTGGAAATGATGATGCCAGAAGATCAATTGATTTATATTGTAATTTAATGAAAGTTACTATTGATGACGCCAAAAAAAATATTAAGTCAATTGAACAAAATAATAATAATTCTAATAAATCTGAAATAAAAAGTGAGAACTTATCAAAAACTAAAGATAAAAAGTTAAACTAATCATATTCATAAATATGAGTGACATTGAAAAAGTAAAAAAATTAAGACAATCCACAGGTGCAGGCTTCAAAGATTGTAATTCTGCACTTAAAGAATCTAACGGTGATATTGAAAGGGCGGCAGAAATTTTAAGAGTTAAAGGTATAGCTAAAGCATCAAAAAAAATGTCCAGAGATGCAAAAGAGGGAGTTATAGTGATTAGTGGAGATGAAAAAAAAACATCTTTGATTGAGATTAATTGTGAGACTGATTTTGTTGCAAAAAATGATGCTTTTATCAAATTTGCAAAAGAATTAAGTGAAATAAATAATAATTGTTCATCTAATATAGAGGATTTAAAAAAATCAATCATGCTTAACGGTAGTAGTGTTCAAGATAATTTATTAAATTTAATTGCAAAAATTGGTGAGAAAATCACTATTGGGAAATTAAAAACAATTGAAAATATTAATTCTATTAATTTTAAGTACCAGCACTCTGTAGTAAAAGATAATGTATCAAAATTAGGTGTTATTGTCTCTATAGAGACAAATGAAATAAATGAAAAAATCAATTTATTTGGAAAACAGTTATCAATGCATATTGCTGCATCGAATCCTATTGCCTTGAATTCAAACGATATAAAATCAGAAATTATTGAAAAGGAATTAGAATTAATAGCTCAGGAATTAAAAAATTCAGGTAAATCTGATGATATTTCAAAAAAAATTAGTTTAGGAAAGATCAATAAATTTAAAGAGGAAAATAGTTTAATGACACAAGGTTGGGTTATGGAACCAAAAAAAAAAGTCAAAGACATTCTTGCAGAAATGAATATTCCATCTTTAAAAATTAAAGAATTCTCTAGAATAAAAATTGGTGAATAATGTTTGATGATAATCTTTATAAATTAAAAATGTCAAAAACTATTGATGTTTTTTCAAAAGAATTAAGCTCTCTTAGAACTGGAAGGGCAAACTCTAATATGTTAGATCTTATTAAAGTTGATGTTTATGGTCAAAAAATGCCAATTAATCAACTCGGAACTATAACAACTCCAGAGGCAAGAACTATAAATATCCAAGTATGGGACGCTAATAATATAACATTAATTGATTCTGCGATTAAAAAATCAGAATTAGGTCTTAATCCGCAAATTGATGGCCAGTTAATTAGACTTCCAATACCTGATCTGAGCGAAGAAAGAAGAATAGAAATGAAAAAAATTGTAAAATCAATGGGTGAAAAGTGCAAAGTATCAATTAGAAAT
>CABZGR010000024.1 GCA_902525295.1 uncultured Pelagibacteraceae bacterium | reverse complement strand
ATATCCATGCCAAAACTAGACCGTAATTAAAAGTAATACCTAAAAAAAGTTGAGGCCAGTAAGTAAATCTTTTCATTAATGGATATGTAAAAGCTAATGGCATTGAAATAAGAGCCATATAAATAGTAAATTTGTTAAAATTTATCAAAACTAAAAAAGCGATTAAACATAAGATTGCAGCATATATTGCTGCATTAAATACTGAAATTTTTTCTGACGCGATTGGTCTATTTTTTGTTCTTTCGACTAACTTATCAATTTTTCTATCACTTATATCGTTAACAATACATCCTGCTGATCTCATTAGAACAGATCCAGAAAAAAATAAAAAAGCATAAATAAAATAAGTATTTAAAGAAAGAGAAAAATCATATGAAATTGTTAAACCCCAAACACAAGGCCAAAATAGAAGCATGAAACCAATTGGTTTATTAAGTCTTGTTAATTCAATAAAAATTTTAACCTTTTCAGACATAATTTACTTGTAAATAACAAAGCGTAGATTCATAATCAAACTGATTCGCATGAATATTGATTACACTGTTACCGCATTAATGTTTCCCGCCATTCCTCTTATTATGGCTGTCTATAGTAACAGATTTCATACATTAAGTGGTTTGATTAGAAAAATACACGACGAATATGTTTTTGAAAAGCATACTCCACCAGAGTGGAAGCAGCAGCTAATTAATTTAAATGATAGAGTAAAAAATTTAAGGATTACTATACTTTTTGCAGCATTTGGCTTTTTATTTAATATGCTTACTGTTTTTGCTCTTTATTTAGAGACATACTTTTTGGCTAGAATAATTTTTGGCTCTTGTTGTTTATCGATGATGGTTTCAATAATATTTTTTATAAGAGAAATACAAATTTCGACTAGAGCGTTAAGACTTCATCTTTCAGATATGGATGATCAATTTAAGGAATAATAACCGCTGGTCCGGTTAAAACTCTATTCTCTAAATCTATGTGAGCTTGTTTAGCTTCACTTAATTTGTATTTTTTAGATACCTCAATTTTTATTTTCCCTGAAAGAACTGCATCAAAAACCAATTTAGCAGATTTTTCTAATTCATCTCTTGTAATTGTATAATGCATTATTGACGGTCTTGTAAAAAAAAGACCTTTTGTATTTATATGTTTTTTGACATCTATAGTGTGAACATATCCAGATGCATTTCCAAATGCTACCATCATCCCTCTAATTTTTAAACACTCTATTGATCCCTCAAAAGTTTTTGCTCCAACACCATCATAGACAACATCTATTCCGTTTTTACCTACTATTTTTTCAACTTCTTCCACAAAATTATGATCTGTATAATTGATGACATGATGGCACCCATTTTTTTTTGCTATTTCAACTTTTTCTTTAGATCCGACTGTTCCAATGACTTCACATCCTAATGCATTAGCCCACTGGCATAATATTTGACCAACACCACCAGCTGCAGCATGAAATAAAACTTTATCTCCTTTTTTTACAGCATATGATCTGTGTAACAAATATTCTGAAGTTATTCCTTTTAATAAAATACAAGAGGCTATTTCATCCGAAATACCTTCTGGCACCGTGACTAATTTTTCTTCTGGCATTATTTGTTTTTCTGAGTATCCACTTATTGGAGCAGATGCATGACTTACTCGATCTCCAACTTTAAAAAGACTTACTTCTGAGCCAATTTCTTCAACTACTCCAGATGCTTCTAATCCAAGTCCACTTGGTAATTCAATCGGATACAAACCTGTTCGATGGTAAACATCAATATAATTAAGTCCAACTGACAAATTTTTAACTAGAACTTCCTTTGGACCAGGTTGACCAATTTCAATATCCTTGTATTCTAAGACTTCTGGACCTCCAAACTTTTCAAATCTTATAGCTTTCATATTTACTTTACAAAATTACCATTATGATAATCATCAATTGCTTGAAGTATTTCTTGTTTAGTATTCATGACGAATGGGCCGCCTCTTGCAATCTGTTCTCCTATCGGTTTTCCAGATATTAGTAAAAATTTAGCGTTTGTTAAAGCAGTTACTTTCAAGTTTTCACCTTTAGATAATAAAATTAAAGTAGAGTCTTTAACACTTTCATGTTTATTGTTTCCAATTTCTATCTCACCTTCAATTAAATATATGAATGAATTGTGTGTGGATGGAACTTGATGATTAAAAATTTTACTCTCATGTAATTCTACATCAAAATAAATTGGGTCGACATTGTGTTTTTTTATTGGACCTTCAGAATTTTCAAACTTTCCAGCTATTACTTTTATAAATTTATCTTCATCTTTATGTGTGCTCATTTTATCAGCATCTATATAATGGTACTCTGGTTTGCTCATCTTTTCGCTAGCAGGCATATTAATCCATAATTGAAAACCATGAAGTTTTCCATCGTTCATAGCTGGCATTTCAGAATGAATTATTCCACTGCCAGTTTTCATCCACTGTACATCTCCTGCAGTCATTTTTCCTTGACCACCTGTACTATCTTTATGTTCAAAACTTCCAGCTAACATGTATGTAACTGTTTCAATTCCTCTGTGTGGATGAGGAGGAAAGCCTGCAATGTAATCATCTTTATTTTCTGATCCAAATTCATCTAACATTAAAAATGGATCATAATAATTTGGTTCAACACCAATACTTCTTTTTAATTTAACTCCCGCACCATCTGATGCTGGTGTTGGATCTATAATTTTTTCTACTTCTATATTTGTCATGTGTTTCATATAGGATATATCTAAATTAAATCAAGCAATTCTGATAAATTACTTATTTGTTTGTTAGGTTCAAAATCTAATTTATCAAAAATATTATTATTTCTATTCACCCAAACAGTGTTGTATCCATAATTTCCTGCGCCAGATACATCCCATGTATTTGCACTTAAGAATAAAACTTTGTCCTTTTCAATATTATATTTATTTATTGGAAGGTCGTAAACTTTTGAATCTGGTTTAAAAATACCAACTTCTTCTACAGAAAAAATATCATCAAAAATATCTTTTAACCCATTACTAACAACAAGTTCATTTAAAAGGTCAGGTGTACCATTTGATAGAATTGCTAATTTATAATTTGATTGTTTTAATTTATTTAAAGCATCACTTACTTCTGTAAATGGTGAAAGCACTTTATATAAATTCAATAGTTCTGATCTCATTGCAGTATCAATATTGTAAAAATTCATAGATTTGTCCAAACTATCTTCGGTGATTTGCCAAAAATCCTTATGTCTTTTCATTAAACTTCTAAGCCAAGTATATTCAAGCTGTGTAGTTCTCCAATAATTAGCAAATCCTTCCCATTTATCGCCCAATCTTTCTTTGCATTTTTCGGCAGCAGAATTAACATCAAATAAAGTTCCGTATGCATCAAATATGATTGCTTTAATATTTTTCATAAATTAATTTAATTATAATGAGTAATATTAGAATATTTTATCCAGAAAAATTATCAATTAATTTAGAAACTAATTTAACTAAGTCTCAGTCACATTATTTATTGAAAGTAATGAGGATTAAACAAGGAGAGACCTTTTCAGTTTTTAATAAATCTGGAGAATGGAAGTCAATTGTAACTGAAATTTCAAAAAGCAGCTTAAATTTCAAGGTTGTTGAACAGTTGAGACAAAAAGATAAAGAGCAAGAAATCTGGTTAGCATTCTCACCCATTAAATCAAATTATTTTAACTTCATGATACAAAAAGCAACTGAGCTTGGAGTAACAAAATTTATACCAATTATTTCCGAAAGGACAATTGTTAGAAAAGTAAATAATGAGAGACTAAATAAAATAGTTATAGAGTCGTGTGAACAAAGTAATAGAATAAATATTCCTTCAATTGAAAAACCTAAATCATTAGATAAATTCCTTTCTAACAATTTGGATATCAATTTAATTTTTGCAGATTTAAATACAAATAATAAAAAAATTAAGATTTCTAATTCAAAACCAAATTGTCTTTTAATTGGTCCTGAAGGGGATTATTCAGCTGATGAAATTAAAAAGATTCTAAACTTTAAAGGGTCTCAATCGATAAAACTAAGCGATAACATTTTAAGGTCTGAAACTGCGGTTATATCCGCGTTATCTGTCATCAATTATTTGCAAAATTGATAAATTGTCGCGAATTCTCTGGTATTTTTTATAATATTTTCGATCTATATAGAAAACAAATGAAAAAACTATTTTTTGTTTTTATAGCATTAATTTACTCAGTTGAGGCGTTTGCAAACCAACCAAAAAATTGGCAATTAGGTTTCCAAGAGCCTGCATCGCAAACTATGAGAGATATAGTTTGGTTTCATGACTATATGTTAGTACCAATCATAGTTGCTATAAGTGCGTTTGTTTTATTTTTAATGCTTTATGTGATGGTAAGATTTAGAGCATCGAGAAATCCTAATCCATCTAAAAGAACACATAATGTTTTAGTTGAAATTGTTTGGACATTAGTTCCTTGTTTAATCTTGATCGTGATGGCAGTTCCATCATTTAAAGTTTTATATTCACAAGATGCAATTCCTAAAGCTGATGTAACTATAAAAGCAATTGGATATCAATGGTATTGGGGATACGAGTACCCAGATGAAAATATAATTTTTGATGCTTATATGATCGAAGAGAAGGATTTAAAAGAAGGTCAGCCAAGATTGTTAGCAACAGATAATATAGTCGTTGTTCCAGTAAATAAAGTAGTTAAAGTTTTAATTACAGCAAATGATGTGCTTCACGCATGGGCATTACCAGCATTTGGAGTTAAAAGAGATGCGATGCCAGGAAGAGTAAATGAAACTTGGTTCAAAGCAGAAAAAGTTGGGACTTATTACGGACAATGTTCTGAATTATGTGGAATTAAACATGCTTTTATGCCAATTGAAGTTAAAGTAGTTTCAGAAGAAGATTACCAAATTTGGCTTTCAGAAGCGAAGATAAAATTTGCAAAAGATGAAAATTCAATTAATAAAAAACTAGTAGCGAGTAAATAATAATGAGTTCAGAAGCAGCACATATTCACGATCATCATACTCCAACAGGTTGGAAGAGATGGGCATATTCTACAAATCATAAAGATATAGGAACAATGTATTTAATTTTTGCAATTATTGCAGGAGTTATTGGAACAGCTTTTTCAGTTTTGATGAGAATGGAATTAATGCATCCTGGTGATGATGTTTTGGGTGGTAACTACCATCTTTACAATGTTTTGGTTACAGGTCATGGATTAATAATGATCTTCTTTATGGTCATGCCAGCAATGATTGGTGGCTTTGGAAACTGGTTCGTGCCGATAATGATTGGAGCACCAGATATGGCATTTCCAAGAATGAATAATATTTCTTTTTGGTTATTGCCTGTTGCATTTATTTTATTACTTTCATCAATTTTTGTAGATGGACCTCCAGGTGCACAAGGTGTCGGTGGTGGCTGGACGATTTATCCACCTCTATCTTCTACTGCAGGCCAACCAGGTCCAGCAATGGATTTAGCAATTTTAAGTTTACACGTTGCAGGAGCTTCTTCAATTTTAGGAGCAGTTAATTTTATCACAACTATTTTAAATATGAGAACGCCTGGAATGACTTTGCATAAGATGCCATTATTTGCATGGTCAATATTAGTTACAGCATTTTTATTATTACTTTCGTTACCAGTGTTAGCAGGAGCAATAACTATGCTTCTAACAGATAGAAATTTCGGTACAGCATTTTTTGATGCACAAACAGGTGGAGACCCAACATTATTTCAGCATTTATTTTGGTTTTTTGGTCATCCAGAAGTTTACATTTTAATCTTACCAGGATTTGGAATGATCAGTCATATAGTATCTACTTTTTCAAAGAAGCCAGTTTTTGGATATTTAGGAATGGCTTATGCGATGGTAGCAATTGGAATAGTAGGTTTTGTTGTTTGGGCTCACCACATGTACACAGTTGGTTTAGATACTGATACTAAAGCGTATTTCTTAGCGGCAACAATGATTATCGCTGTTCCAACAGGAATTAAAATATTTTCATGGATAGCTACAATGTGGGGAGGATCTATATCATTTAAAACTCCAATGGTTTGGGCTTTAGGATTTATATTTTTATTTACAGTTGGAGGAGTAACTGGCGTTGTTCTAGCAAACGCTGGAGTAGATACTGCATTGCATGATACTTATTATGTTGTAGCTCACTTCCACTATGTATTATCTTTGGGAGCTGTTTTTGCAATATTTGCAGGCTTCTATTATTGGTTTGGTAAAATGTCAGGGTATGAATATTCTGAGTGGATGGGCCAACTTCATTTTTGGTTAACTTTCATTGGTGTAAATTTAGTTTTCTTTCCACAGCATTTCTTAGGATTAGCTGGAATGCCAAGAAGATACGCTGATTATCCGGATGCATTTGCTGATTGGAATTATATTTCTTCAATCGGTTCATATATTTCTGTAGTTGGCTTAGTGGTATTTTTCGCTAATTTAATCTACGCTTTTGCAAAAAAGAAAAAAGCAGCACAAAACCCATGGGGAGAAGGGGCCACAACACTAGAGTGGACAGTTCCATCACCACCGAATTTTCATACTTTTGATGAATTACCGAAGTTTGAAGATTATGAAGGTACTGAAAAATCTAGTAGTTAGTAACGTCTTAAGATATAAAAATAAAAATGGCTACGACGTATTCTAAAGTAAAAAAATCATATTATGAACTAGGTATTATTACTGAATTATTAAAGTTAATGAAACCAAGAGTAATGTCTCTTGTTATTTTCACATGTGCAGTTGGTCTATTAACAGCTCCTACTTCAGTTTCATTTCAACAATCAGTGATTGGAATATTAATTGTAGCCTTTGGCGCTGGAGCAGCGGGAGCACTTAACATGTGGTATGAAGCTGACTTAGATAAATTAATGTCTAGAACTTGCCTGCGTCCAATTCCAAGAGGAAAGCTGAATAGAAACCAAGCATTATATTTTGGAACATCTCTGTCAGTTATTTCAGTTGTGAGCTTATACTTTGTTACAAATGCTTTATCAGCATTTCTATTATTGTTTACGATATTATTTTACGTATTTGTTTATACAATTTGGTTAAAAAGAAAAACTCCACAAAATATTGTTATAGGTGGAGCGTCAGGAGCTTTACCACCAGTAATTGGATGGGCAATAGCAACAAATTCTATTTCATTGGAGTCTATTGCTTTTTTTTTTATAATTTTCTTTTGGACACCGTCACACTTTTGGGCATTAAGCTTATACAAAGCTGATGATTATAAAAAAGCAGGTATTCCAATGCTTCCAGTGACCAATGGAATTCAGGATACTAAAAAGAATATTTTAATTTATTCTTTGCTAATGATACCTACAATTGTTTTTCCATATTACATTGGATTTGTTGGTGAAGTATTCTTAACACTTAGCTTACTACTTACATTTTATTATAATTTAATTTGTTTCCAGCTTTACAACTATAAAGTTGGAAAATTTAACATAAAGAAAGCTAGACATATTTTCAGCTATTCAATTATTTATCTATTTTTAATATTTGTTTTTTTCTTAGTGGATAAAGTTTTATGATAGTCAAAGATCAAAAATTAAAAAAGAAAAATTTATGGACAGCAGTTGGTTTGGTTGCATTTATAGTTTTCTTATTCATTTTCACACTATTTAATATTGGAGTATTTGAAAGACCTCTATGATTAAAAAAAATACTTTAACTCCACTAATTCTAGCAGGAATTTTTGTCTTTATGTTGGGATTATCTTTTGCGGCTGTGCCTCTGTATGATTTATTTTGCAGAGTAACTGGCTTTGGTGGAACAACACAAATATCCAAAGAGGCTCCTAATATAGTTTTAGATAAAAAAATAAATGTAAGATTAGATACCAACGTTAACAGTGCTCTTGATTGGAATTTTGATGTTGATCAAAAAACAATGGATGTTCAGCCAGGCAAGGTATACAGAATTAAATTTGAAGTGGAAAACACGGGAGATGAAATTTCATCTGCTGTGGCTACATATAATGTTTCTCCATCATCTTTTGGTGCATATTTTAATAAATTAGGCTGTTTTTGCTTTGAAAAACAAACACTAGATCCAGGGGAAAAGGCAAGTTACACCCTAGTTTTTTACCTAGATCCAGAATTAGTAAATGATCCAAAAACATCTAGAGTTGAAGATGTTACTATGTCATATACTTTTTTCTCATCTGAATATTATAAAAACGAAAAAAAAGAGAGTTAAAATAAATGTCTGCATCTGGTCAAAAACATGATTATCATTTAGTTGACCCTAGTCCTTGGCCTCTAGCTACATCTATAGCAACACTAGTTACTGCAGTTGGATCTGTTTATTATTTCCACAGTAAAGTTATGTGGGCAATGGTTTTAGGTTTTTTACTTATAATTTATTGTGCATTCATGTGGTTCAGAGATGTCGTAATTGAAGCTGAGCACAAAGGTCATCACACACCTGTTGTTCAAATTCATCACAGATATGGAATGACATTATTTATTGCATCTGAAGTAATGTTTTTTGTTGCATGGTTTTGGGCATACTTTGATGCAAGTTTGTTTCCAAATGAATTCATGGGAAATGTATGGCCACCAAAAGATATTGAGACTTTTGATCCATGGGATATCCCACTTATAAATACTCTTGTCTTACTTTTATCTGGTACAACAGTAACTTGGGCACACCATTCTTTATTAGAGGACGACAGAAAAGGATTTATAAATGGTCTAATTTGTACAGTAATTTTAGGAGCATTCTTTACGTTATTGCAAATATACGAATACCAACACGCTACATTTAGTTTTTCAGGTCACATTTATGGTGCTACATTCTATATGGCCACAGGGTTTCATGGTTTCCATGTATTAGTTGGGACTATCTTTTTAGCGGTTTGTTTATGGAGAGGTAAATTAGGACATTTTACTAAAGAACATCACTTTGGTTTCGAGGCTGCCGCTTGGTACTGGCACTTTGTTGACGTTGTCTGGTTATTCTTATTTGCAGCTATTTACATTTGGGGAAGTTAATAGTTCTTGAAAAATAAGTTATCTTTTTCAATTTTTGTATACTTTTTTATTTTAGTTTTTTTGGCATTAGGTACTTGGCAAATTATAAGACTAAACTGGAAGCTTGATTTAATAAATTCAATCGACCAATCTTTAAAAAGTGATTCAGTAGAATTTAATGGAAGTAATCCAATTAACTTTAAAAAAATCAAATTTGAAGGAATATTAGATAATTCAAAAATAATTTATTTATATTCTTTAAATGAAAAAGGAGAGCCAGGATTTGACATTGTAAATCCAGTTAGTATTAACAATAAAAGCTATTTAATAAATCGGGGTTGGGTTCCAAGAGATTTTAAATCTAAAAAGTATGTTTCAAATGAAAGTAAATTTGAGGGAGTTTTAAAATTAAAAAGCAAATTTAATTATTTCAAGCCAGATAATGACGTAAATAAGAATTACTGGTTCACCCTTAAAGATGAAGATTTATTGACTTATACAGGCAAAGAATTTTCTCCATTCATTATCAACAATATTAGCAAGCAGGAAGGAATTTACCCTCAGTCAAAACAAATTGGAGCCAATATTTCAAACAACCACTTAAAGTATGCTCTTACATGGTTTTCATTAGCTGTTTCCATTTTTTTAATATACTTATATTTTAGAAAAAAAAATTACTGATGGAATATATAAGCACTAGAAATAATTCAGATCATTTTTCATTTAAAAACGTATTTCTGAAAGGCTTAGCTGATGATGGAGGCCTTTTTGTGCCAAAGTCAATCAAACCATTTAGTAAAGATGAATTAAATAAACTTAGTGGTCTTAATTACAATGAATTAGCAGCCGAAATAATATTCCCATTTATCGGTGATTTTATGACTAAGGAAGAGTTAATTTCCACAGTATCAAAATCTTACTCAAATTTTAGAGCAGAAGATGTTGTAAAAATCTCTGATTTAGGAAATTTAAAAGTCTTAGAACTCTATCATGGCCCAACACTTGCTTTTAAAGATATTGCAATGCAATTGATAGGAAATTTTTATCAATATCATTTAGGAAATGAGCAAGAAAAAATTAATATTATTGTTGCAACTTCAGGAGATACAGGTGCAGCTGCTATTGATGCTTTAAAAGGCAAAAAGAATTTAAATGTTTTTGTATTACATCCAAATAACAGAATTTCACCAGTGCAAAGAAGACTGATGACAATCCATGAAGAAAAAAATGTATTCAACATTGCTATTGAGGGAAATTTTGATGACTGTCAAAATTTAGTCAAAGCAATGTTTAATGATGAAAAATTTTCTAGCTCAATAAATATGTCAGGTGTTAATTCGATTAATTGGGCAAGAATTGTTGCTCAAGCTGTTTATTATTTTTATGCTTATTTTAAAATAGGAAGTAGACAGCCACTGTCTTTTTCCGTTCCGACTGGAAATTTTGGAGATATTTATGCTGGTTATTTAGCAAAGAAACTCGGTCTTCCAATTGATAAACTTATTGTAGCTACAAACAAAAATGACATTCTTCATAGAGCAATTTCTGGTGGGGATTACACTCAAAAGAAAGTTGAGGAAACAAATACCCCCAGCATGGATATCCAGATAGCAAGTAACTTTGAAAGACTTTTATATGATGTAAAAGACTGTAACTCAGAAGTTACAAAAGATGTGATGAGTAAGATAAAAAATAATACTTATCAAATTGATAATAGTGACTTAGATGAAATAAAAAAAGATTTTACATCTGAAATGTTAGATGAAAACGAAACTATCCAAATGATAAAAGATATAAATAAAGAATATAAAGTTGTAGTTGATCCGCATACTGCAGTTGGAATAGGTGCTGCAAAAAAACTTGGGTTAGAGCAAAATTGTGTTGTTTTATCTACAGCGCACCCATGTAAATTTCCAAAAGCAATCGAAGATGCAATCTCAAAAACTGAAGAATTACCAGATAGTCTTAAATATGTTTATGATAGAGAAGAAAAATTTGAGGTTATTTCAAATGATATAAATAAAATTAAAGAATACGTAATAAACTCAATATGAAATTAAAAATTAAAGATCAAATCCCAGATATAGAAATTTTTCATTTAGCAGATGGTGAACCACGAACTAGTAAAATTAGAGATATATTAGGAAAAGGTAAAGTTGTTTTATTCGGATTGCCTGGTGCCTTTACTTCTACTTGTTCAAAACTTCATCTTCCTGGATATGTAGCTAATGCCGATAAAATAAAAGCCAAAGGAATAGATAATATATTTTGTTTATCTGTAAATGATCCTTTTGTTATGAATGCTTGGGGAGAAGCAAACAATGCAGCTGGTAAAATTACAATGTTATCAGATCCGTATCTATTATTTACAAAAGCCATCGGTGCTGAAGTAGATAGAAATTCAAAAG
>CABZGR010000023.1 GCA_902525295.1 uncultured Pelagibacteraceae bacterium | reverse complement strand
TCTGACTTTATCTAAAAATACTTTTATAATATAATCCGAGATAATATTTAATTTTGACTTTTGTTCAAATAATTTTCCATTTATATTGTTTTTTATAATATGTTGCATTCCCCCAACTTTGAAAGCTATATTTGGTAGTCCTCTAGAATTAGCTTCTACTAGTGCTATTCCATAAGCTTCAGCGTTCGAGAGTAACAAATGGAAATGATGTTTTAATAAATGTCTAGAAATTTTTTTCTCTCCATCTTTGTCATTTTTATTTATAAATTTAATTATGTTTATATTCTTATCGTAAATATTTTTTTTCTTTAAACCAATAATTGTTAATTTTGAATCAATTCCCTTACGGTTTATAATTTTATTAATACTTAAAATTTTTGAAATTCCTTTTCTTTCCCAA
Organism: uncultured Pelagibacteraceae bacterium; assembly: GCA_902525295.1. Lineage (GTDB taxonomy): Bacteria > Pseudomonadota > Alphaproteobacteria > Pelagibacterales > Pelagibacteraceae > Pelagibacter. Next base: position 11,885 of record CABZGR010000023.1, on the reverse strand, counting down.
TTAACGCTTAATGTAATCAATTGAAGTTTTTTTGTCGATCTCGCTTTTATGTTTTTTGAAATAAATCCTTTGTTGTAATCGAACCTAAAACTTGGACCAAACTCTAATAACTTGAATTTTTTTGATAAATCTGGATATTTTTCTTTTGCTTTTGATAATGCCCAATTACTTGTAAGAATGATTTTATGGCAGTTATTTAGAGCTTTATTTTCAATTTTTTTTATTGATTTAAGAGAATCTTTTGAAACTTTAATTTTTTTATAATAATGACGGTAGTAATCTGTATATAAAAGATCTGTCCATAATATAATGGGTATTTTAGTATTTAAATTTGCTATAAGGGAAGAATCAAAAGCTAATAAAAAATCTAATTTTTTATTCTCAATCTTGCTCTCAATTTGTTTTGCAAAATTTTTAGACACAATATTATTATAATTTTCATCATATTTTTTATTTTTAAAGTATCTTATAAATTCTCTTTTAATAGCTGAAACTTTTCTGAGAGTATTATTTAATTTGTCAATCCTAACTACTTTAATTTTTTTATTTTTTTTTAAATTAATATAAATAGAATTGATCACACCTGACCAATAAAGTCTATCATCCAAATTACTTCTTGAAATAACTCCGATCCTCATATTTTAAATATAGAATTTAATTTAATTTTTAATAATACTCTTGTTTCTTTATTTAAAGAGTCAAACAAAAAGATTATAAATACATATGTTAATAGGGTAGCATAAGCTGCTCCTTTCAAACCAAAATGAGATATAAATAAGTAATTGAGAACAATATTCAAAAGAGCACCCAAGCTTACATTAATAGCATAAAACTTTTGTAAATTTTTTGAAACATACCAATGCTCATTAATTACTCCTAGGTATACAAAAAATAGACTTAACGATAAAATTTTAGTTACCATTATACTTTCTGTGTAAATATCTGAAAAAATAATTGGAATTAAAAAATCAGTACTTATAAAAATTAAAAAAATTATAACAAAAGAAAATTTATTAATTAATTTATTTAAATTGTATAGCTTTAAATTATATTCTTTACTTACTAATAACATCGGCAAAATAGAAATAATTATAATCTTTGGTATAAAATGAAAAATTTCTATGTATCTTACAGATACAGAATAAATGCCTAATTGGTATTCATTTAACATTTCTTTGATCATTATTTGATCTATTCGCATGTATAATATAATACTGAGAGATGAAATCAAAACTGGTAAGCTTTTAAGTATTAAATCTTTTATGATAAAAAAGTCAAAATTATAAAATTGATCATTAAAATTAAAAAAATAAAATATATTTATTAGTATAAAGACTATTATTAAGTCTAGCACTAAGGCATAATATATATAAATATTATCTAAACCATTAATAACAGAATATAATATTACTAAAGCAGAAATAAAAAATCCAAAACTTTGAGATATAACAATATACTTTAAGAGTGACTTGGCTTCAAAATAACTAAATAAAACCTCACAACTCTTTAAAATAATAATTAGCCCAATAATAAGTGAATAATTAAGATAAATTATATTTTTATTTAGGTGATTGATTATTAGTAAGAATATTAAATAACAAATAATACTTGTAATAAATCTTAAATAATAAGCATTAATTAGTGAATTAATATTATTTTTTTTATTTTTTACTATTTTATTTATCAATACAGGGTTTACACCTAATGATGATATAGAAATAAATAGAAATAAAATTGCCAATAAATAATTTAATATACCAAAATTATCTGGCCCTAAATTTCTTGCCAAAAAAATAGTTAAAAAAATATTTGCCGAAGCTCTAAATAATTTATCGAATAATAACCAAGATAAATTAATTTTAAATTTTTTTTTACTTAATATTTTTAACAATTTTTAAATTTGAATTAGAGTTAACTTCATAGATATAATAAGCTACTGGCAAATAATAAATTATACTTATCCAATTATTAAAAAAATTCCCAGTTGGTATTAGTGGCCACAAATTTATAAAAATTCCAACCAAAAGTGCACTTTCGGGATATATTTTTTGCTCTTTAAGTCTTATGTAAATTAAAATTTTATAAAATAAATATAAAAATAGTACAAATATCGATAAAAATCCAATAATTCCAGTTTCTGACAAAAGTTGAAAGTATGTATTGTGAGGATGAGTAGAACATCCATAAGTTTCTTTATATTTTCCAAATGAAGTTAAAATTTCTCTACTCGGTTTATATTCAAATTGTTTACAATTAAATCTGAACATTTTTACGCCATAACCAAAAAAAGGTTTATTTAAAAACATTCTAAAAGCTGTGCTAAAATGTGTTTGATGTTCAAAACTAAAAACCATAAAATTGAAATTTGTTTCATTTACATCATCCTTTAAAAAATCTTCAAAATATTTTCCTTTAAATTGTCCAATAGTGTCAACAAAGTATCTTTGATAAATTTTAGGATTTTGAAGAGTGAATAAACCTGAAATAATAATTGAGAATAATGCAATAATTAACATTTTATTTCTCAATGGTCTATTTATCATAAAAAATATAAAACTAAAAAGAATGATCAATCCAAATGCAGCTCTATCACCAGATCTATAAATTATCACAAAAGAAAAAATTAAAATAAAAATATCTGTAATTTTTATTTTTTTATTTTTTTTAAAATCTTTTAAAATCAGATATATAAATATTGGTAATATTTTTTGTAAAAAACTACCTAAGATAAATTTATCTCCAAAGGGGCCACTAATTCTCATCAAATCGTGATTATTTGTTTTTAAACCAAAAATATCAAATCCAAAGAAGGCTTGAAATATACTATCAATAATAACAAAAGAAATTGTAAATTTTAATAAATAATAAATAAGATTTAAAGAGTTTTCATATATGGTTAATATGTATATTATGGCTAATGAATAAATCCCAAATCTAAAATAAAAAAAAGAAGATTTAAAAGAAATCAAAGAATCTGTTGCAAAAAAAGACAAAATTACAATATAAATCCAAAAAATTAAAAACACTTTCAACAAAATATTATTAAATAATTGTAGTTTTTTTTCCTTATGTGCCAAATATAGAAAAATAATAAAATTTAAAAACAAAAATAGTTCAGCAACAAACGGTCCTGCTACTAATGCCAGAGGTAGCAATCCAATTAAGTAGACAGAAGTTTTTTTTAACATTGAATTTAATTTAACTTTATATATAACAATTTTAATTAAAATGACTAAACTTTATTGTGATACTTCAAATTTAAATGACATAAAATACTGTATAAAAAACTACAATATTGATGGAGTAACAACCAATCCATCTATTATGAGAAAAGAAGGAGTAAAAAATTATAAAGATCACTGCGCCAAAATATTAAAATTAATTAAACAAAAACCATTATCAGTAGAAGTTTTTGCTGATAAAAATAATGAGATAATAAAACAAGCACTAATAATTTCTAAGTGGAGTAAAAACATTTATGTAAAAGTACCTGTAATCAATACAAAAGGAATATTCTTAAAAGACATTATAAAAAATCTGAATAATCGAGAGATCAAACTTAATATTACAGCCGTTTTTACAATTTCCCAACTTTTAAAAATAAGAAGAGTTATAAACAAAAATACTCCTGTCATAGTTTCAATTTTTAGCGGTAGAATAGCTGATAATGGCATCAATCCAGAACCGATTATAATTAAAGCAAAAAAAATATTCAAAAATTTTAAAAATGTAAAAATTCTATGGGCTAGCGTGAGAGAAGTTTACAACTTTTACCAAGCAAAAAAAACTAAGTGTGATATTATTACTGTACCTCCAAGTTTAATAAAAAAAATAAAATCAAAAAAAATAAAATTGAATAATTATTCTATAATTACAGTAAAACAGTTTTTCGAAGATGGAAAAGAAGCTAATTTTAGACTCTAATAATCTTTAATAAATCTTTCAAATCTTTAATTATAAAATCTGGGTTTAAATTGAGGTTTTGATTATATTTTTTTTTTAAAAGGATGGTTTTACATTTAGCTTTTTTTCCAGCTATTATATCTTTATGAGTATCGCCAATAACAAATGATTTTTTTAAATTAATTTTATATTTTTTTTTTGCCAAAAAAATCATTCCTGGATTCGGTTTCCGCATTTTATTATTATCATTAGATGAATAAGATACAAAAATATCATCTATTTTTAAATTTTCTTTCAATCTTGAATTAATTTTAAGAACATTTTTTTTAGTATTTTTCCTTCTGGAAACATCTGGCTGGTTTGTTATCACTAATATTAAGTATTTCTCTGATAATTTTTTAATTACTCGTTTTGCATTATTAATTATTTTAAAATCTTTTAAATACTTAATAGCGATTGGTATTTTTTTTTTACTTGAATAAAAACTTTTGATTAATGTGCCATCTCTGTCAAAAAAAATTGCATTTTTATATTTTACCACTTTGTCTTATTTATTTGAAGTCTTGGATGAGAAACAAACAAGTGCCAAAGAAGTACTTGAAATGTTTCAGATATAGGAGTTGCAAGTTTTTTGTCTTTAACTTTAATTAAAATTTTAATATCAGACTTTTTGTATGCATATCCATCAGAACGACCTACAATACTTATTACTTTAGTTTTTTTTTGTTTTGCTAATTTAATTGCATTTACAATATTAGTTGAAATTTTTTTTTTTAAATTACCTCCACCAACTGAAAAAATTAGCAATATATCTTTTCTATTAATTTTGCTAAGTTTTAAATAGGAGTCAAATATTGTTTCAAAACCCTCATCATTAGTTCTTGCTGTAATTTCTGAAATATTGTCAACAGGTGTGTAAGCATCTATGTTGCATAATTTTCTGAAATCATTAATTGCGTGTGAAGCATTACCTGCGCTACCACCCACACCAATAATAAAAAGACGACCTTTTTTAGCTCTTAACTTTATAAGGTGATCGATAACATCATCAATATATTTTTGATCGAGAGAAGATAAAGCAAAATTTATATTCTTGAAAAAATTATTAATTGAATTCATTTATATTAATATAATTTTTGAAATCTTTAATACCCTCATAAGATCCAATTTCATAAAACCTTTTTTTTACAATATAACTAGAAAGAATATTTTTTTTTGAGATCATGTCATACAATTCTGACAATTCAAACCTTTTATTTAATCTTTTATTAAAAATTGACTTATCAACATAAGAAACACCATAATCAATATAATTTAATTTTTTATTCTCAATATTTTTATAATATCTAATTTTGTTTGATTTTTTTAGGCTAATATTACTCTTATCATATAAATTTTTATTTTTATAAATTGCCATTGTAGCTAAATTTTTTTTGTTTTTTATTTTGTTTAAGTCAAAATTAAGATAGCTATCTCCATAAATAATATAAAATTTTTTTTCCATATATTTTAATGAATTTAAAATCGCTCCCCCTGTTCCAAGTAATTTACCATCATTTACTATTTTAACGTTTATAAAATCGATATTCTTTTTTACATATAGCTTAATCGTGTTACTAAAGTAATAAGATGATAAAAGCACATTATCTATACCTCTATTTTTTAAGTATTTCAGTTGATAATATAAGAATGGTTTTTTGTTGAATTTAATTAAACACTTGGGAATTTTTCTTGTAAATTTTTTTACTCTTGTTCCCAAACCACCTAATAAAATTAAAACTTGATATTTTTTCACAATATTTGCTTCACACCCTCAAAATCAAACTTAAACCTGACTTCTTTTAAATTTGTATTTTTTAATGCACTTCTTAACTTTGAAGGACTGTCACTATAGAAAAGTAGAAAACCTCCCCCGCCTGCTCCTATTAGCTTACCCCCGACAGCACCATTTTTCATGGCATAATTATAATAGTTATTTATTTGAGTATTTGACATTTTTTTTGATCTAGAAAGTTTATGTTTCCAGTGATCATTCATTAAATGGCCAAACCTTCTTAATTCACCTTTTGCTAAACACTCTTTTATTTCAAACGCTAAGTCTTTAACAAAATTTAAATTTTCGATCATTTTTTTATCGTTAATAATAGTCTTTTGATTCTGTTCTTTTAAGATTTTTGATGAACTTCTTGAAAAACCTGTAAAGTAAAGCAATAGATTATCTTCTAGCCTTTCAATAACATCATCTTTAAGATTTAAAGATTTAGGTGATACTTTGCCTTTTTTATTTATAGTGAACTCTGTTAAACCTCCATAAACAGATATATATTGATCCTGTTTCCCGGAAGGTAATTTCAGTTTTTTTATTTCAATATCACATGCTGCTTCTGCCAATCTAAATTTATCTATAAATTTTTTGTTATAACTACTCAGAGATTTTATCAAACATGTTGTAAAACTACCAGACGATCCAAGACCAGTTTTGGCTGGGATATCTGTTAATGTTGTAATTTCTATTTGGTCAAGATGTTTCTCATTCTTTAGCACCTCCTTTATAATTTTATGATTTATGAGATTTATATTTTTTACTTTTTCACTCTTTGAATATTTGAGATATATACCTTTTTCAAATGGTTTAGTTACAGATACATAAATGTATTTATTTATTGCAGCAGAAATAAAATAACTACCATTTAGTTTATAATATGACGGAATATCAGTTCCACCTCCTGCAATGCTTATTCTTAAAGGACTTCTAACAATTATCATTTTTTATAGAGATCATTAATAATCTTTAAATTTTTATAAACATCAGTAATATTTGGCTCACAATTTTTTTTTTTGATAATTGAAGCGTAGAAATTATCAACTTCAATTTGCCATGATCTATTAGACTCTAATTCAGAAAAAATTTTTATTTTTTTTTTTGGAATTCCCATATTTTTAGACATTTTATATATTATTAATTTTTCATTTCCATAACTTTTGCCTAAACCATTAATTTCAATTTTTCCATATTTACAAAAAATTTCAAAAATAAACTTATTTTTCCATTCAGTAGATGATGAATGTAAAAAAGATAAATTATTTTTATTATTTTTTAATGAAAAAAAACAATTATCTTCTAAATTAGATTTCCAAAAATAGTTTTTTAAAAACGATGAATGAACAATTAAGTCTCCTAAAAAAAATCTTGACAAATCTATAAGATGAGACCCTTTATCTATTAACTCTCCTCCTCCAGAAAGTTTTTTATTAAATCTCCACTCTTTATGATAATTTTTTCTTCCTCCATGTCCATAAACTGCCCTAAGGTATAAAATTTTTCCCAAAGAATTTTTTTTTAGAATATTTTTTGCTAAAATAATGCCTGGATGATATCGATGATTGAAACCAATTTTTATACGTACATTTTTTTTAATTTTTGAAAGTTTTAATAATCTTTTCGCTGTAGATAATGAATTGCAGCCAGGCTTTTCACAAAAGACATGAATATTTTTCTTAACAAATTTTTCAATTATTTTTCCTTGATCAGAGTGATAGGTGGCAACAAAAACTGCATCTAAATCTTTAATTTCAAGGATATCTTGCCATTTTTTTGTAAGTAATATATTTTTATTTTTTATAAATTTTTTTTTTGAATTTATAAATTTATCTGCACATGCAACTAAATTAAACTTTTTACCAAATATTTTTGTGCGTCTCAAACCAACAACACCACATCCAATAAGTGCAACTTTTAATGTTCTCAATCAATATTCCTTTCGTCTTAAAGTAAATTTGTCTGATTTTGAGAGTTTTCTAATATATGTATCTTTTTTTGTAATAATATTATCCCATGCTGAACTTATTAGCTTTCCTGAGATTTTTGATCCTTTTTTTGAATAAAGAAAATTAATTGTTTTATATATTTTAATAATATTATTTTCAGAAAATTTAAGATTTTTATTAATTTTATTTATTTCCTGCTTTAAAACATTATTTTTCTGCTTAAAGATCTTATTAGTCATATTAGATTTGATTATTCCTGGAGATAAAATATTAAATCTTATATTTTTATTTTTGACTTCTTGACTCATGATTTCTGTCAATTTCACTAAACATACTTTTGTAAGGGAGTAAGCACTAAAATTTTCTCTAAATGATGTTGATCCACCTCCCGAAAACAAAATTATTAACATTTTCTTTTTATTTTTCAAAATTTTATGTAAACATCTAAATAATAAAACATAAAAGAAAAAATTTACATAAAATGTTTTCATAAATTTTTTTATATTTTGTCTAAAAAAATTTTTAATTTGACCCTGTTCTGCAATAGCTACTATTAACAAGTCGGTTTCCCTAAAAATATTTTTATTTTTAATAATTGATAATTCAAACTGTTTTTGGTTAAAAAAATTATATTTAATTATTTTTATTTTTTTTTTGTTTTTTTTTAAATCGAAATTTTTTTTTATGAAGGTTTTATTGTTATTATTTCTATAAAATAAGTTTATGTTATTTCCATCATCGAGATATTTTTTGGCTAAAGATGAGCCAATTTTACTTGTAGAGCCAAATATAGTTATACTTATTTTTTTTTTAGTATCCATTTATTACTTATTAAATATTCAACAGTATTTTCTACTGATTTTTCTATTGTTAAATTAGGTTTCCATCCTGTTGATTTGACTTTTTTTGTATCTAAAAAAATGAAAGGATTGTCACCAATCCAACCTCTTTTCCCTCCACTAAAAAATAGTTTAGGTTTTAGGCGAAGTTTTTTTGTAATTATACGTATAGATTTTTTTACTGTTATATATTCGTTAGTGCCTAAATTAATTATATTTACTTTTTTTTGAAAGAAATTTTTAGATTTCCAAATTGCTTCTATGCAATCAATAACATGTAGATAAGATTTTTTTTGATTGCCATTACCCAATACGTTTAACTTTTTTGGGTTTTGTTTTAATTTTTTTATAAAATCAAATACATGCCCATGAGAATATCTGGGACCAAGTATTGATACAAATCTAAATATATAACATTTTAAATCAAAAGCTTCAGCATATGCTGATATTAATGCTTCAGCTGAAAGCTTTGAGGCACCATACAAAGAGGTTTGTATTGGAAAAGCACAATTCTCTTTAGTTGGAATTTCTTTTGATTCTCCATAAATCGAGCCAGTTGAAGAAAAAATAAATTTTTTTATTTTATTTTTTACGCATTGCTCCAAAATTTTATGTGTAACTATAGTATTTTGTTGTAGATCTTTATTCCTATATTTTATTCCATATCTAACATCTGCATTAGCTGATAAATGAAATATTTCTGAAACATTTTTAAAATATTTATCAATATTGTCTTTCAAAAGATCAACTTTGTGGAATTTAAAACTATTTCTATCAATATTTTGTAAGAATTTTTTATAGCCTGTTGATAAATTATCTAATCCTATTACATTATAATTTTTTTTTACTAAAAATTCTACAAGATGGCTTCCAATGAAGCCAGCACACCCAGTTACAATTGCTGTCTTTTTGCTCAATTTAATTTAGCCCTAAATATAACAGTTTTAACTGGTGTTAAAAAAGTTGGAAATTTGTATCCAAACTGGAGTATATATTTTCCTTGTTTAATAATGTTGTATTTTTCTAACTTAAAACCATTCTTAATTAAAGAATTTTTAATCTGATTTATTGTAAATTGAAAAACTGGTGGATGATTAAAAAATTTTAATATAACTTGATAAGCAATCTTATAAACAACTTTTTCAAATATATTGAACCAAAAAGGAACACAAGATTCTACAATAATTATTTCACCACCCTTTTTCAAAGTTTTTTTTATTTCAACAAAACATTTATCTAGATTTTCATAGTTTTCTCTAACGTTTTTTCCACATAAATGATGCAGAAGCATATTTATAAAAACTTTATCAAAAGATACTAATTGAGATGGAATTTTTAAAACACTTCCTTTTACCAATCTTATGTTTTCAGGTAAACTGTTATTATTCATAAATTCCAAGTCTAATCCAACAATTTTATTTACTTCATTAGTACTATAATCAAATACTCCTCCATGCCCAATATCTAATAATTTATCTGTGCCAGTTAAAATGTCTGATACTTCTTTTCTTATATTTTCGTAAGTATCTATAGTATTTACATTTTCTCTATAATTTAAATTATCATTAAAAAATTTTGCATTTTTTTTTGATATTTTTTCAGATTGATTTTCTTTATTCATCAAAATTAATTTTTTTGTCAATTATATACTTAGGACGTTTTTTAACTTCATCATAAATTCTTCCGATATATTCTCCCAGAACACCCAACGCTAACAATTGTAGACCTGAAAAGAACGTAATGATTAGAATTGTGGATGATAATCCTGGAGTAATATTCGGATCAAGTATTTTTACTACAACATAGTAAAGTCCTATAAGAAAACTCAAAAAAGCAAATGCAAAACCAAGTAATGACATAAAAAAAATTGGTTTAGATCCAAATCCAAATAAACCATTAAATGCGATTTTAATTGAACCTAAATATTTATTATATTTACTAGCACCAGAAAATCTTTCATCTCTATCGTACTCTACAAAAGTTTGTTTAAATCCTACATAGGCTACTAAACCTCGTAAAAATGCATTTGGTTCATCAAATTCGTTTAGATAATTAACAATTTTCTTTGATATAAGTCTAAAATCTCCTGAATTAATTGGTATTTTAACATCACTAATTTTGTTTATTAGATTATAACCAAAAGATGTTACAGATCTTTTTATTAAAGTCTCCCCTTTTCTCGATTTTCTTTTTGCTAGTACTACGTCATAACCTTGATCCATCTTTAAATACATTTCATTAAGTAATTCCGGAGGATCTTGAAGATCACAATCAATAATCAAGCATCTCTCACCTCTTGCATTTTTGAGAGCCGCCATAGTTGCAGCTGATTGTCCAAATCTTCTGGAAAATAATATAAGTTTTATTTTATTATTTTTTTCTATAGCTTTTAATATTAAATCTTCTGTATCATCTGTAGATGGATCAAGTGCAAATATTATTTCATAATCGCCTGTGATTTTATTAATTTCTCCAATCATCCTCTCAAGAAAAAAGTTGATATTCTGAGCCTCATTATACACAGGAATTATTATTGATAACTTTGTCATTTGATACTTGTTACTATAAAACTCTTTTTAATAATAGACACATTGCATTCTTTAACTTTTTTTTCAATAAAAGGGTCATTTTGAAAGGTTTTATTATTATGTATAGTTTTAATTTCAATATATCTATTCACAAAATAATCTTTCTCCAAAGAGTAAATTATTTCACATTTTTCTAATTGTTTTTGGTCTAAATTCCATTTTATATTTTTTTTATAATTTTTATCTATTATAGATGGAAAAGAGTCATAAATACCTATTCCATTATTAAATGTAGAAAATTTATATATTGGAAAAATAGTTAACATTATTAACATTAAAAAATTTATTTTCTCTTTTTGCAAATTCAAGGCTGTAAACAAATAAATAAAAATCAAAATATAACTGTATAGTTTTATAACAGTCCAAAAATTCTGATTTACTATTAAATAAGTGACAATAAATAAATAAATTATTATGTTCGCAACGATAAAATTCAAATTTTTTCTAATCAAATATTGAATATTTTTTTTTAAAATGAGTAGAATATATAAATGAAGGCCAATGCTTAAAGTAATAAAAATGTATTTAGATTTTGAGATTGCATCATCAAGAGTTAAATAATAAAGTCCGAAGACTGAAGGAATAATATTAAGTAAAATAAAATTATAGCCATTTCGGATATGATCAAAATAAAATTGATTTGCTAACTCATAAAAATTTTTATTTTGAATATTATTTATAATTGTATCTACGTAACTTTGATCTAAAACTAAACTTTTTTTTCCAAAAATAAACGCTCCAAAATATCCCCACCAATCAACATTTGAATTAATTGCCTGATTAAATT
>CABZGR010000022.1 GCA_902525295.1 uncultured Pelagibacteraceae bacterium | reverse complement strand
TTTTTTTCTATCTTTTTTAGGAATTGCTTTTTGAGGATTGTTTCCTTTTTCAGGCATTGGCATTATATCGTTTTCTCCCAATAACCTTGCAACTCTTGTTGTTGGCTGAGCTCCTTGACCTAACCAATATTTAATTCGCTCAGAATCTAAGCCAATTCTTTCCTTTTTATCTTTCGGTAGTAACGGATTATAAAAACCTAATTTTTCTATAAACCTTCCGTCTCTTGGAAACCTACTATCAGCCACAACAATTTTATATACTGGCCTTTTTTTAGTACCTCCCATTGATAGTCTCATTTTTAACATTACTTATATCTCCTTTATTTTAATTGATTAAATAGTTCAGGCGGGATCCCTTTATCCGCCATTCCTTTCATGTTTCCTTTAGACATTTTTTTCATCATTTCTGACATCATCTTAAATTGTTTTAACAACTTATTGATAGTGGCAATGTCTGTACCTGAGCCATTAGCAATTCTTTTTTTTCTTGATCCATTTATAATTTTAGGATTTTCTCTTTCTTGCTTTGTCATTGATAAAATAACAGCTTCATTTTGAGTTATAATTTTTTCATCTATTCCTGATTGGTCCATTTGTGATTTAATTTTTGAAACTCCAGGGAGAAATGACATTATGCCTTCTATTCCACCCATCTTTTTCATTTGACGTAATTGAGAAAGATAATCTTCCATCGAGAATTGACCTTTTTTAAGTTTCTCTTCTGTTTTCTTTAAATTTTCTTGATCTAAATCTTCTGAAGCTTTTTCAACTAAGGAAACGATATCTCCCATTCCCAAAATTCTATTTGCAATTCGATCAGGATGGAAAACTTCAAAATTCTCAATTTTTTCTCCAACACCAAGAAACTTTATGGGGACCTCAGCAACATATTTCATACTCAATGCAGCTCCACCTCTTCCATCTCCATCTGCTCTTGTAAGTATAATGCCGCTCAAATTTACTGTATTTTTAAATTCCTTTGCTACATTAGCAGCAACTTGACCTGTTAGAGAATCTGCTACCAGTATAGTTTCTGCAGGATTAATAATAGTTTCAATTTGTTTGATTTCATTCATCATTTGAAAATCTATTTGTGTTCTTCCAGCAGTATCAAATAAAACTATTTCACAACCATTTAAATTTGCAGCACTTAAAGCTCTTCTACAAATATCAGCAGGAAGCTGGCCTTCTATAATTGGCAAAGTTTCAATATTATTTTGTTCACCCAAAAGTCTCAATTGCTCTTGCGCGGCAGGTCTGTAAACATCCAAACTAGCCATCATAACTTTTTTCTTATTATTTTTTTCTAAAAATTTCGCTAATTTTGAGGTTGTTGTAGTTTTTCCTGAACCTTGCAACCCAACTAACATGATTGGAACTGGAGGGACAGCATTAAGGGAGATTTCAGAATTCTTATCACCTAAAAAAGATACTATTTCGTCATAAACGATTTTTACAACCATATCCCCGGGAGAAGTTGATCGTATAATTTCTTGACCTAGCGCTTTAGGCTTAACTCTACTAATAAACTCCTTAACTACGTCTAAAGAAACATCGGCTTCTAATAAGGCCAACCTTATACCTTTTAAACCCTCATCAACTTGCTTTTCATCAAGAGAAGGAGCTTTTTTTAATGAAGAAAAAATTTCTTCAAATTTATTAGTTAAATTTTCAAACATAATTTCGCACAGCAAGTATCGCACCAGTGGGCGAACCCTCGCTGACTGGTGTCGATCTCTTTGTTTCCAAAGACACCGCAAATTGCTGTATTTTGCGGAAGTGCGCGTAAACTATATTAGAGGTTCAAAAAGTCAATAAATAAGTTAAGTATTATTTATATGGAATTTGAAGCATTTAAAATGGATGGATTAGGTAACGACTTTGTTATTATTGATCAGAGAATAAATAGTTTAAACTTATCAAATGACCAAATCTTAAAAATTTGTGACAGAGATTTCATAGGGTGCGATCAGTTGATCTACATAAAAAAAAGTCAAAAAGCTGATGCTGATGTTACTTTTTTTAACTCGGATGGAAGCCGCTCAGATGCATGTGGAAATGGAACTAGATGCGTTGCTTATTTACTAAGTCTTGAAAAAAATAAAAAAGAAATTGAAATTTCGGTATCCTCAAAAATATTAAAATCTAAAGTTCTTAATAATAAAGATGTTGAAACGATAATTGGAACTCCAAATTTAGAGTGGAACAAAATTCCTTTAAGTAAAAATCTTGATACTAAAAATCTATCACTTGGTATGATTGATATTGACGGAAATAAAATGAATGGTGGTATTGCAGTGAATGTTGGAAACCCTCATGTCATATATTTTTGCGAGGATATAGAAAAAATAAATTTAAAAAAGTATGGACCATTAATAGAAAATCATGAAGTTTTCCCTGAAAAATGTAATGTCACGATAGCTCAAAAAATTAGTGAACAACATTACAAAATAAAAGTTTGGGAGAGGGGCGCTGGTTTAACAAAAGCTTGCGGGACTGCAGCATGTGCAACGGCAGTCGCAGCTAATTTAAATCAACTACAAAATAGTAATTCAAAAATAGAATTTTCAACAGGAATTTTAAATATTCAAATTGATAATGAATTAAATATAAAAATGAGAGGTCCTGTATCTGAAATTGAAAAAATTAATATCAAAATATAATGGGTATTTTTGAAAAATTTAAAATCGGATTTAAAAGAAGTGCAAGTAATATAGCATCAGGTCTTAAAGAAATAATAGTTAAGAAAGAAATTGACGATACAACTCTTGATAAAATAGAGGAATTCTTGATCGGCTCAGACGTGGGCATAGATGCAGCATCAGAGATAAAATCTATAATTGCTCAAAAAAAGATTGATCCTAAAAATGATCCAATAAAGGAAGTTTTCGAAATACTTAATAATTATATTTTAGAACTAATGACACCCCTAGAAAAGAAAGATTTTTTTTTAAAAAAAGAAAAGACAAATATAATATTAGTTTCAGGTGTTAATGGAGTTGGTAAGACAACTACTATTGGAAAATTAGGAAAAATATTTATACAAAATAATAATAAAGTTCTTTTTTCAGCATGCGATACATTTAGAGCAGCTGCTATTGATCAATTAGAAGAATGGGCTAACAGGGTTGATGCTAAAATTGTAAAATCAGATCCCGGTTCAGATCCAGCTTCAGTTGCTTTTAAAGCAATGGAAATAGCTCAAAGTCAAAACATAAATCAAGTAATAGTAGACACGGCAGGAAGATTACAAAATAAAAAAAATTTAATGGATGAATTAAAAAAAATAGGAAATGTAATTAAAAAAAGTGATGAAACAGCACCTCACGAGGTTATTTTAGTTTTAGATGCAACATCGGGACAAAATATAATTAATCAACTCGAAGAATTTAATAAATTACTTCCAATCACAGGCATCATAATGACAAAACTTGATGGAACTGCAAAAGGTGGAATATTGATTGCGATTTCAAAGAAATATAAAGTACCTATTGTTGGTCTCGGGCTTGGAGAAAAAGAGGATGACTTACAAATATTTGAAGCTGAGAAGTTTGCAAGTGCTTTTACCCAAGTTAATTAAGCAAATTTTTAGAAATTAAAGGTTTATAGATGTTGCACTCAAAATTATTTTTTAGAGATTTATAACCACAGTTTTCAGCATAAGAAGAGATTATAAAATTTAATTTGCCAGAGGTATTAGCAATTTCTAGCTTATTATTTTTTATGTCATATTTTAAATTTTCATAAAAATTTTTTTTTGCACTTATCAAAATTAAAGTGTTGTTGTCATTTAATAAATAGTAAGCAAAATCCTCTGGGAAAAGTGGGTAATTATATTTTTTTGACATTTTTTTTACTTTTTTTGGAAACCAGTCATATGAAATCAAAGGGTAATCTTTATTTAAATTTTTATCATATAAGTATAAGTCCTGTGGAAAATCATTGATATAATTAGAAAATTCTCCCTTTGCTAATATAGCTTTCTTCCGTGTTTTAAAATATAGAGTGAACTCACTATTGTAAGAGTTCATTTTTCCAATATGAAAATAATTGTTATCATAATACTCATTATTTATTTCTGAACTAAGTTTTGTCGGCAATATTAATAAAAAAAGTAATAAAAGGAATTTAAACATATCTAAAATTAGAATTTAAAAGTGATGTGGATTTGTTTAAATTATGTCTTAATTTAAACTTTTTATAAAATTGTCAATTGATTGAATTAAATTTTTATTAAATTCCATCATATGGTCGTCGTTGTCATTAAAATAATTTGACTTAACACCACCATATTTATTAAATATTTCTTCGCCCATATAAAATGGCACAATATTATCTTTTTTCCCGTGCATCACATGCATGGGAAACTTTATTTTGTTAATTTTTTCAATGGATTTGTATTTATCTTTTAAAATAATTTTTGCAGGAAGATATGGGTAATATTTTTGTGCCAAAATCTCCATGGATGTAAATGGGGACTCTAATATTATACCTGCAAATAAATTGTTACTTGCGGTCTCTATTGCTACAGCAGTGCCAAGAGACTCTCCATAGAGAACAATATCTTTATCGTCTATATTGTTTTGATTAAGCCATTCCTTGGCTTTAATTGCATCTTTATAAAGTCCAATTTCTGTTGGTTTGCCTTTGTTTCCACTAAAGCCTCTATATGCAAAAATTAAATAGTTTAAATCTAAATCTGCAAACTCATTTAGTTTATAAATTCTATTATCTAATTTTCCAGCATTTCCGTGAAAAAAAAGCAAAGTTTTAGAGTTATTATTTTTTTTGTAATACCATCCAACTAGATCATTATCGGATTGAATAGTTACTTTTTCGATTTTGTGAGATAGAGGTCCCTCATCTAAATAATTATTTTCTCCAGGATGGTATAATAATTTTCTTTGATAAAAATAAACTATTAGAGAAACTCCAAAGTAAATAATAAAAATATAAAACAGAATTTTTGCAAATAACATTTTAGGCTTTAATTTCATTTTTACTTTTTCTTCTTACCAAATAAATACCAAAAAACACAAATATGGTACCTATTAAATGATAATTTTCCAAAATCTCTGAAAAAAAAATTATTCCATAAAAAGCTCCATAAATTGTATAGAGGTATAGCGTGAAACCAGTTGTTGATGGTCCTAAATATTTAATAGTTAATGTGTATAGTGAGAAAGCGATTATACCTGGAGAAATTGCTGCAAACAAAATCCAATAATAAAATTCTTCATTAAATAAAGTTTTTTCAAAATAAAAATGCTCTATAAAATAAAAAGGCAAAATAGATAAAAAACCAAAGAAAGATATAATTGTTAGTCTTGGAAAAAATTTAAGTTCTGAATTCCATTGAAAAAGCATAACTGTATAAATTGCCCAGCCTAATGCTGCTCCTAACATCCAAAAATCTCCAGAAGCAAATTTTAATTCAAGAAGTAAATTTATATCGCCCTTTAAAATTACAGCAAACACTCCAACTAGACAAAAAAGTAAGCCAATAAATTGGAAAATATTTATCTTATCTTTAAAAAGAAAATATGAGATTAAAATTATGAATATTGGTGAAGAAGTATAAAGAATTCCCATATTGACAATGGTTGTAGATGAACCAGCCATATATGGAAATATTCCACAAACACCACATCCCATCAATCCTAGAAAAAAACTTCTTTTACTCTCTTTTTTAATAATCTGAAAATTATCAAATAAATACTTATAATTTAGGACGAATAAAATAATGAAAAAAATAAACCATCTCCAAAAAGATAAAGATATGGGAGGAACATCATCAACACCAACTCTTGCTACAATTAAATTACTAGCCATAAAAAGTGGCTGAAATAATAATAGAAAATATCCGATAAAATTTTTATTCATTTTTATTTAATATTAAAAAAAATAAGTAACTTAAAATGCATAAAAATAAAAAAATTGAAAAAGAAATTTGATAGCTCATTGTAATAGTAGCACCTAAATTTCTGGAAAAATCTATTATTAAACCAATTATCCATTGTACAAAAAAAGTACCAGAAAATAAAAATACATTGAATGAAGTTAAAGATTTTCCTGCTAGTTTAGTAGGAAAATTTAATGCTATTGCTGGTTGGGTTAAAGAAATTACTATTGATGATAAAATATAAAGAGTGAACATGGTTGCACCAGCTTTGTCTCCCATTATGACTATTAAAAATAAAATTATATAACTTACAGGAAGTGTAAATTTTACAATTCTCATACTGTCAATTCCCTTGGAAGATAGTTTTGGCAAAAAATATCCCCATATTAAAAAAGAAAAAAGCATAGTTACATTTATCCAAAATAAACCTGTCGCACTTTGTATTGCATCATAACCCGTTACATTTAGCATCCATGGGCCAGCCCACAATGTTTGTATTGCTTGAACGCCTCCATAATTAAAAAATGCAAGCGGTACTAAGCTAATAAAGAATTTATTTTTCCATATGTGGGAAAGATTTTGAAGATTATTATTTTGGTCTTCATCCCTCTTAGTTTCCCACGAAGGTATTAAAATTGATATTAATATTATGCTTATCAAAATTAAAGAGGCTATAATTAAAAAAATAGATCGCCAACCAATTATTGGTAATAAAATTTGAACTGGTAGAGTTGATGCAACAAATCCAAAATTTGCAACCATCAACATCCATGAATTTGCACGTTGTTGATATTTTTCTTCAAACCATACTCTATAACCAGTTAAAGGACCCATTAAACAAGCAGCAACACCTACACCAATGAAAATTCTAGAAATTAATAAACCTGCAAAACTTTTAGCAAAAGCAAATGAAATAGTTCCAATAAGAGCAATGATTAATAAATATCCGATAACTTTTTTTGGACCAAATCTATCTAATAACATACCGGTAGGAATTTGCATGAGCGAAAACCCTAGAAAATATCCTCCAGCTAAAAGTCCAAGATTTGCGGCACTTAAATTGAATTCAGTTGAAAGAGCAGGTGTTAATGTTGCGGTAATTGATCTCAGTAAATTTGATATAAAAAAGCCAAAGGCAAATACAGAAAAAATTAGAATACTTTTATTTATTTTATTGATCATTTATATTTTTTATGAAATTACAGTTCTATTATGAATAATCATTCAACAAAAGATAAAGATGCCATTTCTTCAAATGGTATGGCCGCAACATCACATCCAATAGCTACAGAAGAAGCTCTTAGAATATTACAAAAAGGTGGAAATGCAGTTGATGCAGCTATTGCAGCTTCTGTTGTTCTGTCTGTTGCAGAGCCTAATGCCACAAGTATAGGTGGAGATTGTTTTGCAATAATAAAAATGAATGGAAAAGACCCTGTTTCATATAATGGATCAGGTATTGCTCCAGCAAAAGCGAATTTTGATTATTTCAAGGAAAAGAATATAGATAAAATTGGATTAACAAGTCCTCACGCAGTAACTATTCCTGGTGCATTAGATGCTTGGAATTCAATTCATAATGATTTTGGAAAACTCGATTTTGAGGAGTTGTTTCACAAAGGTATAGATATTGCAAAGAATGGTTTTAAAGTGACTAAAGTTGTTGCTAACGCCTGGAGTAACGTATTTAATAAATTAAACGATAACCCATATTCTAGAAAACATATGCTAAATAATGGTAAAAGTTATCAATTTAATGAGGTAAATAAAAATCCTGCACTTGGAGAGACTCTCGAAAAAATTTCAAAAAATGGAGTTAAAGAATTTTATGAAGGATCAATTGCTGAAGATTTAGTTAAAACTTTAAAAGAGTTTGGGGGCTTACATACAATTGAAGATTTCCATAAGCAAAAAACTATTAAATCAGATACTTTATCAGATAGATATAGAGATATTTTCATTCATCAATGTCCTCCGAGTGGCCCTGGAATAACAGTTTTAGTAATGATGAAATTATTAGAAAAGTTAGGTATTGAAAAATATGATGTGAATTCATTTGAAAGGTTCCATCTTGAAGCAGAAGTTACAAAGCAGGCTTATAAACTTAAAGAAGAAAATATTGGTGATCCAGAATTTGTAGATTTAGATTTAAAAAAAATATTAAGTGAACAAAATATAGATAATATCTCAAAAAATATATCTATTAATGGCTGCGCAGATGTAGGAGATCTAAATATTCCAAACCATCCTGAAACAGTTTATTTAAGTGTAGTAGACAGAGATTTAAATGTAGTTTCAATAATAAATTCTGTTTGCTATGCTTTTGGTTCTGGAATAACAGGTGATAAATCTGGAGTGGTTCTTCACAATAGAGGAACTAATTTTAGAGTTGAGGAAGGTCATCCTAATTGTATTCAAGGATTAAAAAGACCGCTACATACCATAATTCCTGGAATAGTTATGAACAACAAAGGAGAATGTGAATTATCTTATGGAGTAATGGGAGGACAATATCAACCTGTAGGACAAGTTCACGTTTTAAATAGTATTATTGATTATAACTTAACTCCTCAACAAGCCATTTCATTTCCTAGGGCTTTCCATTTCAATAACATTTATAAATTAGAGAAAAGTATTGATGAAAAAATTTTTAATAATTTAAAAGAAGTCGGTCATAATGTTGAGTATATAGATGGTACTCATGGAGGCGGACAAGCAATTCAAATAGATAGAGAAAAAGGAAATTTAGTTGGCGGTTCAGATCCAAGAAAAGATGGATACGCAAAAGGTTATTAATTTAAATGAAATCTAGAATTGTTAGGAATATTATAGAATCACAAAATGATAATCTAACTGCAATAACATCTGAAAGTGGTTCTCCACTAAAATTTGTTGATTTAAAATCATTAATAGAAAGAATTTCAAAACAATTATCAGGTAATGGTATTAATAATAAAGATCGTGCAGCAATAGTTTTGCCAAACGGTCCTTACATGGCAACTAGTTTTTTGGCGATTTCAAGCTACATGTCTGCTGCACCTTTAAACCCTAACTATAAATCTGAAGAATTCGAATTTTACCTAGAGGATTTAAAGCCAAAGATAGTGATTGTAGAGAAAAATTCTAAAAATCCAGTAGTAGAAGTCGCAAATAAATTAAAAATTCCTGTTTGCGAAATAAAATCAGACGGAAATACTTTAAGCGGTGATTTTAATCTTTTTGAAAAAAGCAGTGATTATATTTTGCCAGGCGAAGACCATGAAGCTCTTGTGCTGCATACTTCGGGCACTACATCAAAACCTAAGATTGTTCCATTAACAAATAAAAATATTTTTTCTTCGGCAGATAATATCTCCAAAAGTCTTAATTTAACTGATAAAGATCATTGTCTAAATATTATGCCATTATTTCATATTCATGGCTTAATTGCAGTTCTTGCTGCATCTATGAAAGTAGGGGCATCTGTATGTGCAAGTAGTGGATTTAATGCATTAAAATTTTTAGATAATGCAAAAAGAGAGAAAATAACTTGGTATTCTGGAGTACCTACAATGCATCAAGCAATATTGATGAGAGCAGATAAAAATCTAGAAACTGCTAAACAATTAAATCTTAGATTTTTAAGATCATCATCAGCATCTCTGCCTCCGGCTGTATTTGAAAAACTAAACGAGGTATTTAATTGTCCAGTAATAGAAGCATATGGGATGACGGAAGCTACTCATCAAATGACCTCAAATCCTTTACCGCCTAAGTCTCAAAAACCTGGATTTGTAGGAATTCCTGCTGGGCCAGAAGTTTGTATTATGGATAATAATAACAAGATTTTGAATCAAGGGGAAGAGGGAGAAGTTTGTATTAGAGGTGAAAATGTTACATCTGGATATGAAAATAATCCAGATGCAAATAAAAATAGCTTTTCAGATGGTTGGTTTAGAACAGGAGATCAGGGATATTTTGATAAAGATGGTTATCTGAAAATCTCCGGAAGATTAAAGGAAATAATTAATAAAGGTGGCGAAAAGATTTCACCTTTAGAAGTCGATAATATTCTTATGGATCATCCAAATATTGAGCAAGCCGTTTGCTTTGGATATGAGGATAAAATGCTTGGAGAGGATATAGCTACCGCAATAATCATAAAAGAAGGCATGAAGTGTACTGAAGATGATATAAAAATTTATGCAAATGAAAAACTTGCGAAATTTAAAATTCCAAAGAAAATATTTTTTGTAAATGAAATTCCTAAAGGTGCAACAGGTAAACTACAAAGAAATACTTTAGCTAAAAAGTTTGGATTAGTGAACTAATGACTAAAATTTGTATATTTGGAGCGGGATCTATTGGTGGATTTATTGCTACAAGTCTAAAAAAAACAAACGCACAAGTCTCTTTAATTGCTAGAGGAGAACATAAAAAAGCAATAGAGCAAAATGGATTAACTTTTATAAGGGATGACAATAAAGTTAATTTTAAATTTGATGTAACTGACAATCCTAAAGATTTGGAGGAACAAGATTTCATAATTATTTCTGTAAAAGCTAATGCTATTAGTAAAATTTCAGAAAGCTTAAAACCAATTATGGGTAAAAAAACTTCAATTATATGCGCCATTAATGGATTACCTTGGTGGTACTTTCATAAAGCTAATACGGGCACCAAATTAGACAATCAAATAGTTGAAAGTGTGGATCCGGGTGGAAAGATATGGCAAACTCTAGGTCCTGAAAGAGCAATTGGTTGTGTAGTTTATCCAGCCTGTCAGATATTAGAGCCAGGTGTTATTAAACATAACGGTAATGGTGAACGATTTTCTCTAGGTGAACCAGATGGAACCAGATCAGAAAGACTAAAAATAATTTCAAGTTTATTCATAGAAGGGGGTTTAAAAGCTCCTCAGAAGAAAAATTTAAGAGATGAAATTTGGGTGAAACTGTGGGGAAACTGTTCGTTCAACCCAGTAAGTGCTCTAACGAATAAAACTATGGATGAGATGGGTAATGATCCAGAGACTTACAATTTAATAAAAGTTTTAATGCAAGAATGTCAACAAGTTGGGGAAAAAATTGGAGTTAAATTTAATATATCAATTGAGGATCGAATTAAAGGCGGAGTCTCAATTATAGGACATAGACCTTCGACAGCTCAAGATCTAAATGCTGGTAAACCACTAGAAATAGATCCAATAATTGGTTCAATTATAGAAATTGCAAATAAGCTTGATTTAAATGTTCCAAAATTAAAAGAGATTAATGAAAAATTAAAGTCCAAGGCAGAAGATTTGGGTCTTTATACAAGATCAGAATTAATTGATAAATTAACAGTTTAAAAATTTAGTGAAATATCTCTATGTATTGAATTACATTTAGATACATAGATAGCTTGCTCTTTGGTAAGTTTAGACTGCAACCTTAATCCAATTGTTTCTTTGATTGCATTATTATATTCCTCAAGTTTTGGCATTAAGTTTTCTTTAGCATTTGCTCTCCAGCTAACTTCTTTATTGAATAACTCAACAACTTCTTTTGATTTTTTTCTAATCGCCATTGGATCAAGTTCGTCTGAGTCTACCATTGATAATAAATCATCTACACTATTTAAAAATTCATCCATTCCAGAGATCTCACTCAACTTATCAAACAATCCATCCATAATTGTAACTGATCTTTCATATACTTTTGTATTGCTTTCCATAGCTATAAAATAATCTAACTGTTTAATATCTTTTGATACTTCTTGAAGTTTTACTCCATCGTTTATGAACATTGCGAACTGATCAAGTAGATCGTAGGCTTCATCTACATTCTTTCTATATCTTTTTGTTGTTGTATTTTTAGCTTTATTTATTTTGTCGAATTCTGAATTCTTAGCTTGCCAAGTTTCTGGAATTGAGTTTTGAATTTCCTCAATTTCAAGTTTTACATCCTCAATTCTTAATTCTATTTTGTTTTTCTCATCTAATTCGTCATCATCTAAATTTCTAATCTCTGCTTTATATTTTTCTATTTTTTTATTTAATTTAAGTATTTTCTTTTGCTTCTTTCTAACAGTGAAATGCAGATCCCTATAATCAACAGCATATGCATTGTATTCGACCTCAACTTTTTTTAATTTATCGACTAGAGCAAAAGTTCCTAGTGCACTATCAAAATGATCTTCTAAAATTTCCATTTTATCATCTGGCAGATTAGTTGGAGCCTCAGATTGGAATTTTAATATTGCATTTTTAATTGTCTCACCGTTTGAATCAAATCTTGCAAATTTGTACTCTTGCAAACAGTACTGTAATTTAGGATTCATTGGTGGAGGAGCAACATTCGAGGTTAAATATACTCTATTTGGTAGATAATTTACTAAGCTAGGGTATGCACCGACTATTCCCAATCCTATAAGCTGAAGAATTATAAAAGGCACAACACCTTTCCAAATATCAAGTGTTTTAACAATTTTAGGAGCTACACCTTTCAAATAAAAGAGTGCAAATCCAAATGGCGGCGTTAGGAAGGAAGTCTGCAAGTTAACACCAATCATAACTCCCAACCAAACGGCTGTGACGTTAGCCCCAGTTTCAGCTAATAATATTGGTGCAATTATTGGAACAACTACAACTGCAATTTCAATAAAGTCTAAGAAAAATCCTAGCAAGAAAATTACAATCATCACAACAACAAATTGTGTCCAAAAACCACCTGGTAAATCTTGTAAAAAGTCTCTTACTAATTCTTCTCCCCCAAAAGCTCTAAATCCTGAAGTAAGCATTGCTGCTCCTAAAAGGATAATAAATACCATTGAAGTAGTCACACAAGTTTCTGTTACAACTTCTTTTAAAACATTTTCTGTTTTAAAAGTTCTCCAAAAACTCCAACCTAT
>CABZGR010000021.1 GCA_902525295.1 uncultured Pelagibacteraceae bacterium | reverse complement strand
TAAGGCTCCAGGAATTATTCCACGACAATCAGTTGGAGAACCAATGCAAACAGGTTTAAAAGCAATTGATAGCTTAATTCCTGTTGGAAGAGGGCAAAGAGAACTTATAATTGGAGATCGTCAAACTGGTAAAACAGCAGTAGCTATCGATACAATTATCAATCAAAAGAAAATTAATGAGTCAGACGATGAAAGTAAAAAACTTTATTGTATATATGTTGCAATTGGACAAAAAAGATCAACTGTTGCTCAGATTGTAAAAACTTTAGAGGATGCTGGTGCAATGGAATATACGACTATAGTTTCCGCAACAGCCTCAGACTCTGCGCCTCTTCAGTTTTTAGCTCCTTACACAGGGTGTACTATGGGAGAATATTTTAGAGATAATGGAATGCATGCTTTAATTATTTATGATGATTTATCTAAGCAAGCAGTTGCATACAGACAAATGTCATTATTATTAAGAAGACCACCGGGGCGTGAAGCATACCCTGGAGATGTGTTTTATTTACATAGTAGATTATTAGAAAGAGCTGCCAAATTAAGTGATGAAAATGGTGGGGGTTCTTTAACTGCGCTACCAATTATTGAAACACAAGCAGGCGATGTCTCTGCATACATTCCAACAAATGTAATATCTATTACAGATGGACAAATATTTCTAGAAACTGAACTATTCAATCAAGGAATAAGACCAGCAGTAAACGTTGGATTATCAGTATCCAGAGTTGGATCAGCTGCACAAACTAAAGCTATGAAATCTGTGGCTGGATCAATTAAATTAGAGTTAGCTCAATACAGAGAAATGGCAGCTTTTGCTCAATTTGGATCTGATTTAGATGCATCTACACAAAAACTTTTAAATAGAGGTTCGAAGTTAACTGAACTTTTAAAACAAGGACAGTATTCTCCCATGACAGTCGCAGAACAAGTTATATCAATTTTCTGTGGCGTAAAAGGTTATTTGGATGATATTGAACTTAAAGATGTAGCAGACTTTGAAAATAAAGTTCTACAAAAGTGTAAATCTGATAAGCCTGAGATTATGGAGTCTATTGCCAAAACTGGGAAGATTGAGGAAGACATTGAAAAACAATTAGTAGAATTAATTAAAGGAATTAAATAATCATAAATGCCAAGTTTAGACGATCTTAGAAAAAGAATAACGAGTGTTAAATCAACTCAGAAAATAACAAAAGCTATGAAAATGGTGGCTGCAGCTAAGTTGAGAAAAGCACAAGAGAATGCTGAAAAAGGCAGACCTTATTCTGAAAAAATGAATAATGTAATTTTAAATCTTTCAAAAAGTATAACAGATAAAGAAAATGCTCCCAAATTACTGGTTGGGACAGGTGAAGAGAAAGTTCATTTATGTATTGTACTCACTGCTGATAGAGGTTTATGTGGAGGTTTTAATACTAACATTATTAAAAAAGCAAAAAGTTATTTTGAAAAAATAATATCTGAAAACAAAACTTTAAAGATTATTACTGTTGGATCTAAAGGATATGATCAACTTAAAAGACAATATAAAAGTTATATTGTAGAGAACATTTCTTTTAAAGAGTCAAAAAATATAAATTACTTTGATGCAGATAAAGTCGGAAAAATTATAATTGAAAAATTTGAAAAAAATGAATTTGATGTTTGTGCAATATTTTACAATAAATTTAAAAATGTAATTACACAAATTCCTCAAGAACAACAAATAGTTCCACTTAATGAAGATAAAGATGATAATGATGACTCTGGTAATGATAATGACTATGAGTTT
Source organism: uncultured Pelagibacteraceae bacterium (assembly GCA_902525295.1). Lineage (GTDB taxonomy): Bacteria > Pseudomonadota > Alphaproteobacteria > Pelagibacterales > Pelagibacteraceae > Pelagibacter. Next base: position 11,855 of record CABZGR010000021.1, on the reverse strand, counting down.
GAACCAGATGAAGATGAGATTTTAAGTAATTTATTGCCGAAAAATATTTCAACGCAAATATTTAAAGCAATGTTAGAGAATTCTGCCAGTGAGCAAGGTTCGAGGATGACAGCAATGGATAATGCAACCAGAAACGCAGGCGAATTGGTTGATAGGCTTACAATTGAGTATAATAGAAGCCGTCAAGCAGCAATAACAAAAGAGTTAATTGAAATTATATCAGGAGCAGAAAGTTTATAATTATGAGCAAAAAAGGAAACATAACACAAGTAATTGGTGCAGTCGTTGACGTAAAATTCGATGGAGAACTGCCAGAAATATTAACAGCCTTAGAGTGTGATAATGGAGGTAATAGACTAGTTTTAGAAGTTGCGCAGCACCTAGGAGAGTCAAGTGTTAGAACCATTGCTATGGATAGTACAGAGGGACTCAAAAGGGGTGATGAAGTAAAAGATACAGGCGCTCCAATTCAAGTTCCAGTAGGTCCAGAAACATTAGGACGAATTGTAAACGTAATAGGCGAACCGATAGATGAGAAAGGACAAATTTCTACTAAAGAAAATTGGCCTATACACAGACAAGCTCCTTCTTTTAATGATCAGTCTACAGAAACAGAAATTTTAGTAACTGGAATAAAAGTAATCGACTTATTAGCACCTTATGCCAAAGGTGGAAAAATTGGATTGTTCGGTGGAGCAGGAGTTGGAAAAACTGTAATTATAATGGAACTTATAAATAATATAGCCAAGGCCCATGGTGGATTTTCAGTATTCGCTGGAGTGGGAGAGAGAACTAGAGAAGGGAACGATTTATATCACGAAATGATCGAGTCAGGAGTTATCAAGCCAGAGGGAACTGGGTCTAAAGCAGCATTAGTTTATGGACAAATGAATGAACCTCCAGGAGCTAGAGCTAGAGTAGCTTTAACTGGTCTTACTGTGGCAGAGTATTTCAGGGATCAAGAGGGTCAAGATGTTTTGTTCTTTGTTGATAACATTTTTAGATTTACTCAGGCAGGTTCAGAAGTATCAGCTCTTCTAGGAAGAATTCCTTCAGCGGTTGGTTATCAGCCTACTCTTGCAACAGATATGGGAAACCTGCAGGAAAGAATTACAACTACTAATAAAGGATCAATTACATCAGTTCAGGCAATTTATGTACCTGCAGATGATTTAACGGATCCAGCTCCAGCAACTTCTTTTTCACACTTAGATGCAACGACTGTACTTTCAAGACAAATTGCTGAATTAGGTATTTACCCAGCTGTTGACCCTTTAGATTCTACTTCTAGAATTTTAGATCCAAGAGTTGTTGGTGATGAACACTATCGAGTAGCAAGATCTGTTCAGAAAATATTACAAACATACAAATCTTTGCAAGATATTATTGCAATTCTAGGAATGGACGAGCTATCAGAGGATGATAAACTTACCGTAGCTAGAGCTAGAAAAATCCAAAGATTTTTATCTCAACCCTTCTTTGTTGCTGAAGTATTTACAGGATCTCCAGGCAAACTAGTAGATTTAGAGTCAACAATTAAAGGGTTTGACGCAATATGCAAAGGAGAATATGACCATCTGCCTGAAGCTGCTTTTTATATGGTTGGCACAATAGAAGAAGCAATAGAAAAAGCCGAAAAAATGGCAAAAGATGCAGCTGCTTAATGAGTAATCTTTTTAATATAGATATTGTAAACCCAGAACAATCTTTTCTTTCAAAAGATAATGTATTTGAAGTTGTAATTCCTGCTGTAGAAGGAGAGATTGGTATTCTTAAAGACCATATTCCAATTATCTCATTTTTAAAACCAGGAATAATTAGAGTATTTTCTGAATCTGAGGAACAAAACTTTTATGTTGAAGATGGTATTGTCGAATTTAAAGATAATACGTTATCTGTATTAACAAGCTCAATTTTTGATTTAAAAGATGCTGATAAAAATTTTGTATCTGAGTCGATAAGCAGTGCTGAAGCAGAATTATCAAAAGATAATATCGATGATCAAAAAAGATTTCTTTTAAATCACAAAGTTGAAGTTCTAAAATCTATAAGTATTAATTAACTACTTTTTCTAGCTCTTTTTGAATTTCTTGGTAAACATGAAGTTTAAAATCTACAACTTTAGTTGTTAAATCTTTAATATCTATCCATTTCCAATCTAAGAATTCAGGATGTTTAGTTTTAATATTAATTTCATTTTCCTCTCCATTAAACTTTACAATAAACCACTTTTGCTTTTGGCCCTTATATTTTCCTTTCCAAATAATTCCTAAGAGGCGATCAGGAAGATCGTAAGTTGTGTATTTGTTTATTTCTTTTATTAGTTCTACTGACTTTATGCTTGTTTCTTCTTTAAGTTCCCTCAACGCTGCATCAAAATAATTTTCACCTTCATCAATACCGCCTTGAGGCATCTGCCAAAAATCAGCAGGATTATCAATTCTTTTTGCAACAAATATCTTATTTTCTTTATTTAAGACTGCGATACCAACACCATTTCTTAGTGGAAGTTTTTGAAATTTTTCTTTCATTCTTAACCATTTAATAATTTAAGAGCAAATTCCAACTGGTTATCAGTATCTGTATTTATTCTAAATTCATCTGAACCTTCAGCAATAACTATATCTGGATTTACACCTACTCTTGAAATCGATTTACCTGATGGGAGATAGTATTTAGAAACAGTAAGTCTTATGGCACCTTCATTTTCTAAAGGAATAATTGACTGGACTGACCCTTTTCCATATGTACTCTCTCCTACTAATATCGCTCTTTTGTGATCTTGTAGTGCTCCTGCAACAATCTCAGATGCTGATGCAGACCCATAATTAATCAAAATCACCATTGTTTCTCCATCAATAATATCTCCTTTTTTTGCAAACCATTTTCTATTTTCATACTTCCTTTTACTTTTTGTTGAAACTATTTCTCCATTTTCTAAAAAATAATCTGAAATTTTTATCGCTTGAGATAACAATCCACCAGGATTGTTTCTTAAATCTAATATGTAATTTTTAATTTTCTTATTTTTCTTAAATTCTTTGATTTTATTTTTTATTTGTTTACTACTATTCTCATTGAATGATGTTAATCTTATATAAGCTGTTTGATCATCTTTAATTTCTGACTTTACAGATGCAACTTGTATTATTTCTCTTGTAATTGTAAATATAAGTGCTTTTCTTTCTCCTCTTCTTCTAACAGTAATCTCTATATCAGATCCAACTGGGCCTCTCATCAATTCTACAGCTTCAGAAAGAGTTTTTCCTTGAACTTGAACATCATCAATTTTAACGATGTAATCTCCAGCTTTAACACCAACCTCCTCAGCTGGCGAGTTATCAATTGGAGAAATTACTTTTACGACACCAGCCTCCATACTGACTTCAATGCCCAATCCTCCAAATTCTCCGCTGGTCTCAGTTTGCATATTTTTAAACGAGTCCGGAGACATATATGCTGAATAAGGATCCAAAGATTGCAAAACGCCGTTTATAGCAGCATCCATTGCTTCACTCTGATTTACTTCATCAACATATTCTTTATTAATTTTATCTAAGACTTCACTGAATAAATCAATTTTTTTGTAAATATCGTTTTCATTACTCAAAATTGGATTTGTAAATATGAAAAAAAATAAAGAAGCTATAAAGTATACTTTTTTCATATGATAAGTTTTTCTTTAGGAATTAATTCTGACCACATTTTTTCTAATTCATAAAATTTTCTTTTTTCAGGATTGAAAATATGAACAATTAAGTCTATTCCATCTACAAGCTTCCAATCATTGCTATCTTTTCCTTCAATTTTACAATTATTCACACCATTAATTTTTAATTTTTCAAAAACTTGTTCAGACAAAGCTTGAATATGTCTTGATGATGTACCACTAGCTATAATCATGAAGTCTGCAACCGATGATTTTCCTTCGAGATCTATTGAAACTATGTCTAAGGCTTTATTAATATCAAGCGTTTTGATTATTTCATCTTTAAGAGCTGATATTTTTTCCATTAACTGAATTTAGAGTATCAAATTTTTCTTAATTGAGAAGATGAAATATTGACTTTATTAAACTTTATAAATTCAACTGCTTTTTTATTGTATTTCTTAAATGATTTAGATCTAAAAGCCTTTGATTTGTATCCATTTCGATCAAATACCAATATTTTGCACATTTTAGTTATTGAATTGTACCCCTTCCATTTATGAAAATTTATTAGGTTATCTGCCCCCATTAAAAAAAATATTTCTGAATTTTTAAATTTTTTTTTTAAATATTTAATTAAATCTACTGTACGATTAGATTTTATTATTCCTTCAAAACATTTAACTTTTATAAATTTATTATTTTTATTAATTTTTTTTGCATAAGCTGTTCTTTTATATAGATCATTTGGATTATTTTTTTTAAATGGATTTTGTCTCGTTATAGCCCATATAACTTGGCTTAAATCATAATTTTTTTTTGCTAATTTAGAAATTCTTACATGACCAACATGTGCTGGATCAAACGATCCACCGAGTATACCAATCTTTTTATTTTCTAATTTGCCCCGAACCATAAACTTCATATTTATAACTTACTAATTGATTTAAACCGACAGGACCTCTTGGTGGTAAGGTGTTTGTTGAAATTCCAACCTCCCCGCCAAATCCAAATTCACCTCCGTCGGCGAATTGTGTTGATGAATTTTGAATAGCAATAGAGCTTTTTACATTCTTAATAAAGAATTTTGCTGTATTTTTGTTTTTGGTTACTATTGCATCTGTATGCATAGTTCCATATTTGTTGATATGGGCAACTGCTTCTTCGACATCATTCACTAATTTAACCGAAATAATCGGTGAAAGATGTTCTTTTGACCAAGTATTATTATTTGCAGGATATGTTTTGCCTTTAAATAATTTACTTATTTTTTTATCAGCTAAAATTTTACAACCACTTTCAGCTAGTGAATTTAAAATTAAATTTACTAATTTCGATTTACTTTTATGTATTAAGAGAGTTTCAGTTGCACCACATATACTAGTATTTCTCAACTTAGCATTTAATACTATTTTGTTTGCCATATTATCTTCCGCCTCTTTATCAATATATGTATGACAAATTCCTTCCAAATGACCAATAACTGGTACCTTCGAAAGTTGTTTAACTTTTTTTACTAAATTTTTTCCGCCTCGTGGTATTACTACATCAATGGAGTTTTCCATTTTCGATAATAAATAATCGACGAGTTTTCTGCTCTTATTGTTTATAAACTGGACGTAATTTTCGTTTACTTTATTTTTTTTTAGAGCTTTCCTAAATAAATTTACTAAAATTTTATTACTATTATAGGCTTCGGAACCACCTCTCAATATAACAGCATTTCCAGATTTAAAACATAGTGCTGATACATCCGAAGTAACATTAGGTCTACTTTCAAAAATTACACCTATAACTCCTATTGGTATTGTAACTCTTCTAATTTCAAGTCCATTTGGCCTTTTCCATTTGGAAGTTATTTGATCTATAGGATCTTTAAAAGAAGTAATAGTTTTAACAGAGTCAATTATACTTCTTAATTTATTATTACTAAGAGTGAGTCTTTGAATTAAGTTTTCTTTTAATTTTTTTCCTCTTGCATAAAAAATATCTTTCTTATTTTCGCTAATAATTTTATTCTTATTAATCTCAATTAATTTTACAAAATCTTTTAAAACTTTATTCTTTTTTTTTGGACTAATACTTGAATTCAAAGCTTTTCTAGAATTCAATCCAATTTTTTTAAGTAGTTTACTCATTAAATTTTAACCATATCATCTTTATGTATAACTTCAGACTTTGTAACATAGCCTAAAAGATTACTAATTTTGTTAGAATGTTCTCCTTTTATTTTGGATATTTCATCAGATGTAAAACTGCTCAACCCTCTAGCAAATTCTTTGTTATTTTTATCTAAAATTCTAACATGATCACCTTTAACAAATTTTCCTGAAACTTTTCTAATACCTGCAGCTAATAAACTTTTTCCATTTTTTAAAGCATTTAAAGCACCATCATCTATAATAATTTCTCCTTTTGGAGATATAGAGCTAATTATCCATTTTTTTCTTGCATCTAATTTAGATACTTTTGGCAAAAACCATGTCCCAGAATTATGTTCTAGTATATTTTTAATTGGTCTTTTAATTAAACCATTTGCAATAGCCATATAGCAACCCGAGACTTGACATACTTTTGCAGCATCAATTTTCGTTTTCATTCCACCAGTACCATACTCACTTGTGCTTTTACTTGAAAAATTTTCAATCTTAGAATCAATATTTTTTATTTCTTTAATCAATTTAGCATTTTTATGAATTTTTGGGTTTTTAGAATACAATCCATCAACATCAGACAATAATATTAAGCAATCTGCGCCTGATATTTGTGCAACTCTTGATGCTAATCTGTCATTATCTCCGTATTTAATTTCAGAAGTTGCAATACTATCATTTTCATTAACAACAGGTACAAAATTAAGCTCAAATAAGTTTTCGAAAGTTCTTTTAGCATTTATAGCTCTTCTTCTTTGTTCAGTATCTTCTAAAGTAATTAGAATTTGAGAAATATTTATTTTATTTGAGCTAAATGTCTTCTTAAAAAGATTCATTAATTCTATTTGTCCAATTGATGCAACAGCTTGACTTTTATCAAGCTTTAAAGTTTTTTTATTTAATTGTAATTTTTTACACCCTAAAGCAATTGCTCCAGAACTCACTATAACAACGTTCTTTTTAAGTTTTTGTAACTCTTTAATATCTTTAGCAAATTCCAAAAGCCATTTTTCTCTAATAATTTTATTGTCATTTATTAATAAAGATGAACCTATTTTTATTACTACAGTTTTGGAGTCCTTAAGATACATAGTTTACCAACTTTGACTTTATATCTGATACTGATTTTTTATCCATTGTTGACATTAAAAAGATATTTTTTTTTAATTTATTCTTGAGTTTTTTTATCTTCTCTTTTTTTTCCTCTTCATCAATTAAGTCAGTTTTATTTAAAACTACTATTTCTTTTTTTTTAACTAAATCTTTACTGTATTTTGATAATTCTTTTCTGACTTGATTGTAAGAAATAAATAAATCATCTTCAGTTATATCTATTAAATGCAGCAAAGTTTTGCACCTTTCTATATGTTTTAAAAACTTTATTCCAAGACCAGTTCCGGTATGAGCACCCTCAATTAAGCCTGGTATATCTGCTAAAGTAACTTCTTTGTCATCATAACTAGCAACACCAAGATTTGGATTAATTGTAGTAAATTTATAGTTTGCTATTTTTGGATTTGCACTCGTCATTGATGCAAGCAAGCTGGATTTCCCAGCATTGGGCAATCCTATGATACCGATATCAGCAATTGTTTTTAGTTGAAGCCAAATCCAAAATTCCTCTCCTTGACCCCCTTTTGTAAATTTCTTTGGGGCTCTATTGGTTGAGGACTTAAATCTTGTATTTCCAAATCCTCCTTTACCTCCGCTTGCTACTAAAAATTCCTCTTTCTGACTTTTAAAATCATAAATAAGTGTTTTATTATCTTCTTCAAATACTTGTGTTCCTAAAGGTACTTTTAAATATAAATCTTCACCACCTTTCCCAGTTTTGTTTTTTCCGCTGCCATCCTTTCCTCTTTCAGCTTTGAAGTGTTGTTGATACCTGTAATCAATCAAAGTATTAAGATTTCTTTCACTAATAAGAATTACAGATCCTCCTTTCCCTCCATCGCCGCCATCAGGGCCACCAAACTCTACAAATTTTTCCCTACGAAAACTTGGAGATCCCGACCCTCCGTTGCCAGCTTTTACATATATCTTAACTTGATCTAGAAATTTCATATAACAACTATGTGAGTGTTGTATCTATTAATTGGGCTTTACAGAAACGTAAGTTCTATCAGATTTTGATTTTTTAAACTCTACTTTACCTTTAACAACTGAAAATATCGAATGGTCTTTACCCATGCCAACATTTTCTCCAGGAAATATTTTAGTTCCCCTTTGTCTTACAATAATGTTGCCAGGCACAACCATCTCTCCACCATATTTTTTCACACCAAGTCTACGACCTGCACTATCTCTTCCGTTTCTTGACGATCCACCTGCTTTTTTCGTTGCCATAAATTACTTTTTATTTAGCTGCTTCCTTAGTTTCAACTGTTTTTTTTGATGGTATTTCTTTTCTTTTTTCTGCTTCAGAAATAACTTTACCATCTTTTGAATAGATTTTACTTATTCTTACCATTGTAAATTTTTGTCTATGACCATTTTTTCTTCTCGAATTTTGCCTTCTCCTTTTTTTAAAAATAAGAACTGTTCTATTTTTTCCATTTTTTATTAATTCAGCTTCAACTTTAGCTCCACTAATTGTCGGCTCTCCTAACTCTAAATTTTTATCATCTCCGTAAGCTAGTATTTCATTAAACTCTATTTTTGAATTTTCTTTTGAATCTTCGAGCTTTTCAACTTTGAGTATCTCTCCAGCTTTCACTTTATACTGTTTACCACCTGTTTGAATTACCGCGAATGACATAGTTAGCCCTAATTTTTATAGTCAGCAATATAGTCTGGGTTGCATCATAGTCAAGGTTAATAACTTAGAAATTATCCTTTAAATCCCTCAATTTTTTGAAATTTTCTAGATCGTTTGACTTAAGAAAAATGTTACAATTAAGTTCCTCACCAATCGTTGATGGCATACTAGTTTTACCTTGTTTAATTTTTTCTTTAATTTCTTTAATTTTGTTTAGTAATTCATTGTTATTGGAATCTTGTGCTAAACAAAATTCAGAATTCTTTAAAGTATATTCATGTCCACAATAAATTTTTGTATCTTTATCTAAATTTTTTAAAACTTGTAGTGAGTTGTACATTTGCTCATAACTCCCTTCAAAAATTCTTCCACATCCCATAGAGAATAAAGTATCTCCTGTAAAAATTAACTTATTTTTAAAAAAATGAAAACAGATATGACCTATTGTATGGCCAGGGACATGATATATTTTTGCTTCAAAAATATCCTTCTTCCAAATTTCACCATCACTTAAGCAAATATCAATTTGAGGTATTCTATTTTTATCTCCAATATAACCTATTACTTCTGCATTAAATTTTCTTTTTAATTCTTCATTCCCGCCAACATGGTCATGATGATGATGTGTATTTAATATATATTTTAAATTTAATTCATTTTTCTGTAAATAATTTATAATTGGATCTGCTTCACCAGGATCAACAACACAACAATTTCTATTAGCTTCATTAATTAAAATGTAAGAAAAATTATCTTCCAGACACTTAATAATTTCTACTTTCATTTAACTTTCTATTAAAAATATACCTAAATGAGAGTCAAGATTTTTATAATTTAAATTTGATTTATTTATTTCTGAAATTCGACTTTTTTTTAAAGCGATAGACTTAAATATTTTAATATTCTTACTACTGCAAAAATTATAAAAATCTTTAATTGTGCACATATGTAAATTTGGTGTATTGTACCATTCATGAGGTAAATTTTCTGTTACAGGCATTGTGCCTTTAAACAATAATTGTAGTCTAACTCTCCAGTAACCAAAATTAGGTATAGTAACAATTACTTTTTTTCCTACTTTTAGTAATTCATTAATTACTAATTCAGGATTAAGAAAAGCTTGTAATGTTTGGCTTAAAATAACGTAATCAAAAGACGATTTAGGAAATTGTTTTAAATCGCTTTCAGCATTCCCCTCAATTACAGTTAATCCTTTTGATAAACAATTTTGAACTTTTTCTTTAGAGATTTCTAGTCCACGAATATCTTTAGTTTTGTTTTCTTGTAAAAATTTCATCAAGTCTCCATTGCCACAACCGACATCTAGAACTCTAGTATTTTCCTCTATCAAATTAGATATAATGTTAAATTCTTCTTTCATTTATAACTTTGTAGGTTGAATTAATATAATCGCCAAGTGTCTTTAGGAAACTTGGAACATCGAGCAAAAATGAGTCATGCCCCTTATCAGATTTTATTTCTACAAATCCGACATCTGCACCAATAGAATTTAGTGCTATAACTATTTCTCTATTCTCCGATGTTGGATACAACCAATCTGATGTAAATGATATTACAAAAAATTTTGTTTTAGTTTCTTTGAATGCATCAGATAAGTTTCCTTTGTACTGTTTGGATAAGTCAAAATAATCCATTGCACGAGTTATATATAAATAACTATTAGCATCAAATCTATCAACAAACACAGATCCTTGGTATCTAAGATAACTCTCAATTTGAAAATCTGCCTCAAATCCATATCTTAGGCTATCCCTATCTTGCAATTTTCTTCCAAATTTTTCCTGCAATCCTTTTTCAGAAAGATAAGTAATATGTGCTGCCATTCTTGCTACCGCTAACCCTTTGTCAGGATTTAATTTGTAATTACTATAAAATCCATTTTCCCACTTACTGTCAGCCATAATTGCCTGTCTTCCTAATTCATTAAACGCTATGTTTTGTGCCGAGTGACTAGATGTGCAAGCAATCGGTATTGCAAGTTTTGCTTTATCTGGAAAATTGGCAACAAATTGAAGTACTTGCATTCCACCCATTGAACCACCTACTACAGCAAAAAGTTTTTCAATTTCTAAATATTTAATTAGCTCATATTGAGCGTTAACCATGTCGTTAATAGTTATAATTGGAAAATCAGTTCCTATTTGTTTGCCAGTGGACTCATTTATTGTGCTAGGTCCGTAAGATCCCATGCAGCCTCCAATAACGTTTGCACAAATCACAAAAAATTTATTTGTATCAATTGGCTTATTTTCTCCTACAACATAACTCCACCAACCATCTTTATTAGTTATTGGGTTTTTTCCAGAAACATATTGATCTCCAGTCAAAGCATGGAAAACTAATATTGCATTACTTTTTTCATTGTTTAATTCCCCATATGTCTCATATGCTATTGGAAAGTTATTAATTTCCTTACCACAATCCAATTTAAGGGGATTTGATATAATTATTTTTTTTGTATCAATATTCTTATTCATAATAATTGTACTGATTGAATTGTGAGAAAAAAAACATTTTAGCGGTTTTTTTATAGCGCTCGCAATTCAGTATAAATCAGCGCATGCAGCTTTTACTTCAAAGGAATTTATATGTCAAATATTGCTCAATTAATTATTGTTTTATCTAGTTAAAAGACTATTTATAGTGAAATATTTACTATGACATTGCTAAGATTTAAAAACATAAAATTACAGAGTTACAAACCAGGAAAATCCTTATTGGCTGGTAATAAAAATATTATTAAGTTATCTGCAAATGAATCTGCTTTAGGTGTCAGTAAAAATGTCGAAAAAATTGTTAAGTCTAAATTTGATATATCAAAATATCCAGACAGTAAATTTTCGGAATTAACACAAAAAATATCAAAGAAGTATGGTTGTGATAAATCCAAGATAATTTGTGGCTCTGGTTCTGACGAAGTAATTCAAATGCTTTGTCAATTGTTCCTTAGAGAAAATGATGAAGTTGTTGTTTCTCAGTACAGTTTCCTCATGTATAGGATATACTCCAAAATCGTTGGGGCAAATGTAAAATTAGCTAAAGAAATTAATTTTAAAGTTTCAGTTAAAGAAATTCTTAAAAAAACTTCAAAAAAAACAAAAATTGTTTTTATTGCAAATCCAAATAATCCAACAGGCACTTATTTAACAAAAAACGAGCTATTAGACTTAAGGAGAAAATTAAATAAAAATATTTTATTGGTTGTTGATGATGCATATTTTGAATATATGAAGAATAAAGATTACAAATCTGGAATTGAGTTATTTAAAAACTC
>CABZGR010000020.1 GCA_902525295.1 uncultured Pelagibacteraceae bacterium | reverse complement strand
TATTTATTAAAAAAAAATATGTTGATCAAATTGATGAGCAAAATATTTTATCAAAATATGGAAATCTAATTTGTTTAAGTTTTAGAGATATTGCGCTGAGAATTGCTGAGAGAAAAAAATACCAGTTAGCTATATTAGATGATGGTTTACAAGATAAAAGTTTAAATTATGATATTTCTATTGCTTGTTTTAATAGTTCAGAGCTAGTTGGAAATGGGCTAGTTTTGCCTTCTGGGCCATTAAGGGAAAGAATTACAAATATTTTAAATTATGATCTTGCATTTCTTAATGGTGAAAAAAATAATAAAAGTTTCGAAAAAACTCTAAAGAGATTAAATCCAAATTTAAAAATATTTAGAGCTAAATACACTCCTAGAAATCTTGAGTCTTTTAAATTTAAAAATAATTTTCTAGTTTTTTCAGGCATAGGTAATCCTTTGGAATTTCAACAAACATTAAAAAAATATAATTTTAAGATAAAAAAAATAATGACTTTTCCTGACCATTATAAATATAAAAATTCTGATATAAATAATATAAAAAATATAGCTAGGAGTAATAAATTAAAAATTATAACAACCGAAAAAGACTATAATCGATTGTCAAATATACAAAAAAAAAATATTCAATTTTTAAAAATAGGATTAAAAATTGAAAAAGAAAAAGAATTTAGAAATTTTTTATTAAAGAAAATATGAGGAAGTTTTTTTATTTAATTGAATTTATTTTAATAAAATTGTTTTTTTTTATACTAATTATTATTGGTTATAAAAATGGATCCAATTTTGGAAATTTTATTGGACGCTTGTTTGGACCGATATTTAGATCAAAAAAGTTAATTGAAAATAATTTGGAACAATCTGGCATTGTTGACAAAAAAAATTACAATAAAATTATAAGCAAAATATATGGAAATTATGGAAGAATACTTGCTGAATATCCTTTTCTCAAAGCATTTAGAAATAACAAATTAAATAAATTTATTGAAATAGACGGACTTGAAAACTTAAACAAAATTAAGAGAGAAAAAAGACGAGCTGTATTTATATCTGGTCATTTCAATAATTTTGAATTAATGGCGCTCCAAATAGAAAAGGCTGGTATAAATTTGTGCGCAATTTATAGACCGCTAAATAACATGTTCCTTAACAAGACTATGGAAGAAATTAGAGAAAATTTTATATGCAAAAATCAAATTAAAAAAGGAAGATCAGGTACAAGACAGATTATTGAGAATATAAAAAAAGGTAACTCAGTAGCTCTAATGATAGACCAAAGAGTAAGAGAAGGTATAAAAATTAATTTTTTCGGTAAACCAGCTAGCACTACGACCATACCCGCACAATTAATTAAAAAATATAAATGTGATTTAGTGCCTATTTATATAGAGAGAAGAAAAAATAATTATTTTAAAATGTTTGTTTCACAACCAATAAAAATTGGGAACAATAAATCAATCAAAGAAATCACAGAACATCTAAATAAGATTCTTGAAAAAATGATTTTAAAAAATGTAGACCAATGGATCTGGACTCATGATAGGTGGAAAACATAATTAGTTTTTATCTGATAAATCTCTTTTAATTGAGGCCTCAACATAAGAAAAGTAGGCTTCTTGTTCCTCAACGTTCCAGTAAGCCAAGTTTTCAAGTGGTATTTTTTTTTGTGAGATAGCACAAATCACATGATCACCATCTTCAACAATCTCAAAATTATTTGCTAAGTATTTTAATTTAGCTAACTTATTCAACATATTTAAGATATATATTTACTAAATGAAAATTGCAATTATTGGAAGTGGAGGACGAGAGCATGCTCTAGTTCATCACTTAAGTAATTCAAAAAAAATAACAAAAATATACTCAATACCCGGTAATGCTGGTACCGAAGAAATATCTGTAAATATTGATTTAAATTTGGAGAATTTTCAAGATTTGTATAATTTTATTAAGAAAGAACAAATCGAATTAGTGATTGTTGGTCCAGAAAAACCATTAGTCGAAGGATTAGTGGATTTCTTAGAATCAAAAAATATTAAAGTTTTTGGTCCCAGAAAAAAAGTTGCTCAATTAGAAGGCTCAAAAATATTTACAAAACAAATTTGTGAGAAATATAATATACCAACTGCTAAATTTAAAATTTGTAAATCAAAAGAAGACGCATTTGTATTTCTATCATCATCTAATTTTCCTCTTGTTGTAAAGGCGGATGTTCTTGCTGCAGGTAAAGGTGTTTATATTTGTCCAAATGTTGATGAGGCTAAAACTGCTGTTAATGAAATATTTGATGGTAAATTTGGGAAAGCAGATCAAGTGTTAATTGAGGAATTTCTAGAAGGTGATGAGATGAGTTTTTTTATTATTTCAGATGGAATTAGTTATAAGACTTTCAATACAGCTCAAGACCATAAAAGAGTTGGCGAGGGCGATACTGGAAAGAACACCGGAGGAATGGGAGCTTATTCACCTTCAAGTTTAATTAATAATGATTTGGAGAGTAAAATTTTAAACAAAATAATTGAGCCAACTTTAAAAGCTATAAGTGAAATGAATGAGAAGTACGTCGGTTTTTTATATGCCGGCTTGATGATAAAAAGTAATGAACCATACCTAATTGAATATAATGTCAGGATGGGTGATCCTGAATGCCAAACTATATTACCTTTGGTTGACAGTGATTTATTGGAAATGATAAATGCTTGTTGTAATTCAAAATTAAAAACCCACGAAATAAAATGGAAGAATAAAAAAAGTATGTGCATTGCTTTGTGCTCAAAAGGATATCCTGAAAAATATAATAAGAATGTTGAAATTAAAAATTTAAAAGAATTCAAATCAACTAAAGATAATTTTATTTTTCATGCTGGAACAAAAATTTCTGGAAACAAAATTTTAGCAGTTGGTGGTAGGGTAATAAATTTTGTGAATATCTCAGATAGTTATTTATCAAGTAGAAAAGAAATCATCAATCGGATTAAGAAATTGAATTGGGAAGATGGTTTTTATAGATCAGATATAGGTCATAAAGTCATAGATAAATGAGAGTAATTGGAGGAAAGCTAAGAGGGAAATTAATTCATAATCCTACAGATAAAACAACAAGACCTTTAAAGGATATGGTTAGAGAGTCGATATTTAATATTTTAGAGCATTCTAAGAATGAAAAAATTAAGTTCAAAAATGACATAGTTTTGGATTTATTTTCTGGTTCTGGTTCGTTTGGCATTGAGTGTTTATCTAGAGGAGTAAAAAAAGTTTTTTTTTTTGAAAATTATAAACCCTCTTTGAAAATTTTAGAAAAAAATATTAAGGAGTTAGAAATTGATAAAGATTCAGTCATTAAGGAAATAAACGCATATAAAATTTCTAAAGAAAATATAGATAATGAAAAAATTAATTTAATTTATTTGGATCCACCATTTAAAGATAAAAATATAAATAAATTATTAAGGAAAATTTTGGATTTAAAAATTGCCCACAAAAGTACATTAATAGTAATACATAGAAATAAGAAATTTAAAGAAAATTTTATAGAAGATTTTAAAGTTCTTAGAGAAAAAAAATATGGATTATCAAAAATAATATTTGGTAAGTTACTATTTTAAAATTTTTTTTGTTTCTATTTTTATCAATTCAACAGAAGGTTGGTTGATTGGATTTACATTTAGTAAAAAGCTTAACATTAGAGTTTCCAGAATAAAAAATGTAAATAGTTCACCAAGAGTTTCTTCGCTTTTATTAATAATTTCAAAACTTCTAAATGATAATTTTCTCTTATTAAATACATATTGTGTAGCTTTTTTTTGAGCATGCAATACTTGGTCTAAGCTTCTTTTTTTTAGGTGCTCTAATCCATCAGATAGATAAGCATTATTAAATTTAAATAAACTTCTCTCTCTAGAGAAAAAAAAACTAAAAAAATTATTTTTTGGACCATCTAAATAAAGTTGTAAAAGACTATGATTGTCCTTCGGCATCGTAGAGATTATAGGAAAGAAACCCTTGCCCTTTTTACCTAAACTTTCGGCAGATAATTGCTGGTACCATTTCAAAAAATTATTTAATTTTTCATCATAATTTAAAATTACACAATTTTTCTTTCCTTTAATAATATTTGAGTGAATTGAAGAGACATTTTGAATTAAAAAATTTGTAAATGATTTATTTTTTATTAGATAATTTAATCGTTTAAATTTTTTTTCATCTAATCCCATCAATTCAGCAGGGACCATCCCGACTTCGGATAATACCGAGTATCTTCCTCCAATATAATTTTTATGATCCAAAACATCGGATTTCAATTTATTTGCTATGGCTCTTAGAATATTATTTTTATTTTCAGTGATTATTAAATTTTTATTTTTTTTTTGTTTTGTTAAAATCTGGTTTAAATTAGATAATGTTTCTAAAGTATTTCCTGATTTTGATATAATTATATTTAAACGTTTTTTATTTGACTTTGTAATTCTGTAATTCTGTAGGTTATTATAAAAGCAAAATTTTTTTTTTATTTTATGATTAAGAAAATCATATATAGCCTCGGCACCTAAAATAGATCCTCCCATTCCAATAAGATTATATTCAGAATAATTTTTTAAATTTTTTAAATTTTTTTTTTTAAATGAATATTTATAATTATCATTTAGTGATTTTAAAAATGGATACTTTTCTTGTAAAACTTTAAATTTTAAAAAATCTGTAAGTTTTTTTTTATTTAATATTTTTTTTCTATTGTTAAAACTTTTATATATAATATGTTTTGTCTCCATTAATTACTGAATTTTCTTTTTCATATTTTTCAATAAATCTGATTTTGTTTCTGAAGACACATCACTTTTTGATTCTTTTAATTTAAGCAATTTTTTAACATCATCTTTTTCTTTACTATCTGGTGTATTTTCCTCTAAACTGTCTCCAGGTTCTGGAAGTTTAGATATATCTGGTGGCATTTGAAGTGGGTTTTTTTTTTTAACTAGAAATTCATCACTCTGATCTGATCTTTTTTTTCCTTCTAAAGCTTCTCTGACCTCTCCTCCGCAGGCAGTAACGTGGGGTATCAATATAATTATTATAAATAGCAAAAATTTATTTTTTTTCATTTTTTGCTTTATAAATTAAAAATTCGCTTAAAATAAGACATATAATACCAATTGATATAAATATGTCCGAAACATTGAAAACAAACCAGTGAAATTGTCCAAAATTTATATCAATAAAGTCAGGTACGGCTTTATAATATATTCTATCAAAAAGATTACCTAGTGATCCCCCTAAAATAATCATCAAAATAAAAGATTTAAATTTAGTTTCGATTATTGCAAAATAAAATATTATTAAATTAATGATTATTATTAAAAAAGTAATTATATTATAAATAATTTTACTTTCAGACGAGAATAAACCAAATCCTATTCCTGTATTCCATACCAAATAAATATTTAAGTATTGATTTACATAAAAATCAACTTGTCCTTCATTATTTAAAATATTTAGAATATAAATTTTTGATAGTCTATCTAAGGTAAAACAAAAAACTAGAAATGTAAAACCTATAAGAAGTTTATTTAATTTTTCATTTCCCATTTGTATTTAAAAGTCCACAATTTGGTCTTTCACAACCCGTTTCAAAAATTTTCCAACAAATAGGACATTTATTTCCTTGAGCTTTTTTTGCAACAACATCAATACTATTTTTTTGATTTTCATCTTTAATTACAGATGCAGATGAGGTTATACAAATTTCAGAAAAATTGATATTTTTTGCCTTATCGTAAAATTCTTTATTTAACTTTATTTCAACCATTGCCTCTAAACTTGAACCAATTGATTTTTCAGCTCTCATGTTTTCAATTGAAATATTCACCACATCTCTAATTTTTTTAACATATTCCCAATCTGAACTGAGTTCCTCATTTTTCCAAGAATTTGGAACGGAAACAAAATTTTGTAAATGTATACTTTGGGTGTCTTCTTCTTTTTTAATCAATTGATAAATTTCTTCAGTTGTAAATGATAATATTGGTGCAAACCATTTAAGGAGACATTGTAAAATAATATTTAAAAGAGTTATACAGTTCTTTCTTTTATAGGAATTTAAAGCCTCACAATATAAAGTATCTTTCCTAATATCAAAATAAAAAGCAGAGAGCTCTACTGTGCAAAAATTTAGTAATTCTTTATATAAGTTGTGAAAGTTATAAATTTTAAAATTATTTTTAAAATTCTCATTTATTATATAAATTCTATGAAGCATAAATTTCTCAAGTGAGTCAAAGTTTTCAAATTTAACTTTTTCAAAATCAAGATTTTCATATTCATCTTGAATATTTCCTAAAAGATATCTAAACGTGTTTCTAATTTTTCTATAAGAATCTGCATGTTGATCTAAAATTGAATAATCTATTCTAAGATCCTCAGCATAATTTGAAGATGCAACCCAAATTCTTAATATATCAGCTCCGTATTTTTTAAGTATATCTTGTGGAGCAATTACGTTACCTGTTGATTTTGACATTTTTAGACCTTTTCCATCTACGACAAAACCATGAGAAAGAATGCTTTCAAATGGGGCAACACCTCTTGTTCCACATGACTCTAGTAATGATGAGTGAAACCATCCTCTATGTTGATCTGAACCCTCTAAGTACATCGATGCAGGCCATTTAAGGTCATCTCTTTTTTCTAAGACAAAAGAATGAGTAGATCCACTATCAAACCAAACCTCAACTATATCTGATAATTTTTCATAATCTTCTGCTTTATACTTATCTCCAAGAAAGATCTGATAATCTTCATTAAACCAACAATCAGAACCTTCTTTTTCGTAAATTTTTGCAATATTTTCAAAAACTTCATCATCAACTAAAACATCACCTGTTTTTTTTGAAATAAAAATCGGTAGTGGCACACCCCAAACTCTCTGTCTTGATACACACCAATCAGGTCTAGTTTCAATCATTGATTTTATTCTTTCTTTTCCTTTGGAAGGATAAAAATCTGTATTATCGATGGCTTTTAAAGCTTTATCCCTTAACCCATGACTTTCCATGGAAATAAACCATTGTGGAGTTGCTCTATGAACTAGTGGAGCTTTTGATCTCCAAGAATGGGGATAAGAATGAGTAAGTTTTCCGTTTGTTACTAAATTTTTTTGCTCATTTAATTTTTCAATAATTAAGTTATTGGCCTTAAAAATATGTAAACCTTCAAAATGTTTAATTTCATTTGTATATTTTCCATCACCATCAACTGTTTCAATTGCTTTAATATTGTTATTTAAACAAAGATTGAAATCATCTGGTCCATGACTAGGGGCGCAGTGTACAATACCAGTACCTTGTTCAGTAGTAACAAAATTAGCCTCAAGCATTGGTATATCATAATTATATCCCATTTTAGAAAATGGATGGCTACAAATTGTTCCTTTTAAATCTTTTCCAAAAAATTCGTTTAAAACTTTTATATTTTCAATAGAAGTATCTTTTTTAAAAGGTTCTAGTAGATCCTTTGCAATTACTATTTTTCTATCAACAAAATTTTTGTTATCGTTTATTCTAAGTAAAACATATTTTAGGCCAGCATTGTAAGCTAAAGCTTTATTTGCAGGAATAGTCCATGGAGTTGTCGTCCAAATAATTACATCAGCACCTTTAATTATATCTAAATTTGAATTTTTCACGTTGAATGCTGCATAAATTGTATCTGAAACATGATCCATGTATTCAACCTCAGCATCAGCTAAAGCTGTTTTTTCAACAGTTGACCAAAGAACTGGCTTGTAACCTCTATAAAGGCTTCCTTCTTTAAGAAATTTTCCAAGCTCTCTAACTATTTGAGCTTCAGCATCAAATGACATTGTTGAATAGTAATTTTCCCAATCACCGATAACCCCAAGTCTTGTAAATTCTCCCTTATGGACGTCTATCCATTTATTTGCAAATTCTCTACATTCTTTTCTGAATTCAATAATTGGAATATCATTTTTATTTTTTTTATTCTTTTTGTACTGTTCTTCAATTTTCCACTCAATAGGCAAACCATGGCAATCCCATCCAGGAACATAAACTGAGTCTTTACCATCCATTTGATGAAATTTTGTAATTATGTCTTTTAAGATTTTATTTAAGGCAGTACCCATATGAATATTTCCATTTGCATATGGAGGCCCATCATGAAGTACAAATTTTTCTTGCCCTTTACTTTTTTGTCTTAACAAATTGTAAAGGTCAATTTTCTTCCAAAATTCTATGTAATTTGGCTCCTTGTTTGGCAAATTTGCCTTCATTGAGAATTTTGTTTTAGGTAAATTTATATGTTCCTTGCTCATGAAATTTTATCTTTTAGCAACTTTGATATCTTTATTTATTTGTTTTTTCAAAGCATCAATATTTTTAAATTTTGTTTCTCCTCTAATAAATTTTGTAAAATTAATAGTTAGATTTTTATTATAAAGATTTCCAGAAAATTTAAATAAATTTACTTCTAATAATAATTTTTTTTGATTAAAAGTAGGTCTATACCCAATATTTGCTATTCCTTTGATCTTTTTTCTATTTTTTTCGATATAAACATCAACTGCATAAACTCCTACTTTTGGTATTACATAATTTTTTATATTTATGTTGCATGTAGGAAAGCCAATTTTTCTTCCCATCATTCTACCCTTTTCTACAACACCTTCTATTGACCAATTTCTTGATAAAAGTTGATTTGCAATTTTTAAATTGCCATTTTCAATTAATTTTCTAATTAATGTCGAAGAAATAATTTTATTTTTTTTATATAACGGTTTTGGATTAATTAATTTGTAATTATATTTTTTTTGAAATCTTTTTAATAAATTTACGTCCCCCTCTCTCCTATTTCCAAATCTAAAATTATTACTAACAAAAATATAACTTGCACTTAACTTTTTGCATAAAATATTTTTAATAAAGTTATGGCAAGATATTTTGGAGAATTTTTTATCAAATATTTTATTTATTAGAAAATCTACGTTATAATCACTAAAATATCTGCTCTTTTGATTAAGATTTGAAAGTCGATAATTCGTAATACTTTTATCAAAATACATTTTTGGTATTGGATCAAAAGTCACTACTCCAATTTTTGAATTATATTTTTTTTTATATTTTTTTGCCTCTTTGAATAATCTTTGATGGCCTAAGTGTAAGCCATCAAAATTACCAATTAATATCATGGCATTTTGATGTTTTCTTAAAATCTTGAAATTTTTGTAAATTTTAATTTTGTTCACCATTTTAATTTTGTTTGAGTGTAATTCACGCTCACTCCATATTTTTTTTCTAATTTATCAATTTTATGAATACTTAATTCTTTTTTATGTATACCACTCGTTATTAACAAATTATCAAAATTTTGAATATTAGCTCCTTTTATATCTGTGTTCATATTATCTCCGATACATAAAACATTTTTACCATTTATGTTAGCAGATAAATTATAAACTGGAGGATAAGGTTTCCCAAAGTAAATTACTTTTCCACCAATTTCCTCAAATATTTTTGCAACTGACCCAGCACAAAACTCTCTAACATCACCTCTATCAACAATTAAGTCTGGATTTGTACACACAAATTTTTTATTTGAAAACTTCTCAAGTAAATCTTCATAATATTCAAGTTTTGTCTCATGATCTTCAAATAACCCTGTACAAATAAAATAATCAGCTTGGTTTATATTCCTAACTTTATTTTGTTCAAATCTTTTAAATAAGTCAAAATCTTTTGGTGGTCCAATGTGATAAAATTTTGAATTTTGAAAATTTTCTATTAAATATTTTAATGAAGCTTCTCCAGAAGTATACACATTTTCATAAAATTTTTTGAGCCCCATTTTTTTCAAAAAATCAATAACTGTAAAATTTGGTCTCGGCGCATTAGTAAGTAACACAAACTCTTTATTATTTTTTTTTAAATTTTCTAACACTTCGATAGAATCTTCAAAAATTTCTAATCCGTTGTGGATCACTCCCCATATGTCGATAAAAAATAATTCGTAACTGTTTATTTTAGATCTTAATCCATCTTTGTCTAAATTTTGGGGCATACTTGAGGTATAGCTTAAAAATATGCTTTATTCTTGGGTTTTTTAGACCATAATTTTTATTCAAGATCTTGAAAATTATTAAATATGTCTCTATATGACTGCTAATTTAAAGGAGAATTCGTATGAAGTTTAAACCGTTACATGACCGTGTTTTAATAGAAGTTTTAGATAGCAGCGAAAAAACTGCTGGTGGCATAATTATTCCTGATACAGCTCAAGAAAAACCTCAAGAAGGTAAAGTTGTTGCTGTCGGTGGAGGTGCAAAAACTGAAGATGGAAAACTAATACCTATGGACGTTAAAGTAGGAGATAAAGTTTTATTCGGTAAGTGGTCAGGAACAGAAGTTAAAATTGATGGTAAAGAGTACAGCATAATGAAAGAATCTGACATTATGGGTATTGCAACAGGTAAATAATTAATAAGGAGAGTTTAGAATGGCTAAAATAGTAAAATTTGATTCAGATGCTAGAGCATCAATGTTAAAGGGAGTTGATATACTTGCCAATACTGTAAAGGTTACTCTTGGACCAAAAGGAAGAAATGTTGTTATAGACAAATCTTATGGTGCCCCAAGAACAACTAAAGATGGTGTTTCAGTTGCAAAAGAAATTGATCTTGATGATAAATTTGAGAATATGGGTGCACAAATGGTTAAAGAAGTTGCTAGCAAAACAAACGATGAAGCTGGTGATGGAACAACAACTGCAACAATATTAGCTCAAGCAATCGTCAAAGAAGGTTGCAAGTATGTAACAGCAGGGATGAATCCAATGGATGTTAAAAGAGGGATTGATGCTGCTGTAGACCATGTAAAAAATAAATTAATTTCGTCAGCTAAAAAAGTAAAAGATAGTGATGAAATTGCACAAGTCGGAACAATTTCAGCAAACGGTGATAAAGAAATTGGTGCAATGATTTCAAAAGCTATGCAGAAGGTTGGTAATGAAGGAGTAATTACTGTTGAAGAAGCAAAAGGAATTGAAACAGAACTCGATGTAGTTGAAGGTATGCAGTTTGATAGAGGATATTTATCTCCATATTTTATTACTAATGGTGATAAAATGACTACAGAGTTAGAAAATCCTCTAATTCTTCTTCACGAGAAAAAATTAACAAATCTTCAACCAATGGTTCCACTTTTAGAAGCAGTTGTTCAAGCAGGTAGACCATTAATGATTATCTCAGAAGATGTTGAGGGTGAAGCGCTCGCAACACTTGTTGTTAATAAACTGAGAGGTGGTCTAAAAGTTGTAGCTGTAAAAGCTCCAGGTTTTGGAGATAGAAGAAAAGCTATGTTGGAAGATATAGCAATTCTTACAGGTGGACAGGTTATCTCTGAGGATTTAGGAATTAAACTTGAAAATGTTAAACTTAATGATCTTGGATCTGCAAAACGTGTAAAAGTTGATAAGGAAAATAGTACAATTGTAAGTGGAGCAGGTAAGAAATCTGACATTGAAGCAAGATGTGCTCAAATCAAAGCTCAAGTCGAAGAAACAACATCAGACTATGATAGAGAAAAACTACAAGAGAGACTTGCTAAACTAGCAGGCGGTGTAGCTGTAATCAAAGTTGGTGGTGCTACAGAAGTTGAAGTTAAAGAAAGAAAAGATAGAGTTGAGGATGCATTAAACGCTACAAGAGCAGCAGTTGAAGAAGGTATTGTTGTTGGTGGTGGATGTGCATTGCTTTATGCTTCAAAAGAACTTGATAGTCTAAAAGTAAAAGGTGATGACCAAAAAGCGGGTGTAGAAATTGTCAAAAGCGCTTTACAAGCCCCTATTAGACAAATCACAACAAATGCAGGTGTTGATGGATCAGTAGTTGTTGGTAAATTATTAGAAACCAACAAGCCTAGCAATGGTTACGACGCACAATCAGAGCAATATGTTGATATGTTTAAAGAAGGTATTATTGATCCAGTTAAAGTTGTAAGAACAGCGCTTCAAGATGCTGCTTCTATATCTGGATTATTAGTAACAACTGAAGCTATGATAGCAGATAAACCAGATGAAAAAGACGCTGGTGCAGCTGGTATGCCTCCTGGAGGAATGGGTGGTATGGGCGGTATGGGTGGAATGGGAATGTAATTCCCATTAATCTCAAACAAAAATTCAAAAAGGGCAGTTTTTACTGCCCTTTTTTTTTATTTATACGAAAATCATTAGTGATGAAGGAATGATGAAGGAATGATGAAGGATTTAGAGATGTTATAGTCTCATTTGCAACTGTAACAATTACTTATTTTTACTCTCTCTGTAGTCTTTGTAAATCTTATCAAATATAAGATTTTTTAATCCTGAATTTTCATCAAGTTTTTTATAGAAATCAAATCTATCTTTAAGAAGAGACAAAATTACATTATCAAATTGTTTTTTGAAATAGTCTTGTTTATTTTGTTCTGAATTTGCTCCATTCATATATTTTTCAATTTCCTCATCTTCAAATATCTTTTGTCTTACAGTATCAATATTCACTTTATCGTCATCAGTTAGATTTATTCCATATCTTGAGTTAATTGTTTCAATTATTTCTGAAAGTAAGTCTTTAACAGGAGGAGTATAAGTACCGACTGCTGTTTTAATTCCCTCATAGTCATGATCTACTTTTTCTAATGGATCGATATGATCATGCAACTTTTGTATTCTTAATGACTCAAGATCAATTAAATGTTCAATGTTAACTTTTTCTTTTGTTTTTGGTTTTAGTTTTTTAGATAAGTATCTATAAAAAATATAATGTTTTTCTAGTTCAACATCTGAAAAATTAATTATTTGAGATAAGTAACTATATAATCTTATGTAAGATGCAACTTTCAGTCTAAACTCTTCTCTTTGCTCATCATCGTCTAGTGCATTCCAATTATCAACAACTTCATCTAAAGCAGGATGAAGGTTGCCCTCTTCTCTATCTTTATCAAAAAATATTGAACAAAACTTTTCAACTTGTTCACTTGAAAATATTTTGAACTCATGAATTGAGGTTTGAATATTATAAAGTTTATTGGGATCTGTTTCTTCTTCAAGTCCAACTTCTTGATAAAATTTTTGAAATGATAATCTAACTGACTCTGGGTCGTTGGCGAAATCTAATACAAAAGTAAATGACTTACCTGACATTGTTCGATTAAGACGAGATAATGTTTGAACACACTGAACATCTTTTAACGATTTATCAATGTACATAGATTGAAGCATTGGTTCATCAAATCCAGTTTGAAATTTATTTGCAACAACAAGTAATCTATATTTTGGATTTTTTAGACCTAATGGAACATCTCCATCATGACCAATTGTTAAATTTAAACCTTTTTCAGTATACTTTTGAGGGTCACCTTTAAACTTAACCTCACCAGAAAAACCTACTAGACATTTAAATTTGGATTTTCTCTCTTCAAGTTGTCTATTTATTTCTTTAAAATATTGAACACAAAGTTTTCTTGTTTTTACAACAATCATTCCTCTGCTTTTGCCTTGTATTTCTTTTGAAGATTTTTTGAAAAAATGATCAAGAATTATCTTTACTTTATTCTCAATAGTAATTTGATGTGAGTCTACATAATTAAAAATCTCTTTAGTCCCTTGTGCTGTGTCTATCTCGATAGCATCTTCTTTTACCTCTTTAACTTTGAAATATCTTTTATAAGTTGAGTAATTTTGCAGAACATCAAGAGTGTATCCCTCATATATAGACTGTCTCATTGAGTAAACATGAAAAGGTTTAAATTTATTGTCTGGTTGTTTTGTTCCAAAAATTTCTAATGTTTTTTCTTTAGGTGTTCCTGTAAAACCAAAGAAAGAAATATGTTTTTGTCTTCCTCTTGTTTGAATTTGTTCTTCTAGAAAAGATTCTAATGTGAAATCCTCTTCCTCATCATCTTCATTTCTTGTTAAAGTTCTTTTTAATTCTTTCGAAAGTTCCCCGTTTTGACTAGAGTGAACTTCATCAATTATAACTGCGAATTTTTTATCACCTAATGCAACTATATCTTCAGAAATATAAGGAAACTTTTGTATTGTTGTAATTATAATATCTTTTCCTTTTTCAAGAAATTCTCTTAATTCTCTAGATCCTTTTTCTGCACCAAAAACTACACCATCTACTTTTGATAAAGATTTAATAGTTCCTCTTAATTGATCGTCTAAATTTGTTCTATCTGTTACGACAATTATGCTGTCAAAAATTCGTCTATTATCCTCTTTTGATTTATATAGAGAAGTTAGAAGATGGGATAACCATCCAATAGAATACGACTTACCTGATCCAGTTGTGTGTTGAATTAAATAATTATTGCCCTCACCATCATTTCTAACTTGTACTTTTAGATTTCTAATTAATTCAAGTTGATGGTAACGAGGAAATATTTGTACATCAAATTTCTTTGAATCAACTAATTGTTTTTCTTCATTGTAATAATATTCTTTTTCATTTGAAACATGTGCAAAGTTTTCGATAATATCTAAAAGTGAATTAGGATTTAATACTTCTTTCCATAGGTAAGAAGATCTGTAATCGTTATCGACAGGTGGATTTTCTATATCCTTGTTATAAGGAAAAAATCTTGTCTTTCCTCCCTTTAGATTTGTA
Source organism: uncultured Pelagibacteraceae bacterium (assembly GCA_902525295.1). Taxonomy (GTDB): domain Bacteria; phylum Pseudomonadota; class Alphaproteobacteria; order Pelagibacterales; family Pelagibacteraceae; genus Pelagibacter. The sequence goes on along the minus strand of CABZGR010000020.1, from coordinate 1,554 downwards.
GTCATTGAAACTTGATTATTATCAATACAGAAATGAACAAGAACTCTTTTAAACTGTAAAAGAGGTTCTTTAGGATCGCGATCAAAACGATATTGATTTTCTGAGTGTTTATAATTTTGACCTGTTAATTGATTTTTCAGTTCCATAGTGACAATTGGAATTCCATTTAAAAATAAACCCATATCAATTGAGTTTTCATTTTTTGAAGAATAATGAAGTTGCCGAACCAGACTAAATTGATTTGATTTAAATAAATTTAAATGATCGGGGTTTAAATCACTTTTAGGTTCAAAATAACAAAGATCTATGTAAACACCTCTATCTGAAACTTGATTACGAAGCACATCAATTACGCCTCTTCTAGAAATCTCAGAGGATATACGATTAAGTACTTTATTTTCAGTATCCTCTTGATAAATTTCTAATAATTTTTTCCAACTTTTTTTTTGAGTTTTTTTAATAAAATCTAAAACTTCATCTTTAATTAAACATAAGTGACGATCATAATTTTTGTGGTCAATTGATTTGTATTCAACGGAATTTAAATATTTTTCTATATGATTTTCAAATTTAAGTTCTGTTGGTGATCTATTGGGCATTGATATTTATATTATTCACATGATTAAAAATTATACTTTGTCTCATTTTAACTAAAAGTTTAAGTCTAGTTTTTTCTAAATTAACAATCTTATTTAATTCAAGTATTTTTTGTTTAATATATTCTGAAATTAATTTTTGATCTTTAATTGTTGGTATATTTAGTTTTATTTTATTAAACTCGTCTATGTCCAAATCCCATTGACCAGGTCTAACTCCCCTGGAAATTTTGTCATATTTCTCTACAAATAAAGATGATCTCAAAAGATAATTTAAAAAAAGTAAATCACATTTTTTAAGTATTTTTAATACATAATAAGCGGGACTTACTATACCTCTATAATTTGAAATTCCCAAAGACCCCGACCAAGTTTTCATTTTATTTATTACCAAATCTCCAATATCTACTAATTTATATCCTGATAAATCTTCTGGTAATGCATTCTTATTTTCATAATCACTCCTTCTGACAACACCATATTCTCTAAAAACTGATAAAGGTGTTTCATCTGGATAACCCTTGAATGATTTAATTATGAATATCGATGCAACTTTATATTGACTCCATAATTTTTTATTTTCAGTAACATTATTAGGTAAACCATTTGAAATTATATGATTTATAAAACTTTTTTTATAATCATTTAATTTATTCAATTTTAAGGTAACGAGTTTTAAAATTGAGTTTATTTTTGAAAGTTTGTCATTAATTTCATAAACAATTTTTTGTTGTTCGACTAAAGTTGGGATAGAAAATTTTGTATTTAACAAATCTTCAAATTTAATATTCCATCTACCTGCTCCATCATGTGTCGCAATACCTTTTGCTTTATTAAAAAATTCATAATTAATATACCTGCTTTGAAGGAGAAATTTTAAATAATCATTATTTATTTTTTTTCCTATATTTTTAAATGTAAAATATGATGGACTAATTATTCCATCAAAATTTGATAC
>CABZGR010000019.1 GCA_902525295.1 uncultured Pelagibacteraceae bacterium | reverse complement strand
CAGCACATGCTTTTGCACCCATAGATAAAGCTTTTAACATATGAGTACCTCTTTGAAATCCACCTTCACAAATAACATCTAACTTATCACCAACTGCATCAACAATTTCAGCTAATTGATCAAATGGTGATCTAGATCCATCAAGTTGTCTTCCTCCATGATTTGATACCATTATACCAGTGCATCCGATATCAACTGCTCTTTTAGCATCTTCAACACTCATTACTCCCTTAAGCGCAAAATGGCCACCCCACTGAGAGCACAATTTTTCAGCATCGTCCCAGTTCATAGATTGATCCAACATAGTAGAAAAATAATTACCTATTGAAGTATTTGTGTCAGTGCCTTCTTTAACGAAATCTTGAAGATGTGGTAATTCAAATTTTCCTTTGGTTAAATAATTTATTCCCCACATTGGTTTTGTGGCAAAACTAAATAAACTCGAAAGTGTTAATTTTGGGGGTGATGTAAATCCAGTTCTTAAATCTCTTTCACGATTTCCTCCTGTTATCGTATCAACAGTTAAAGCCATAACGTCAAATTTTGCTGCTTTTGCTCGTTCTAAACAAGAGTCATTTAATCCTCTGTCTTTATGGAAATAAAATTGAAACATTTTTGGAGTGTCTATTAAAGATGAAATTTCCTCAACACTAACTGTAGCCAATGCCGAAACACCAAACATCGTATTAAACTTCTTTGCAGCTTTTCCAACCGCTCTTTCTCCTTCGTAATGGAATAACCTTTGCAAAGCTGTTGGGGAACAATAAAAAGGCAAATCTAATTTTTTTCCAAAAATAGTTGTCGACAAATCCACATTTTCAACACCTCTTAAGACATTTGGAACTAAGTCAACGTCATTAAATGCACTACTATTTCTTGCATAAGTTATTTCATCATCCGCAGCCCCATCAATATAATGAAATATTGGAGATGGAAGCTTTTGTTTTGCCAATTTTCTAAAGTCATAAAAGTTATGACAATCTTTTAATCTCATATCATAAGTTAAAATTTTTTTGTAAAATTAAACATATAACTATTTGCCCCAGGATTTTTATCTCCAAGACTCGCATTAGAAATATGATTATAAGAAATACCTAATTCAGAATTAGATGAGATATCAAATAATATCTGTATTTGTGTCTTAAATTCAATTTCGTGACCTAAGTCCTTGCCATCTCCTTCGTCATAATATCCAATTGCAAAACTAGGAGAGAAAGTAGTTGAATTAGATTTTTGATTTAATTGATAACCTGTATAAATATATAATGCATCATCAGCTGTTATCATTGCACCTGTCACAGGCTGAACATTTCCTAAGAAAATATCTTTGCTAGCATTAAAATTTATATATTCGGCACCAAATAGATTTGCTCTCTTACCATCATCGCTGAAATCGAACATGCCAGTGTAAAAACTCCATTTATTTTCTGCGTTAGAAAATGAAACAGTAAGAAATGAAATTATCAAAGTTTTAATTAAAATCTTCATATTAAAAATCCTGGTTACTTTATAGATACTTTTCTAATAATTAAAAGGCCACCAAAAGCGAACAAAATCAAAGGTATTGACCAGAGTAAAAATGTATTTTGGTTTAATTCTGGTTCATATACAATCCACTCCCCATATTTATTTTTTAAATAATCATATATTTCTTCTTCTTCTTTACCTTCATCAATCTTATTTTTTACAACAAGCTTCATACTAACAGCAAAATCGGACTGAGAGTCGTAAACAGATTGACCTTGACATATCAAACACCTTAGGTTTTTTGTAATTTGATCTACTTTGGTATTTATTTCATTCGCATAGGAAAAATTAAAACTAAAATATAGCAGCAATATTAATTTTAAAATTTTAAGCATTTTTTTCTAATAAATTTTTTATTTCTATTAAATTTTCGCTTGTCAATGGACCAATATACTTTTTTATTATCTCATTTGTTTTACCACTTATAATAAAAGTTTCAGGAACACCAATAGCTCCGAATTCTATTGATTTTGTTCCATCATTATCGGTAATAACTTCTGAATAAGGATTTCCAAGTGAGCTTAAAAAATTTTTCGCATTTTTTGGACTGTCTTTATAATTAATTCCAATTATATTTATGTTCATATCTTTTAATTTCATTAAAAACTGATGCTCTTCTCTACATGGTGCACACCAAGATGCCCAAATATTTACTACAGAAGGACTATTTTTATCAAATAAGTCTGAAATATTAATTATTTCATCAGAAAATAGTTTTTTTGCATTAAGTGAAAAATCTATTTTACTTTTTAGTTTCTCGTTAGAGTAATCTTTCGATACGTTCAATCCCTTGAGCAAGATTATAAAAATTATTATTAATGTTAGTAGTAATCCTAAAAATTTAATATTTTTGCTCATTTTTTCTAATAACACTTAATAAACCACCAAAACCAATAAATATAGTTGAGATCCATATCCAAATCATTAAGGGTTTATATTGATATCTTACGTTATAATAGCCATCGTCTTTTAAAATATTAAATACTAAAAAATTATCTGAAAATAATGTTGTCTTAATATCTGCTTCACTCGTAATAGTTAAAGGCTGCTGGTAAATCCTAACTTCCGGGTATAAAGCAAAAGAGGAATTTTTATTCGTAACTTCAAAACTAGCTTTAAGAGATTTATAATTGTCTACATCTTTAACATTAACTTCTTTTAATTTTACAACTTTGTCGTTGAATATTCTTTCATCTCCTACTTTCATATTTGAATTGAATTCATTAGAAAAAAGTCCATTCAATAAGATACTTGTAATTAATAAGCTAAAACCAAAATGTGAAATTTTTTGGCTAATCGAGGATTTGCTAACAAAAAAATCTTTAATTGTTACTAATAAAAGATAGATGCTCAAAACTATCAGAGGAATAGACAACAGAAATGAATTTTCGGTTTTTGTTAAAATGACATATGAAATAAGTAGTGAAACTAAAAAAATAATTAAAATATTATAGTTAAACTTTTTTAATTTATCTTTAATCCATTTCAAACTTGGGCCAAAGCTCATGAATATTAAAAAAGGAATTAAGAAGGGTATTAAAAGATTATGATAAAAAGGTGGACCAACAGAAATTTTTGAACCATTTAAAACTTCAAGAAAAATTGGATAAATTGTACCAACAAGAACAACAGATAAAAAAAACATCATAAACCAGTTATTCACTAATATTGCGGTCTCTTTACTTAAAATAAAATTCTCTTTTGCTGTGTTTGATATTTTATTCTGATTAAAAAAGAAAATTAATATAGACATCAATATTAGGATAAATAGAAAACTTAATATATATAGCCCTCTTGATGGATCGTTTGCAAAAGTATGAATTGAATTTAAAATTCCAGACCTAACAAGAAAAGTACCACTTATACTCAGTGAAAAAGTTGTAATTGACAAAATAATAGTCCACTCTTTAAATGAATTTCTTTTCTGTAATACAATTACTGTATGCAGGAGTGCTGTTAAGCAAAACCATGGCATCAATGAAACATTTTCTACAGGATCCCAAAACCAAAAACCTCCCCAGCCCAGCTCATAATATGCCCATATAGATCCAAGCAAAATACCAATTGTTAAAAATACCCAAGATACCAAAACCCATTTTTTAATATGCCTTGCCCACTTATCTCCAATATTTCCGCTAATCATTGAGGCAAGTGAAGCTGAAAAGATAATAGATGTTCCGACATAACCTAAATATAAAATTGGAGGATGAATAGCTAAAGCAGGGTCTTGTAAAATAGGGTTCAAACCTAATCCCTCGCTAGGAATTGGATATAGCGTTTTGAATGGGTTGGAAGTTAATAAAATAAAAACTAGAAAACCTGAAATAATAATTTGTTGAAATAGTATCGTTAGAAGTTTGTATTTAGTATCTTGTGATCTTGAATTTAATAAAAAAATAAATAGAAAAATTGAAAGAACTAATAACCACAATAATAAACTTCCCTCATGATTTCCCCATGTGCCTGAAACTTTATAAAATAAAGGTTTTAAAGTATGAGAATTGTTAAAAACAGTTTCATTACTAAAATCTGAAATTACAAAAGCTGCAACTAGACTAAAAAAACTTACTGTAATCATTAAAGTTTGTATTGAAGTAATTAAAATAAAGTTTTTATCTAAATATTTATTTTCTAAATTTGCATCCAAGTATGACTTAAAAATTAAATAAACAGATGCAATTAAAGCTATATATAAAGAATAATTTCCTAAATAATTAGACATACAAATTAATTATTTTTCATAGCTTCGCTGACTTCAGGAGGCATATAATTTTCATCATGTTTTGCTAAAATCTTGTCAGCATTTAGAAAACTTTTATCCTTTAAGAAACCTTCAGCAACTACACCCTTACCCTCTTCAAACAAATTAGGTACCGATCCATTAAAATTGACTAATAATTCATTTTTGAAATCCGTAATTACAAAAAAAATTTCTTTATCGTTTATTTTAATAGAATTTTTTTTCACCATTCCACCAACTCTTATTTTTTGAGCATTTTTGATTTCATCAAGGTTTTTAATGTCTGTTGGAGACTTAAAATATACTACGTTTTCCTCAAGAGATTTAACCACCAAAAAAATTGTAAGAACTAATGAAATTAAAATTAAAAAAATAAAAAGAGCTCTAAATTTAACTTTTTTTCCGTACATGTGAATTTTAGTTAAACTTTAGATGTGGAAGTGTTTGCTAATATCTCTCTGTACGTTTTTTGCTTAGCTACTGATGCAAGTTTCTTTTCATCTAGTGATTTATAATTTTCCTCAAATTTCTTTTTCTCTTTAATTAAATTTAATTTTACTACCGCGTACAAGAAGCTAAAAGAAAATAGAGTAAATATAAATGATGACCAAACGTATACACCGTATCCATTCATATTTAGTAGTTCACTAATCATAATCTATTAAGGCCTTTATTTTTAATCTTTAACAGTTCTGTATTATATTTCATTAAAAATATCAAAAGTGAAAATAGAGCAAATGCCGCAGTCATTATAGCTAATGGTGTCAACATTGAAGAATGAATTGTTGTTTCTTCCAAAATTTTTACTGACGCAGGTTGGTGTAAAGTATTCCACCATTCTACTGAAAATTTTATAACTGGAATATTTATAAGACCAATAATTGCTATTATTGAGCTAACTTTTTCTGCTTTACTAGTGTCTGTCGTAATCTTCCAAGAAGTAATGAACAATAAATAAAAAATTGAAAGTAAGAGCATTGAAGTTATTCTTGCATCCCAAGCCCACCAAGTTCCCCAGGTTGGTTTTCCCCAAATTGATCCTGTAACTAAAGCTATTATGCTAAAAACAAAACCAGAAGGTGCTAAACTTTTTGTTATTAAAGAGAAATTCTTATTTTTAAAAACAAAAACTCCAAAAGAAAGAATGGAAATAAATGAAAATATTCCGAGTGATATCCAAGCTGATGGAACATGGACATACATAATCCTAACTGAGTCACTCTGCTTATAATCCTCAGGAGAAAGAACTAAAGCTTCAACTAATCCAAGCAACAATACAATTATAAATAGCGCAAATACAAACTTTTGTATTTTATTAATTATCTTTAAAGTATTATTTGGATTGAAATAATTAATCATAATTTTTTATAACACATAAATTTTAGATTAAAATTGTTCAAAATTTTCTGACCAAGAATACAGAGGGAGATAGAGGAAAAACAGTACTCTTGATCAGAATTAAATATTTTATAACAAACAGATATGACAGAGATTTGGGACAATTGTGTTTAAATATTGGCTATTAGTTAATTTGAAGGCTTGAAGTAGCTTGATCCACGCTTACCCGAAAAAATTTCATTAATTAGAGGGTGTTTTATAGGCTCTTCAGAGTCATCAAATAATAAATTTTGCTCAGACACATAAGCCTCGTAAGTAATTTCGTCATTCTCTGCTAGTAAATGATAAAATGGCTGATCCTTTCTAGGTCTCACATTTTTTGGAATCGATTGATACCACTCCTCTGAGTTATTAAATTCAAAGTCAACATCGTAAATCACACCTCTAAAATCGAAGTGTCTATGTTTTACAACGTCTCCAATTGAAAATTTAGCTTTTTGAGTACTCACGATATTAAATATGGATATTTGATGAAAAAAATCAATAAAAAAAATATAAATGTTTTATTAATCTGTTAATATGTAGCAGTGAATAAATCACTTCTAAAATTCATTACAGACGTTGGGCCTTTAGCTATTTTTTTCTTCTTTTATTATAACAGTGATAAAAATTTAAAAGTTGCAATACCACCTCTAATTGTCGCAACAATAATTTCTGTTCTATTGGTTTGGATACTGGAAAAAAAAGTTCCGATGGTTCCTTTGTTAGGAGGAATTTTAATTACTCTATTTGGAGGTTTAACAATTTATTTTGATAATCCAATTTTTATTTATATGAAACCCACTATTATAAATATTTTATTTGCCTTAGCTTTATTCTTTGGAAAATACTTCACCAGTGAACCAGTTTTAAAATTAATACTTGGAAAAACACTACCAATGTCTGATGAAGGTTGGAAAATTTTGAATAACAGATGGACTTATTTTTTTATTTTTTTAGCTATATTAAATGAAATTGTTTGGAGAACTCAAACAGAAGAATTTTGGGTTAACTTTAAAGTTTGGGGAATGCTACCAATTACATTCATCTTTACAGCATCACAAGTTGGGTTGATTAATAAACACAAATTAAATGAGTAATTTAAAATTAGTAATAAATAATTCAAATAAAGAACAAAACCAAAGGTATTTTTTTGAAAAAAAAGAACTAAAAATTATATTAGACCTATATGCTAAAATGGTATCTGAAGGATCTTGGAAAGACTATGGCCTCTCAATATCAAGTAAAAGAGTAAGTTTTAGTATTTTTAAAAATGCAGCAGAAAAAGCTATCTACAACATTTGTAAAAATTTTAAACCATCTAATAAGAATTTGAAATATTTAATAACTGATAGAAATGGTAAAATTTTAAATAATGCTTATGATTTAGAAATACTTCTAAAAAAAACAAATTGGAAAAAACTATAGTTTTTGATTATCTTCTTTGACCGAACAATCTTAAAAGCATTATAAATAAATTTATAAAATCTAAGTATAATGTTAAAGCTCCCATAACAGCTTTCTTGCCAATTACTTCACCTGAATCTGATGCTACGTACATATTCTTAATTTTTTGTGTATCGTATGCAGTTAATCCAACAAATATAAGAACTCCAATGATTGAAATAGCAAAGTACATCATTGAAGATTTTAAGAAAATATTTACTAAAGACGCGATTATAATACCGATCAAACCCATCATTAAGAATGATCCAAATTTTGTGAGGTCTCTTTTAGTTGTGTAACCATATATACTCATAGCTCCAAATGTTGCTGAAGATATAAAAAATACTCTCGTCACACTAAGTCCTGTGTAAACCAATAAAATTGATGATAGTGATAAACCCATCAAGGCTGCAAAAATCCAAAAAGTAGTTTGAGCTTTTGAAGAACTCATTTTATTTATCCCAAAACTCATATAAAAAACAATTCCGAGAGGAGCTAACATAACCACCCATTTCAATCCTGATAGATAAATTGCATTTCCGAACTCAGTTAAAGCAACTATTGATCCACTTGCATCTGTAACTACTGACATTTTAAAAGATAGCAATGCAATGATACCCGTTAGCAAAACTCCAGTTGCCATGTAGTTGTAAACTTTAAGCATGTAGGCTCTAAGGCCTTCATCCATCACAACAGCTTTTTTTGCTGTCGTTGATCTATTTAAGATATTGTCTCTATTGAATTCCATAATTAAATATATAGTAATAAATTTAAAATTTTTCAAGCAGTCAAAATATAGGTAACAAATACTTAATATTTAATGAATTATAAAAAATTAGGAACAACTGACATAGATATTAGTACAATTTGTCTCGGCACCATGACTTGGGGTGAACAAAATAGCCAAGAAGAGGCCTTCGAACAAATGGATTTCTCACTAGAAAATGGGGTTAATTTTTGGGATACAGCAGAACTTTATGCGGTACCTCCTAAAGCTGAAACTTTTGGTCATACAGAGACGATCATTGGAAATTGGTTTGAAAAGACAAAAAAAAGAAAAGATGTGATACTTGCAACTAAAGTTTGTGGTCCCGCAAGAGATTATATTAGAAATGGTGAAAATAGTTTTGTAGGGAAGAATCTCGAAACTGCACTTCATAACAGTCTTAAAAGACTTAAAACTGATTATATAGATTTATATCAGCTTCATTGGCCAGAAAGAAATGTAAACAATTTTGGAAGACTTGGTTATGTGCATAAAGAAAATGAATGGAATAAATTCGAAGACGTGTTGGTTGAATTACAAAAGTATATTGAGCAAGGTAAAATTAGACATGTAGGTTTATCTAATGAAACTCCTTGGGGTGTTATGAATTATCTCAAACTCTCAAAGGAAAAGAGTTTGCCAAGAATGATGTCCATACAAAATCCCTATAGTTTATTAAATAGGTCATATGAAGTTGGATTAGCTGAGGTGTCTATAAGAGAAAATATTGGCTGTTTATCTTATTCTCCTTTAGCCAGTGGTTTTTTAAGTGGTAAATATAGAAATAAGCAATTTCCAAAAGGATCTCGGATGGAAAGAGATTGGGATTTTTGGACAAGATATCGAAAACCAAATACTAACGAAGCTGTTGATGAGTATTTTAATATTAGTGAAAAATACAACATTGATATGAGTCAAATGTGTATAAAATTTTGTGAGATACAGGATTTTATGTCTAGCGTTATTATTGGTGCAACAACAATGGAGCAGTTGAAAACAAATATAGAAAGTGTAAAAGTGGATCTTGATAAAGAAATAATTAATGAAATTAATGAAATTCAAAAAAAATATCCAAATCCATGTCCATAATTTTTAAAATAATTTTTTTTATTCTCTTATTTGGATCAACTTCTTATTCAGAAGAATTAAATAAAATAGGAACATTTAAAGACTGGGATGCAATTATTGTTACTAGTGGAGATAGTAAAGTATGTTTTGCTCAATCTAAACCTGTTCTTCAATCTCCTAAAAAAAATGATAGAGATGCAAGATTATTTGTAACTTTCAGACCATCAGAAAAAATTAAAGACGAAGTAAGCACAACCTCAGGCTATGAATACAATAGTCAAAATTCAATTACAGCTAGCTCTGGTAAATCAAAATATAAATTTGATATAGCTCAAGATAATTTTGCATGGATTTCAAGTAATAAAATTGAAAGAAAAGTTGTAAGCAGAATGAAAAAGGCCTCAAGATTAATGGTTACTGGATATAATAAATCTGGTTCGCAAACAATTGATCATTATTCTTTGATGGGCTTCACTAAAGCATATAACGCAGCTAAAAAAAGCTGTAGTTAAATAATGAAATCAAAGAAAAAGATAGTTCTTGCCTATTCTGGCGGTTTGGACACATCAATCATATTAAAATGGTTACAGGAAAATTATGATGCAGAAGTAATTTGTTATACTGCAGACATTGGTCAAGAAATAGATAGAAATAAAATTTTCAGAAATGCAAAAAAACTTGGTGTAAAAAATATTATTATTCAAGATCTAAAAGATATATTTGTAAAAGATTATGTTTATCCAATGATTAGGGGCCATGCAATATATGAGGGCGTTTATTTGCTTGGAACCTCAATTGCTAGACCTTTAATAGCCAAAGATCAAATTAGAATTGCTAAAAAATTTAATGCCTATGCTGTGTCTCATGGATCAACAGGAAAAGGAAATGATCAAGTAAGATTTGAGTTAGGTTATCATTATTTTGGTCCTAAAATAAAAATTATCGCGCCTTGGAGAATTTGGAAACTGAAGTCTAGATCAGATCTAATAAATTATGCAAAAAAAAATAAAATTGAAATACCTAAAGACAAGAAAGGAGCTCCACCTTTTTCAGTAGACGATAATATTTTTCATACATCAACAGAAGGAAAGTTGTTAGAAAATCCAAAAAACTCCGCACCTGACTTTATCTTTCAAAGAACAGTATCTCCAGAAAAAGCACCTAATAAATCTTCAATTGTAAAAATAGACTTTAAAAGTGGAGATCCGATTGCAGTGAATGGGAAAAAATTATCTCCATCTGAATTGCTTGGAAAATTAAACGACATAGCTGGAAAAAATGCTGTTGGAAGAGTTGACCTAGTAGAAAATAGATTTATCGGTATAAAATCAAGAGGTGTATACGAAACACCAGGCGGAACTTTATTAATGCACGCTCATAGGGCTATAGAGTCTGTTACACTTGATAAAGACACAATGCATAAGAAAGAAAAAATTATGCCTAGATATGCGGAACTGATTTACAATGGATATTGGTTTTCTAAAGAGAGATTTAAATTACAAAGAATTGTAGATCTTAAGAGAAGTAAAGTTAATGGATCAGTTAAATTGAGGTTATTTAAAGGGAATGTTATTATTCATTCAAGAATAACTAAAAGTTCAGCTTATTCTATGAAAAAAGTTTCATTTGAGGAAAATAAAACTTTTAATAAATCAAATGTTGAAAGATTTATTAATTTTCACAAGAAAAAATTAAAATAAAATATCATGAATTTTGAACCAAGTAGGGCGCAAGCCACTAATAAACTAGATAATTTTGTTGAAAATAATCTTTCTGAATATTCGAGATTGAGAAATTTTGATTTTGGTCCAGATAAAAGATCAAATATATCCTGTATTTCTCCATATATATCTCATGGAATATTAAATGAGTTAGAAGTTATAGATAAAGCCTTAAAAAAATTTTCATTTTCTAAAAATGAAAAATTTATTCAGGAGGTTTTGTGGCGTACTTATTGGAAAGGATGGTTAGAATTAAGACCTAATGTATGGACAGATTACCTAATAGAATTAAAAATTATAAGAGAAAAATACAAAGATAATAAAGATTATTTAAATGCCATTGATGGAAATACAAATATAGAATGTTTTAATGAATGGGTTAAAGAATTAAAAGAATTTAATTACCTTCATAATCATACAAGAATGTGGTTTGCCAGTATCTGGATTTTCACTTTAAATTTACCTTGGCAATTAGGAGCTGAATTTTTTATGAAGCATCTCTATGATGGGGATGCAGCATCTAATACATTGGGATGGAGATGGGTTGCTGGGATACAAACACAAGGTAAGCATTATTTGGCAAGTGAATGGAATATAAAAAAATTTACTAATAACAGATTTAATAACATTAATTTAAATGAAAATGCACCACCTAAAGTTAGCGAGAAAATATACAAGGCTGTCTTAAAAGATTTTAGTAATCCAGTAAGTTTGGATGAGCAAAATTTAATTATTTTTGATAATAATCTTTCTTTTGAGTTGACTGATTTCAAAGACCATAAATTTAAAAAGATTTATTTAGTAAATAATAATAACGACAGTAGAAATATTAAACTTAGTGAAAAAACAATGAAATTTAAGACTAATTTAATTCAGGATCAAAAAAGAAGGTTGGATGAAAAATCTTTGGATTGTGAAATTATTGATATTGGTAACCTTAAAACAATTGAGAATAGTTATTTTTTTTATCCTTGTGTTGGAGAAAACTTAGATTTTTTAACTTCTCAAGGAATAAATAATATAAAATTTCTTTATCGTAATTTAGACCGAAGTTCTTGGAAATATTGCAATAAAGGTTTTTTTAATTTCAAAAAGTACATACCAACTATAATTAAAGAATTTTTTTAAAGAACTATTGTAAATTATCAAAATTATGAGATAACAATAATATGAATAATCCGCAAGTTCTTGAAATTATTGAAAATCTTAAAGGCAGAAGGAATTATGAAGAAAAAAAAGCTTCAAAATTAGGTTTCAACTCTCTTTACGCATACATTGAAAATAAAATATTAAAAGAGAAAGAAGCTGAAGCAGCAAAAATTCTTGAACAATCAGCCCCTAAAGAAGAAGTGATTGAAGCAAAAAAACCAGAGAAAAAGAAAAGCTGCTCTTGTTGTTAATTAGTTATTTTTTGAACATTTCTTAGAACAATATTTCACTTTATCCCAATTTAATTTCCATTTTTTTCTCCAAGTAAAAGGTCTCTTACATACAGGGCAAATTTTTGTGGGTAAATTTTCTTTTCTCACTATGCAGTATTTTGTTTAATAAATTTTTCTGCCTCAGCTAAAATTAATTTTTTTCTATCAGGTTTCATTTTATCGAAAATTCTAACCATCATAGAAAGTCTAGGATTTTTTAAAAAGAAGGCTCTATTTCTATTAATGAATCTCCAATAAAGACCATCCATGGTATTGCACCATTCTCCTTTTTTAAAATCCATCATTTTCATGAAATAAGCGGAGCCGCAAATATATGGTTTTGTTGCAAATATTCCTCCATCACTGAAAAGCCCCATTCCATAAACATTCGGGACCATTACCCAGTCTGAGGAATCCACAAACATTTCCATAAACCATTTGTAAACATACGTTGGCTTAACTTCACATAAATTCATTATGTTTGATAAGATCATTAACCTTTCAATATGATGTGACCAACCATAATTCACTGCATTTTTAATAGCATAATCTAAAGGTGGTAATCCTGTTGTTCCTTCGTACCATGAGTTTTTCATTTTTCTATTTTGTTTAAAAAAATTTCTAGTTTCCATTTCTTTTGAATAGCTTTGATATATTCCCCTCATAAATTCTCTCCATCCGATTACTTGACGAATATAACCTTCTAAGGAATTCAATCTTATTTTATTTTTGTTGTGAAAATCTAAAACTTTTTTAATTATAAATTCTGGAGTGATAAGACCTAAATTGATGTAAGGACTTAAAGCACTATGAAATAATATATTGTCTTTCTGATCAACTGCATCTTCATAATCCCCAAATAAATTTGATTTCTCTTTAATAAAAAAATTTAATAATTTAATTACATCATCATATTCCGTAGCAAACCAAAAATCTTTCGTATTACCTGGGTGACTTTTAAAATTTTTATCAATTAAAATTTTTAGTTTTTTCGTATGAACAGTCTCAGTAATTTTAGGAAATTTGGGTATAGATATATTTTTTGGAAGTTTATTTCGATTTTCTTCGTCAAAACTCCATTTGCCTCCTTCTGGATTACCATCTTTTTTCATGAGTATATCCAAATCTCTTCTAGTATCTTTATAAAAAACTGCCATAAAAGGTTTTTTTGATTTTGATAAATAGTTTTTAAATTTTTCTCTAGAATTTAAAAACATTGGTGTTTGAATAATATTCCATTTAATTTTTTCCTTTTTTAAAAAATTGGTAATTTTATTTTCAAAAAACTTATCCTCAATTTCGAAACTTGAAATTTCTTTAATTTTTTTTGCTTTAATTATTTTTTTTAATTTTTCTGTGTAATCCAGCTTGAAAGATTTATCCTCGATCGAAGAATATTCTAATTTAAATTTATTTTTTTTTAGTCTATCTGCGTGAGATCGCATGCAAGATAAGAACAATAATATCTTTTGTTTATGATGCTTTTCGTACGTACAGAGCTGATAATCTTCAGCCATAAAGAAAAAGTGGTCTTTTCTGTACTTTTCTAGATATTTCTCTGAGAAAAGCTGATTTCCAAGTAGAAAAAATAATTTCATTAACTATATATAACCCTTTAAAAATTTATGTCAGAAAAATATTTAGTAGTAGGTGCGACAGGATCTATCGGATCTAATTTAGCCGAACAGTTATATGCAGCCGGCAAAGAAGTACATTTAGTTGGTAGGGATGAAGAAAGAACAAAATCTTTGTCTGAAAAACTAAACTGTAAATTTACAGTCTCTGATGTTTTGGAAAATGGTTTTGTTGAAAAAATTAAATCCGAAATAGATGATATCAAAGGTATAGCTTATTGTGTTGGTTCAATTGATTTAAAGCCTTTGAGAATGGTTTCAGAACAAGATTTTACAAAATGTATGAAACTAAATTTATATTCTGCAGTAGATTTAATTAAAGGTTATCAAGAAAGTTTAAAAAAAAATAAAGGATCAATTGTCTTGTTTTCAACTGTAGCTGCTCAAAGAGGTTTTACAAATCATGCAATTATAGCTTCAACTAAAGCAGCTGTTGAAGGATTAACTGTTTCTTTAGCAGCAGAATTTGCTCCTAATATAAGAGTAAATTGCATTGCTCCAAGTTTAACTAATTCAAAAATTGCAGAGCCAATGCTTAAAAATAAAGTTTTAGCTGATGGTATAGCAAAAGCCCATCCATTAAAAAGACTTGGAGAAGGTAAAGATTCAGCTTCGCTTGCAAAATTTCTAATAACCGAAGACAGTTCTTGGGTTACAGGACAAATTATTGCTGTCGATGGTGGTAGATCAAAACTTTCATAGAGTGAAGAAATTATTATTTCTTTTATCATTAATATTATTCTCAACTAATTCATTTAGTAAAAATTTTAATTTTAATAAAATTATTGAATTAGAAGCACCTTGGGGTTCGTCGTTCGTTAATGATAATGAAATGATTGTTACCGAGAAAGGTGGCAAAATAAAACTTGTTAATATTTCAACAAGAGAGATGGGTGAAATTGGTCATAACTTAAATTTTGTAGAATATGGACAGGGAGGATTATTGGATATTCTGTATCATGAAGATTATATTTACATCTCATACACAGAAAATAGAAATAATTGGAAGACTAGTACTTCAATTGCACGTGCAAAATTTAATAAAAACAAATTAAATTTTAAAAATATTTTTCAAGCCAATCCACCAATTGACTCGCCATATCATTTTGGTTCAAGACTGGTAATTAAAGACAATTATTTATTTGCTTCTGCAGGTGAAAGAGGCGGGGGAATGATTGCTCAAGATGGAAATAAACATCCAGGAAGTATAATTAGAATTTATCTAGATGGTGGCATTCCAAAAGACAATCCTCGTTTTGAGGGGAAATCAGACTGGCTACCTGAAATATATCAAATTGGTGTAAGAAATCCTCAAGGTTTAGCTTTATCACCTTTTGATGGAAAAATTTATATGAGCAATCATGGTGCAAAAGGAGGCGATTGGTTTGGTGAAGCAAAGAAAGGTGAAAATTATGGTTGGAAAATTCTTGGATGGGGTGGCACAAATTATTCAGGTATACCAATAGGGCCAAAATGGAAACCTGGCTTTACAAAAGCCATTCAATATTGGGTTCCATCTATAGCCACAAGTGCAATCACAATTTATAAAGGTAATGAATTTAAAGAATGGAATGGTAATGCATTAATTACTTCTCTTAAAGATAAGTCTTTAAGAAAATTAGAGTTTAATGATTTATCAAACGTAAAAGAGGAAATAATATTTAAAGATAAAATTGGAAGAATCAGAGACATACAAATTCATCCTATAAATGGTAAACTATATTTTTTAAATCAAGATGGATTGTGGTTGATGGAAAATTCTAGTTAATATCAAAAAGCTCTTTAAATAATTTAAATTCACCAATTTTAAAAATAATTGCATCATCTTTTTTAAATCCAAATTTTTCTGCATTTTGCTTAAACCTTAAAGGAGGCTCTAATATTGGTTCAAGTGATAAGACAAAAGTTCCCCAATGCATTCCGATTACTTTTTTACTTTTTAAATCTTTAGCAAGTCCAAGGGCTTCTTCAGGGTTAGTGTGGTAAGCAGAAGAATCTTTAATTGAAGCCATAGGATAAAAATTATATGCGCCAATGTTAATAAATGTTAAATCAATTGGACCATACTTATCTCCCAATTCTTTATATATTTTTCCAACACCAGTATCACATGAAAATAATATTTTTTTTCCTTTGTATTCAATCAAATAGCTACCCCATAAAGTTTTGTTAGTATCCGTTAAACTCCTTTTTGACCAGTGTACTGATGGCAAAAAAGTAATATTTAAATTCTGATTTATTCTTATTTGATCATACCAATCCATTTCATTTACATCTTTAAATCTATTAATTTTAAAATATTTTTTTAGTCCTAAAGGTACCAGGACTTTAGATTCTTTATAAGGAAATCTCATTATTGTTTTCATATCTTGATGATCGTAGTGATTGTGAGTTAGTAGAAAAATATCTGTTCTTGGTATCTCATTAAGTTTTAATGCTGGTTCAGTAAATCTCTTTGGCCCAAAAAATAAAGGTCCTGCATTTTTTGAAAAAACTGGATCTGTTATTATTGTTATTCCCCCTAATTTTAATAAAAATGTTGCATGACCTATCCAAGCTACATAATCTTCTTTTTGGAAATTATTTAAATCCGATAAAACTTTTTCTTTTTTAATGATATTACTTTCAGGAAAAGTCATATCTAATTTTTTTTTTTCTTG
>CABZGR010000018.1 GCA_902525295.1 uncultured Pelagibacteraceae bacterium | reverse complement strand
AGAAATTAATGGAGAGTCTGCAGCCTTTATGATGATGAATAGAAATAAGAAAGGTATTGCATTAAATTTAAAAGACAAAGATGGAATTGAGATATTTAAAACGATGGTAAAAAATTCTGATGTGGTTTTGGAGAATTTTAGAAAAGGGACATTAGAAAAATTAGGAGTCGGATATGATGTTATGTCAGAAATTAATCCTAAAATCATTTTATGTGAAATATCTGGATACGGTAGAACTGGTCCTTATGCAGATAAAGGAGGATTTGATCTAGTCGCGCAAGGAATGAGTGGATTAATGAGTATTACTGGCGAAAGCAAAGATAAACCACCAATGAAAGTAGGAGCACCTATTACTGATATAACAGCTGGTTTACTTGCGGCTAGTGGAATTTTAGCAGCATTAGTTCACAGAGAAAAAACAGGTGAAGGACAAAAAGTTGATACTTCTTTATATGAAGCTGGTATTGTTCATACTTACTGGCAGTCTGCTATTGCAGGTGCAACTGGAGAGTCGCCTGGACCTTTAGGTTCAGCACATCCTTTAACAGCTCCTTATCAAGCATTTAAAACAAAAGATAAATGGATTACTGTAGGTGCTTCAAATCAAAACACTTGGTTGATGTTACTTAAAGCAATTGGTCGTGAAGACTTGCAAGAAAATGAAAAATTTACATCAAATTTAAATCGAAAACAAAATTTAAAAGAATTAGTTGATATTCTTAACGAAGAACTAATAAAAAAAACTTCTAGTGAATGGTTAAAAATCTTTGATGATAATAGATTACCATGCGGACCTATTAACTCTATAACAGAAATGTTTAAAGATCCTCAAACAATTGAAAGAGATATGGTTATAGAAGTAGATAATAAAAAAGCTGGTAAAAGTACAGCTATTGGTATGCCAATTAAATTTTCAAAAAGTAAAACAGAAAAATCAAAAGGTGCTCCAAACTTAGGAGAACATACAAAAGAAGTTATGCAAATCTTTGGTTACAAAGATGACCAAATTGAAGATTTTTATAATAGAAAAGTAATTCTTTAATTAACAGTTTCAAAAATTTTAAATAATAATTCTGAGACGTGCTTACCTTTTTTCTCAGATAAATCAGATATTTGATGTCTGCAGCTCGTACCATTTGCAACTATAAAATCTTTTTCACCACTATTATTGATTGCAGGTATCAAAGAAAGATTTGCCATTTTTTTGGAGACATCATAAGTCTTACTGTCATATCCAAATGAACCAGCCATACCACAACAACTAGAATCTATCATTTTATTATTAATATTTAATTCTGATAAAAGATTAGTTAGCCCTTTCATTCTATCCTGTGATTTTTGATGACAGTGCCCATGGATTAATACATTTTGATCGAACTTATTAGCTTTAATATTATTGTTATTTCTTATTTGTTCTAAAATAAATTCCTCAAGTAGATAAAATTTATTTTTAATTTGTTCTCTATTATTTACATTCTTTAAAGTCTGATACTCATCGTTAAATGTTAATAAACAGGATGGTTCAATACCTACAACTGGTAAATCAACATAATTATTTTGTATAACGTAATCATTAAATCTATTTAGCTCTTCTGAAGCTTTGTCTAGTTGACCGTAAGATATATAAGTTCTACCACAACAAAGGGGTCTCTTTAATTTATCTTTACCAAAACTCGGTATAACTGCCTGATATCCAAATTTATTTAATACTTTAATTGCATAAACCAAATTTTCATTTTCAAAGTTAATATTAAATGTATCTGCAAACAAAATTACTTTATTTTCTGATACTGTCTGACTGTTGTAAATTTCTCTTAATGCATTCTGGTTTTGAACTTCAGGCATAGACCTTGCTGTTGCAAAACCAAACTTTTCAATGATTGTTGAGACTAGTGGTAGGTTTTTAACCTTGTTGAATATAGGAGCAATAATCTTTAATAACCAAATAAGTCTTGGCATATCTGAAATAACTCTATCTTTAATTCGCATACTAAATTTTTTATAGTAATGAGAAAGAAACTCAGATTTCATCTTAGCCATATCAACCGACATAGGACATTCTCTTTGACAAGCTTTACAACTCACACATAACTCCATTGTTTCATACATTTCTTTTGATGCAAATGAACCTTCTGGAAGTTGATTAGATAAAGCTAATCTTAAAGTATTTGCTCTACCTCGGACTAAATCTTTTTCTTCTTTAGTTACCCTGTATGATGGACACATCACACCAGAGTCTAACTTTCTACAAGCACCATTGTTATTACACATCTCAACAGCATCAGAGAATTGACCCCAATTAGACCAATCGTAATGTGTATCTATATTTTCTGTTTGATAACCTGATTTGTATCTCATTAAAGATCTATCGTTTGATTTAAACGGTCGAACGATTTTGCCAGGATTTAAAAGGTTTTTACTATCGAATGTATCTTTTATTTCTTCAAAAGCATTTGTGATTTTTTTACCAAACATCATTTCATGAAATTCTGATCTAACAATTCCATCACCATGCTCACCAGAATGAGAACCTTTATAATCTTTAACCATTTCAAAAGCTTCTTCAGATATAGATCTCATGTTTTGTATATCTTTGTCTGATTTCATATTTAAAACTGGTCTTACGTGAAGCGTTCCAACAGATGCGTGCGCATAAAACATTCCACTTGTCCCATATTTTTTAAATATTTCTTTTAATCTTGCTGTGTAGTCAGCTAAGTGTTCTAGTGAAACTGCACAATCTTCAATGAAGGCAACTGGTTTTTTATCACCTTTCATTGACATCAAAATATTCAATCCTGCTTTTCTTATTTCAAAAACTTCTTTCTGCTCAGATAGATCTGAATAATATGAAAACTGATTTTTTTTGTTTTGATTTAAAACTAAATATTCTAGATCCTTTATTTTCTTTTCATATACACTTTTCTCGGTATCAATAAATTCTACCATCAACACAGCTTCAGGATTTCCTTTGATGTATTTTTTTATACCACCAGCATACATTGGGATTTCTTTCGCTAAATTTAATAAATTTTGGTCCATCAACTCAACGCAAGTTGGTTTTAATTTTACAATTTCTTTTGATAACTCCATTGCTTGATGGAAATTATCAAAGTAGCAGACACCCAAAATTTTATTCTTTGGTATTTCAGATAATTTTAATTTTATTTTATTAAATAAAGATAATGTTCCTTCAGAACCAACAAGAAGATTTGATGAGTTGAAGCCTTCAGGATCAATTAAATCAATGTTATATCCTCCAACTCTTCTTTGTGTTGTTGGCCAATTAGCATCAATTTCGCCTCCAACCTGTTGTCTCACATCTATGAATTTATCTATGATTTTATAGAGTCTATCTTGATTGTTCTTTGTAGCTAAATAATTCTTATTTATTTGATCAAAATTAAATATAGAGCCATCATCCAATATTGCTTCAATAGCTAATACGTTATGAACCATGTTGCCATAATATAAAGATCTTGATCCGCAGGAATTGTTAGCTGACATTCCTCCAATTGTAGCTCTACTACTTGTTGAGACGTCTACTGGAAACCAAAGTCCATGAGGCTTCAAATAAGCATTTAGATGATCTAATACGACACCTGGTTGAACCCATACATATTTTTCTTCAACATTAAGTTCTAAAATTTTATTTTGATGTTTGCTGTAATCGAGTACAACACTCTCTCCAACAGTCTGGCCACATTGAGAACTTCCACCTCCTCTAGCTAATAGAGGTACATAATTCTTTTGTGAATATTCCATTAAATTTAAAACATCATTTGTATCCTTTGGAAGAACTACACCAAGAGGTTTAATTTGGTAAACAGAAGCATCGGTACTGTATCTTCCACGTGAGAATTCATCGAATAAAGTTTTTCCATCAACTTTACTACTAATTTCTTTACCAATTTTTTGTATCTGATCTGAATTAAACCGCATAAAACTTAATTAAAGGTTTATTTATTTTTGTAAACCAGTTTGCCGAACTTTTTTAACGCGGCCTCTGAAATCTCTAAACCTAAACCAGGTTTTTCATTTAAATGTATCCATCCATCACTCATTTTATGTGGATTTTCAAATAATTGAGCTTGAAGAGGATCTCTTTCATCATCAAATGACTCAACTGTTCTCCCAGCTGGAGTTGATGCTACTAATGGTGCATGAATATAACAATCATGATGTGGAGCTACATCTATATGATTTAATTCACATAATGCAGAAAGTTTTTTTCCATTAGTAAAACCTCCAAACATTGTGCAATCAAATTGTAAAATTTGTATTGCCTCTTCTTCAATCATGGACCTACATCCATAAATAGTTATTTCACTTTCACCACCTGATAATGGAATTTTGGTTTTCTTTGATAAAAGTTTTAAAGTCCTTCTATCATCTTCCCATCTAACTGGTTCTTCAATCCATGTAGGATTAAATCTCTCAAATTCTTTTACACCTTCAATTGCAGTTTTTAGATCCCATGCTCTATTGACATCAATCATTAAACCTTTTTGATCTCCAATTTCATCTCTAATAATCTCTAATCTCTTAGAATCTTCTTTGATACTAAGTCCCCCAACTTTAACTTTAAAACTTTGATGACCAATATTTACTAATTTTTTAATTTCATCTCTTAGTTCTTTTTCATCTTTACCGTCTCTGTAGTAAGCACATGTAACATAAACAGGAATTTTATTTCTGTATCCTCCAAATAATTTGTACAATGGGATGTTTGAAGCTTTTCCTATCAAATCCCAACAAGCAATATCTAAAGCTGCTGAAATTCTGATTAATGCTTCTCTGCTCCAAACTTTTTCGCTACTGGTTCGAGTATCAGTTAATTTGAAAATTTTTTCATAAATTTTTTCAGGGCAAAATGGATCTTCTCCAATTATTAAATCTTGTAAGCCATTTGAAAATGGTTTGACGATTGGAGCAATATCAGTGTAGCTTGTTGCTAACCCAAATCCTGAATGACCATCTTTAGTTTTAATTTTAATTAAGAGTTCATTAGCTGTTGGTACAATGAAGTGACTAACCCAATGTGGCTTTACTTCATCTGGATTATTAAGTACGTAAACTTCTAAGCTATCAATTAAATTACTACTATTTGTCATACATTATAAATTTGCTTATATAATTTCTTTAGCATATACAGCGGTATGGCAATTTCAAATAATATAAGACCTGGTCGACATTTTTTACAAATTCCAGGACCAACAAATGTTCCAGATAGGGTTCTAAGAGCTATGGATTATCCAACTATAGATCATAGAGGACCAGACTTTGCCGAATTAGGATTGAGAGTTTTAGATCGAATAAAATTAATTTTCAAAACTTCAGAACCTGTAATAATTTTTCCAGCTTCAGGAACGGGTGCTTGGGAAGCTGCACTTGTGAACACTTTAAGTGCTGGTGATAAAATCTTGATGTTTGAAACTGGACATTTCTCAACTCTTTGGTGGGATATTGCTCAAAAATTTAAAATTGAAGTTGACTTTGTTGAAGGTGATTGGAGAACAGGTGTTGATCCAAACATTGTTGAACACAAATTAAAAGAAGACAAAGATAAAAAAATTAAAGCAGTTTGCGCTGTACATAATGAAACTTCTACAGGTGTTACAAGTAGAATTGGAGAAATTAGAAAAGCTATGGATAATGCGGAACATCCAGCTTTATTATTTGTTGATACAATATCTTCATTAGGCTCTATTGATTATAGACATGAAGAGTGGAAAGTTGATGTCACTGTTGGTGGTTCCCAAAAAGGATTACTATTACCACCAGGGCTTTCTTTTAATGCAATAAGTTCTAAAGCTTTAGAAGCGTATAAAACATCTGAATTACCAAAATCTTACTGGGATTGGGGACCGATGTTAGAAAACAATAAAAAAGGTTACTTTCCTTATACACCAGCCACAAATTTATTTTATGGTTTGGATGAAGCAATCAATATGCTTACAGAAGAAGGTTTAGATAATGTTTTTAAAAGACACAAAAGATTTGCAGAAGCTACAAGAGTTGCTGTCAATTCGTGGGGATTAGAAATACTTTGTAAAAATCCAGAAGAATACTCAGACTCATTAACAGCTGTAATGGTTCCAGATGGTCATGATGCTGATTTTTTAAGAAAAACTATTTTAGATCATTACAACATGTCATTAGGTACAGGACTTGCAAAAGTTGCTGGTAAAATTTTTAGAATTGGCCACTTGGGTGATTTTAATGAACTAATGTTAGCTGGAACATTGGCAGGTGTTGAAATGGGTCTAATGAAATCTAAAATACCTTATAAAAAAGGTGGAATACTTAAGGCACTTGAGTATCTTTGTTAATTAATCAAGTTACAAATCATGCTTGATTTTTGTATCATAGGATCAGGGATTTCTGGATCAACAATCGCTAACTTATTAAATAAAAAATATTCTGTTGCAGTTTATGATAAAGCAAGGGGCTTTGGTGGTAGAAGCTCTTTTAAAAAATATAAAGATAAAGTTGGTTTCGACCATGGGCTTCAATATATCTCTCCGAAATCTACAAAATTTAAAACTTTTACTAATCAACTTATTAAAAAAAGAGTTTTAAAAAAGTGGGGAGGAAATCATTTATTTCTGCATAAAACAGTCAAAGAAATTAAAAATCATTTAAAAATAATTGGAACAAAAGGAAATAACTCTATTAGCAAACATTTATTAAAGAAAATTAAATGTAATTTTGAACACGAGCTAATAAATATAAATAAATTAAATGAACATTGGGAATTAACATTTAAAAATGATGTAAAACAAAAATGTAAAAATCTTATTTTGACTTGCCCATTTCCACAAAGTAAGAAATTAGGACAAAAATATTTAAACAAATCCTATTTAAATCAAAAAGTTAAAATGGATGCTAATTTAACAGTCATGATTGTCACTAATAAGCTTAAACAATCAAATAGTAGTTATTTTTTTAATGATGATATGCTTGGTTGGGCAGCATACGAAAATAGTAAGAAAAGATTTAACTATAAGTATGATTTATGGACACTTCAAAGCACATACAAATATGGCAATAAATTCACTAAAGATTATAGAAATAAAAGAAAATACTATACCAACCAGCTTGTTAAAAAATTTGAGAAATTAACAAAGTTAAAAATTAAAAAAATTTATCACTCAAGAATTCATGGCTGGATGTATTCATCCAATTCAAAGCCACTTAAACAATTATCTTTATGGAATAAGTCTTTAAAATTAGGTTTATGTGGTGATTATTTTGGAGGACCAAGACTAGAAAATGGTTGGCTAAGTGCACAAGACTTATTTAAAAAAATATAATAAGTTAAATTTATGAAACAAAAAGGCTTTACACTAATAGAACTCTTAGTTGTTGTAGCAATAATTGGTATTTTAGCTGCAGTAGGTGTTGTTGCTTACAGCGGTTATACTAGTGGAGCAAAGAAAGCAGCCACAAAGTCTCAACACAGAACTATAGTTAAATTTCTTCAATCTGAATTAATGAAGTGTACATTAGGCGAAACCAGTTTAACATTGAAAAATTCATCTGGAGCAGCAATTTCTGTATCTTGCAATAAATCTTCAATAAATACAATTACACTTGGTGATAGGTTTGTTAATCATTTTAATGGTGATGGATTTATGAATCCATTTAATAATCCTGATAATAATGGTTCGTTAAAAGCTTTAACAGGAAATAGCCCTGTATTAGGGCAGACTAGAATTGTTAATGCTGGCGGAAATAAAATTCAAATTGTAACAAAATTTGATGGTAATACAGGTCAATGGTCTGGAAATAACAATGAAGTTTTGATTAATGAAATATTAGATGAAAGATAATGAAAAATATATTTCTTTCTTTGGTTGCACTAAAGAATTATAAGATCTAATTTTTGATTACCTAATCTTTCATTACCTTTTTCAGTAACAAGATATGTTTCGCCTAAATTCATTGCTAGTTGATTTTCAGAGTCCATCAATATCATATGCATAAAAAATATATTTCCTGGTTGGATTTCATATGGATTTCCTGTGTATAACATTGGCCAATCCATCCAGTTTGGAGAAAAAGTTGCTCCTAAAGAATATCCACATGCATTCATTCTTGAATTTTTAAACCCATGATCATCAAAAGTTTTTGCATGAACATCAAAAACTTCTCCAATTTTATTTCCAGGCTTTAATTTATTTTCACAATTTGTAAGAGCTTCAACACATGCTTCATGCATTTTATGATGTTTTGGATCTGCTTTTCCAATGGGTATTGTTCTAAACATCGCTGAATGATAGTGCCTATAAGTTCCAGCCCATTCAATGGTTAACTGATCTTGATTATTAAGTATTTGTTTTTCTGCTTGATAACGACAGAGTAGGGCATTCTTACCAGACCCTATAATAAATTCATTTGCGGGATAATCCCCACCTCCTTCAAATATAACTCTGTTCATTTCGGCTAAAATTTTAGACTCACTCACTCCTGCTTTTGCATGCTTCCAAACTTCATCTAAAGCTTTGTCAGCCAAATTTGCTGCTTTTTTTACATAATTAACTTCTTCATCAGATTTTATTACCCTTAGTTTTGTAATTAATTCTGACTTATCTTCAATTGAGCAATAGTTTTGCAAAACTGTATTAAGTCTTAATGCATTTCTTCCTGTTAGACCGTATGCTTCATATTCAACACCAATTTTTTTTCCTTTTAAATTTAACTCATCTAAAATTATTTTAAGATCATCAGCAGGATTAGCACCATCTTTATCAACCCAAATTCTTATATCACTAATATTGGATGTGTTTTGAGCTTGCCTTAGATCAGGGGCTCTAGTTAATAATATTACATTACCTTTTTGATCTAAAACTAATGCTTGGAAAAATACATATCCGAAAGTGTCGTAACCAGTAAGCCAATACATAGACTCTTGTCTAAACATAATAAGAGCATCTACACCTTCATTTTTCATAGAATTAAGCGTTTTTGCTTTTCTATTTGAGAGTTCTTCTTTACTAAAATGAAGACCCATTAACGAATGTTAACACTAACGGAACCAATTTTATCAACTGTTCCTTTGTATAATCCTTTTCCTTTAAATGGAACTACTCCCACAGTTGAGCCTGTGAAAACATAAAAATCTTTATTTAAGTTAATCTTTTCTTTCTTAACTTTATTTAAAACAAATCTTAAAGAATTTAATGGGTTAATATAAACAATGTTTGTATTACCATTTACTTTTACCCCATTCTTTTTGCTAACTAATGAAGTTTTTAAATTATTTAAGTTTAATTTTTTGAATTTTGTTTTTTTTCCAACAACAAATTTAATATTAAATCCAAAATCTCCACATATATCTCCTAAATACGTAAATTTCTTATTTCTTTGTCTAAATCCAACAATTTCAAAACAAGGTCCCATAAATTTAATAAATTTGGTGACATTTGATTTTGTAACCTTTCCTTTGAAATCAAAGAAAGATTTCTTAATAAAAAAATAAACTTCAACCTCTATACCTTTAGTGTGTTGGTTTATTTTTACCTTTTGACCAGATTTGACCAATCTTTTTTTAAATACTTTTGCTGTAAAAGGTTCTTTTTCTTTTAATTTTTTTAAAGCTTGAATTCCAGTTCCACCAGCCTTTATTCCAATTGTTTCGTCTTTTATTTGGTCTTCGCACAATTTTCTAAGTTTGTTAGCTAAATTAATATTTTTACAATATTTTACTGGGATAGGATTAATGACTGTATTTGTGTTGTAAGCTTTTACTAGTCTGCCAGCGATACGATTTATTTCATTTTTCATAGCCAGAATTTATTGAAGAATACTCATAGGATCAAGTCTAGTTTGAAACCAATTTATCCTAAAATCTAAATGAGGACCCGTTGATCTACCAGTAGATCCAACAGTTCCAATAATTTCTCCTTGTTTAACTTCATCACCAACTTTAACCATTACATTTTCTAGATGCGAATATATCGTTGAAATTCCATGTCCATGGTCCATTATTACAGTACCACCTGTATAATAAAGATCATCTTCCGCCATTGTGACTACTCCTGTTCCAGATGATTTTATTTCGGTTCCCTGTTTAGCTGCAATATCAATTCCATAGTGAGGCCATTTTGGTTTACCATTAAGAATTCTTTGGCTACCGTAAACTCCACTAATTATTCCTTTAACTGGCATAATAAATTGTTCAGTAAAGAAAGTTAAATCTGAATTGATCGCTCTTGCTTTTCCAATTCTTCCATTTTCTTCTTTAATCCTTTTGTAAACAGACTCTGGTGGTGTAACTTTATTTTCAGGCAGACCATCAATTCTCTGAATATTATATTTTCTCTTAAAAACTTTTTTTATAATTTTATTTTTTTTACCATTATTTATTTCAGTAATGGCTACATCGAATTTTCGATCTCTATCAATACCGAATACAAAATATCCATCCTCAGATACTTTAACTTGTATTTTATCTACAAATACCTTTGATCCAGCTTCCGCTTTACCTAAAATAAAATGTCCTTGTAAAAATTTACCTTGAAACTCTAAAGCATGAGAGTGTGTAGAAAATATAATTGCTAAAATAAGCAACAATTTTTTCATTATTTTGCTGTCCAGCCCCCATCGATTACAATTGATGTTCCAGTTATCATACTCGCTGCATCTGAAGCTAAAAAACATACTGCTGTAGCTACATCAGACTCTGTTGCAACTTTTCCCATGGGTATATTGCTTAAAGCAAGCTGTTTAAATTTTTTATTTTTAAAGAATTTTTTAACCATTGGTGTTTCAACAAATGTAGGTGCAACAGTGTTTACTCTAATATTTTTTGTTGCAAGTTCAACTCCCATTCCTTTAGTTAATCCCTCAATTCCAAATTTTGTCATGTTATAAACATTTCTACCTGACATACCGACATGCCCTAATTGTGAAGACATATTAATTATAGACCCACCTTTTTTTTTATTTTTTAACATTTTTAGGACTACTAATTGAGCAACATTGAATGCTGCTTTCATATTTAAATCTACAAGATAATTCATACTTGTTTGTTTTATTTTCTCGAAAGGCTCGGGAATATTTGTACCAGCGTTATTTACAAGTATATCTACTTTCTTAATTTTTTTTAATTTAGAAGAAAGATCATTATAATCCATTATATCGCAAGTAATTTTAACTAATTTTCCTTTAACTTTTTTTATGTCTTTTTGAAGTTTATCAAGATCAGAAGCAGTTCTACTTATTCCAATTATTGTTGCACCAGCTTCTGCAAGAGCGATAGAGCATGCTCTACCAATACCTTTTCCCGCACCAGTAACCAAAGCAACTTTATTTTTTAAATTAATTTTTTTTAAATACATTTATAAAAATAGTTTTACGTCTGTATATATTAGCTCTATTGCAACAAATAATATTGCTAATAATCCAACCCATCCTATCCATTTATACTTTTTAATCCAGCCAGATATCAATGTTGCTGCAGTAGCCATTAAAACTATTGATAAAACTAAACCAAATATCAATAACATGTAATGATCTCTAGCTGCACCCGCTACTCCTAATACATTATCTAAACTCATTGTTACATCTGCTAGAATTACAGTTGTTATTGCCTTCATGAATGAACTGTTATCTACTTTTTTTACATTTTCTTCAGCATTACCATTCATTTTAATTACATCCACGTAAAGTCTGTAACATATATAAAGAAGTAATATTCCACCTATAAGTCTAAGTCCTGTGATTTGTAATAGATAAGCAGTTATTAGTGTAAATATAATTCTTAAAACTACTGCTGCTCCAATTCCCCAAAAAATAATTTTTTTTCTTTGCTCGGTTGGAAATTGAGAAGCAACCATCCCAATTATAATTGCGTTATCTCCTGCTAAAACTAAATCGATAAAAACTATTTGAAAAAAAATTACTATTTGTTCGGTCATCTTCTACTATCCTCAATTATCATATCAGCTGCTTTTTCCGCAATCATTATTGTCGGTGCATTTGTATTTCCTGATGTGATATGAGGCATAACAGAGGCATCTACAACCCTTAAATTTTCTAGTCCGTGAGCGACTAATCTATCATTAACAACAGCATTTTCATCTTTACCCATTCTACATGTGCTCACCGGATGGAATATAGTATTCGCAAATTTTCCAGCTTCTGTTGCTAATTCTTCATTATCAGTAATATTGATTCCCGGTCTAAGCTCTTCAGGTTGATAATCTTTATAAGCTTTAGATTGCATCACAATTTTTCTTACAATCTTTAATGCTTTTCCAGCAATCTCACGATCTTCATCGGTTGATAAATAATTCATTTTTATTTTTGGTGAAACTCTGGTGTCTGGAGATTTTAATTCAATAGACCCTCTACTTGTTGGTCTTACATTTGTAATTGTTGGAGTAAACGCTGGAAATTTATGTAAAGCTGACTTTCCTAAAAGATCGGTACTTGCTGGTGAAATATGAAATTGAAGATTTGGGGTTTCTAAATGTTCATCACTTTTAACAAAACCACAAACATAACTAGCTCCAACTGTTAAAGGTCCTTTTCTTAAGAGAAGAAACTTTAAACCAGATAACATTTTTTTAGTAAAGCTGTAGTAAATATCATTTAAAGTTTCTAAATTTTTGATTTTGTAAACAGGTCTTAGCATTAAATGATCAGTTAGATTTCTTCCAACTCCTTGATGATCTTTTAAAACATTAATATTGTTTTCTTTTAGAAGTTCTCCTGGTCCAATACCTGATGCTTGTAATATATGAGGCGAACCAATTGTACCTGCACTTAATATAATTTCTTTATTAGTCTCAGTAGAAAACTCTTTTCCATCAATCCAATAATTTACTTTTTTTGCTTTATTATTTTCGAATTCTATATTTTTAATATGCGCTTTAGTTATAATTTTTAAATTTTTTCTACTCTTAACTGGATTTAAATAACCTACAGCTGTACTACATCTAAATCCATTTTTAATTGTAAAGGGAAAATATCCCATTCCTTCATTATCGCCGTTGTTAAAATCATCAGTTCTTTTATAACCATGTTCTTCAGCAGCTTCTAAAAATAGATCGAGAACTTTAAATGTTGCCCTAATTTTCTCGACTGCAATAGGCCCCCCAGAACCATGAAATTCATTTTCCCCAAATTGAAAATCTTCAGACTTTTTAAAATAAGGAAGAACATCATCCCATGACCAACCAACATTACCTAATTGTCTCCAATAATTATAATCATTCGATTGACCTCTAATATAAAGCATCCCATTAATAGATGAGCTTCCACCAAGTGTTTTACCCCTTGGATAAACCATTTGCCTGTTATCGCAGTTTGGTTCTTTTTCAGTATTAAAACACCAGTCGGTATCTGGATTGTGCATCGTTTTAAAATAACCCCCTGGGATATGGATCCAAGGATTGGTATCTTTGCCGCCGGCCTCAAGTAAAAGAACTTTAGTATCAGGGTTTGCTGTTAATCTATTAGCCAAGACACAGCCTGCGGATCCTGCACCAATAATTATGTAATCAAATTTATCCATATATTTTATAAATAATCTTTAATGAATATTTAATGATTTTAAACATTTTTCTCATAAAAACGTCGAAATGACACTTGTATGTGGCTTTGATTTTTGAGAGGATCTTCACATTATAAATAAAAAGAGAGGGATATAATGAAAAAAATCGTTTCAGCGTTGTTTGCTGCTTTCTTAGTATTTGGATTTATTTCAAATGCAAATGCTGCAAAAACGTTAAAGTGTCAGACGGTTATTAGCGCTAAAGGTGATGAAGCGGTAATGTTAAAAGACTTTACTGACAACGTAACAAAACTAACAGGTGGATCTCTAAAATTTGAAATTATGCCAGCAGGAACAGTAGTTGGAGTTAAAGAAACTCTTGATGCTGTTGATAAAGGTTTGATTGATTGTGGATTTGCTTGGACTCACTATTGGTCTGGAGAACATCCAGCTGCTATGTTATTTGGTTCGCCAGTAGCAGGTGGTGGTGTAGGAATTGACAACATCGCATTCTTATCATGGTTTTTATATGGTGGTGGAGAACAACTATATGACAGACTATGGGGAGAAATGAAAAGAGACATTAAAGGTTTCATGCTTCAACCAGTTGGTCCAGAAGCTTTAGGATGGTTCCCAAGAAAAATCAAAGATATGGATGATTTCAGAACATTTAAGTTCAGAACTCCTCCAGGAATTCCAGGTCAAACTTATAAAGACATTGGAATAGCTTCAGTTGCAATGGGTGGTGGAGATATTCTTCCAGCATTGGAAGCAGGAACTATTGATGCTGCTGAGTGGTGTTGTCCTCAACCAGATAAAGTGTTTGGTATACATAAAGTATTAAAACACTATTATCTACAAGGTTTACACCAAGTAGTCGTAAATGCTGACTTTTACTTAAACAAAAGTACTTATGACAAATTCACTGACCATGAGAAATTTTCAATGAAGATGGCTGCTGATGCATCGTTGATGAGAGCTTTAGCTTACAGAATCAACACTAATGGTTTGGCACTTAAAGATCTAACTGAAAATCATGGTGTGATACTTGAAGATACACCAGCTGATTATTTCCCAGCTTATATGGCTGCAGCAAAAGCAACTTTAGAGAAAAATGCTAAAGAAAATGCATTCTTTAAAGAAGTTTATGACTCAATGATAAGCTTTGCTAATACTGCTGTACCATTCTGGTCTGGTGCACAAACATCGAATGCTAAGCTAGGAATGGCTTATGCTAATTCGTTGAAGAAATAAATAAAGTTATTAAGCGGGCTTTTATAAGCCCGCTTTCTTTTTCTAAAATTTATATGTCGGATAATCCAAAGTTAGATATTTCAGATGAAATGATAGCCGAAAGGCGATCAGGATCTGGAAAGATGCCTGATGATATGCCAACTTGGATGGCTAAAACTATAGTTAACATAGACAAATTTAGTAAATTAATAGGAAACATTGTTTGCTGGATTACGATCCCACTAATGCTTGGGATGGTTTATGAAGTTTTAGCAAGAAAATTATTTTTAGCTCCTACAATCTGGGCTTATGATATGAGCAGATTTTTTTATGGAGCATTGTTTATGTTGGGAGCAGGATACGCTCTCTCAAAAGGTGTCCATATAAGAGCAGATTTTTTATACAGAAATTTTAAAGTTAAAACTCAAGGCAAAATAGATTTTTGGCTTTACTTATTATTTTATTTTCCAGGATTAATTGTCTTTTTGTATATGACAACAGGCTTTGTCCAAGAAAGTATAATGAGAAACGAAAGAGGGATGGATACAACATGGATGCCATATATGTGGCCGATAAAATCTTGTCTATGGATTGGAATTGTTTTTCTTCTAATCCAAGGTGTTTCAGAACTTTTTAAAAGTTATTACGCAGCCGTCAAAGGTAAATGGCCAGGTAGTTAATGCTTTCACATTTAATAGACCCGGCAATTTTAGGTTTCATACTTATTGGTGTGATGTTGTTTGCCATATTTATAGGATTTCCAATTTCATTTACTCTTATTTTTTTAGGTTTCGTTTTTGGTTATTTAGGTTTTGGAAAATTAGTTTTCTATTTAATGACACTTCAATTTTCGATGGTAATGACCGAACAAACTCTCGCCGCCGTCCCGTTATTTGTATTTATGGGAATAATGATGGAACAAGCAGGTTTAATGGAGAGATTATTCTCAGCTTTCCAAATGATGTTAGCAAGAGTTAGAGGCTCTTTATATTACGCAGTTTTATTTGTTTCGGTAATATTTGCAGCTGCAACTGGTATAGTTGGTGCATCAGTTACAATTCTTGGAATTATGGCAGCAAAATCAATGAATAGATCAAACTATGATGTAAAATTAGCTGCTGGTACGATTACTGCTGGAGGAACTTTGGGTATTTTAATTCCACCTAGTATTATGCTTGTAGTTATGGGTCCAATTATGGAAATTCCCGTAACTGATTTATTCGCAGCTGCAATAGTTCCTGGAATATTGTTGGCATGCTTATATGCTGCATACACTACTTTCAGATGTATGATGAACCCAAAGTTAGGTCCACCCATACCAGAAGAATTAAGAACAACAGATTTAAAAAAATTATGGCTAGAATTTTTCTTAGGATTGGTTCCACCTGCTGCTTTAGTATTTGCTGCATTAGGTAGTATTTTATTTGGATTTGCTACACCAACAGAAGCTGCAGGATGTGGAGCAGGTGGTGCATTATTACTTTCATTAGCTTACAAAAAATTAACATTAAAAAAATTACAAGATGCTTTAGTTAAAACTTTAGAAATTTCTGCATTAATTATGGTTTTAGTTGCTGCTTCTAATTTTTTTGGAGCAGTATTTGCAAGATTAGGAACTCCAATGGTTTTGACAGATTTCCTTTTATCACTTGAGATGAATAAATATTTAATTTTAGGAATAATCATGATTATGATTTTTCTTTTAGGATGGCCATTAGAATGGGTACCTATTGTTATGATAGTTGTTCCTATTATTTTACCATTGGTAGAAGCATTAGGATTTAATTTAACTTGGTTTGCAATTCTTGTTGCTGTTAATTTGCAAACCGCCTGGCTTTCACCTCCTGTCGCGTTATCCGCTTATTTTTTAAAAGGTGTAGTTCCAAGTTGGGATTTAAAAGATATTTATCTTGGAATGATGCAGTTCATGGTATTGCAGATAATTGGATTAATTATAATCATAGCGTATCCAAAAATAGTACTGTGGTTGCCAACTCTCTTATATGGACAGCAGTAAATAATTGATTAATATCATCTAAGTGAATCAAAGCGAAAAATTTCAACTTAGAAATTGGGAACTAGTTTCAATAAATCCTAATAATAGAGACTGGAGTTGGAAAAATTATTTTAACTTTTGGGCTATAAACATTCAAACAATTGTTGGGTTCTCTTTAATATCAGCTTTATATTTATTTTATGATCTAAATTTTTTTGTTGTCTTAATAGGATCATTACTAGCAGGATTATTAGTATTCTTTTTTGCTAACATCATTGGAAAAATTTCTCAAAGTAGCGGATTAAGTTTTCCAACAATTCTCAGACTTTCAATGGGTTTTACTGGTGCGAGATACGTAGGGATGATCAGAGGATTGGTTGGTTTGTTCATGTTTGGTGTACAAACATTTTTTATATCAAAGTCACTAGGTTATATTGCAAGGATAATACTATTTAAAATTGACAATCAACTCTTACAAAATGAAATATTTTTATTATTCTTTTTTGGTTTGAATTTAATCGATTGGGTTTGTTTGTTTTTAACTTTAATATTTCAATACATCCTTTTTACAAAAGGACAGAATTTTCTAAAATCATTTATTAATTTTTCAGGTCTTTCAATCT
>CABZGR010000017.1 GCA_902525295.1 uncultured Pelagibacteraceae bacterium | reverse complement strand
ATCACAGTAATTGGAATTTTTTTTACCTCGGTTGTTGCAAAAATAAATTTTAAATATTTTGGAGGTTCTTCCAATGTTTTGAGTAATGCATTAAATGCTTGTTTGCTTAACATATGCACCTCATCGATGATAAAAATTTTAAATTTTGCTACTGATGGTGGATATCTAGAAAATTCTATTAGTTCCCTTACATCATCTACTCCTGTTTTGCTTGCTGCATCCATTTCAAGAACATCAATATGATTTGAATTTGCTATAGGTTCACAATGGCTACATTTTTTTTCGCACTTCCCTTCAAGTGCCTGCTCACAGTTCAGTGCAAATGTATATACAAAATCCAGTTTAGTATCTGAAAATATAAAATGGAACAGAAAAATAAAAGATAAAAAAATTTATGGCATTTTAATCAATACAAGAAATGCAAATGCCTTAACAGGATATGATGGCTATAACTCTCTTAAAAAAATTTCCTTAAATTTGTCAAAATTATTAACATCAAAACAAATTGAAGATGAGGAAAAGCCAAGAGAAATTAAACCAAACCAATTACTATTTGCTTGCACAGGCACCATAGGAGAAAAATTTCCTGAAAATGAAATTTTAAGTAACACTAAAAATTTAGTTGATAAGATAAAATACAATCAAAATAAATTAATTTGGATCAAAGCAGCTCTTGGGATTATGACAACAGACACTAAACCAAAATTATCAATGGCAGAATGTAAGATAGCTGGTTCCGATGTAAAAAATATAGATTTGAAAAATACTAGAAGCGAGGAGCCAATTAACCAAATTAAAAATATTAAACAAGAAGACGAAAAAATTGAGAAAAAAAATACTATTGAGATCAACAATTTGGAAGATTTAATTGAAATATGCCTTAAAAAAAAAGAGATGAAATTAAAATACGAATTAGAAAATAATGTAAACTTAGTGTCTTTTTCAAATATGAATATCGAAATTTCTATAAATGATAAACTAAATAAGAATTTCATTAAAGATTTGTCTGAAAAATTATATGACTGGACTAAAAACCGATGGCTTATTTCTTTTTCAAAGGAAAAGGGTGGGATGAGTGAAAAAGAGAAAAAACACAACCTAAAAAAAAAAAATATAATAGATTATAAAAGCTCAAGCGAATATAAAAATTTGTTAAAAGTACTTCCTGATATTGAATTAACTGATATTGAAAAAAAAGATGACTGATTTTAATAAAATTCTTGAAAAAGCAAAAGAGATAGAAAAAAAAATGAAGGAAAGTCAGGAGAAACTTAAAAAAATTGAGGTTAATGGTGCGTCTGGAGGAGATGTGGTTAAAATTACGCTTAACGGAGATGGAGAGATGACTAAAATTTTACTAAGCGATAAAGTAATGAAAGAAGATAAAGAAATAATTCAGGATTTAATCACTGCCGCACACAATGATGCTAAAAATAAATTAAAATCAAAAACTTCCGAAGAAATATCCAAAGCGACTGGTGGATTAGGTGTGCCTGGTTTTAAATGGCCTTTATAATTAAATGCAAAATCTTCCCGAAATAGATAATTTAATTAAACTAATATCTAAATTACCTGGTCTTGGACCAAAGTCTGCAAAAAGAATAATTTTAAAAATGATTAATAATCGCCAAGAAATATTAAGACCTTTGGCTAATAATCTGAGCGATGTGTTTAAAAATATTGAACGTTGTAAAATTTGTGGAACATTGAAATCTAATAATAATCCCTGCAATAATTGTGAAGACAAAAATAAAAAATTTAGCAAAATATGTGTTGTTGAAAACATTTCGGATCAATGGGCAATAGAAAGCTCATCTATTTATCAAGGCTACTATCATATTTTAGGAGGCACGATCTCCGATAGTACTAACGGAAATAATAGAGAAAATTTGCTTGTTAATTCTCTGATAGAAAGAATAAAAAATGATAATATTGATGAAGTAATTTTAGCAACTAGTGCTACGGTTGAAGGACAAACTACCGCTTTTTATATTCAGGACAGCTTAAAAAATATAAATGTAAAAATATCAAAATTAGCTCAAGGT
Organism: uncultured Pelagibacteraceae bacterium; assembly: GCA_902525295.1. Classification (GTDB taxonomy): domain Bacteria; phylum Pseudomonadota; class Alphaproteobacteria; order Pelagibacterales; family Pelagibacteraceae; genus Pelagibacter. Next base: position 16,608 of record CABZGR010000017.1, on the reverse strand, counting down.
TTGCCAGTTGGTGGAGAAATCGAAACATCAGATGACGGAACACTTATATCTGCTTTTAAAAATAGAAAAGATTTATAAATTAGTAATTAACTTTTTTTAATTAACCTATTTAAATGTAATAGAGGTTCAGTATAACCCGATGGTTGCGACTTGCCATGGAAAATCAATTCACATGCCGCCTTAAAAGATATTGACTTGTCGAAATTAGGTGACATATTTTGATATTCCGAATCTCCTTGATTTTGTTTATCAACAATCTTTGCCATTTTTTTTAAAATTTCTAAAACTTGTCTATTAGAGCAAATACCATGATGCAACCAGTTTGCAATATGTTGTGATGATATTCTTAGTGTTGCTCTATCCTCCATTAATCCAACATTATTTATGTCTGGAACTTTAGAGCACCCTATCCCTTGATCTACCCATCTAACAACATATCCTAATATTGTTTGAGCTGAGTTACATAATTCATTATTTATTTCTTCTTTGCTCCAATTAGGTCTATCTGCAATTGGTATCGTTAATAAATTATCAATATAATTAATTTTATTTTCATTTAATTTTTTGTGCTTTTCAAAAATATTTAACTTATGGTAATGCATTGCATGTAAAGAAGCTGCAGTGGGAGATGGTACCCATGCACAATTCGCACCGGCTTCAAGATGAGATATTTTTTGATCTATCATGTCTTTCATTTTATCTGGCATAGCCCACATACCTTTACCTATTTGTGCAACACCTGAAAATCCACATTTTAAACCAACATCAACATTGTTATCTTCATAAGCAGCTATCCACTTTGATTTTTTCATGTCACCTTTTTTTATCATTGGACCTGCTTCCATTGATGTATGAATTTCATCTCCGGTTCTGTCTAAAAAACCTGTGTTAATGAAAAAAACCCTGCTTTTTAATGTTCTGATACATTCTTTTAAGTTTAGGGATGTTCTTCTCTCTTCATCCATAATACCGCATTTAATTGTATTCTTTTCAAGTTTTAATACTTCTTCGACTCTTGTAAATATTTTATCTGTAAAAGCAGTCTCTTCAGGTCCATGCATTTTCGGTTTTACAATATATACAGATCCAGTTCTTGAGTTACCTTTTCTTTTTAAATCATGAATTGCTGCAGCAGTTGTAATAAATGCATCCATGATACCTTCTGGGACTTCAGAACCATCTTCTAAAATAATTGCTGAATTAGTCATTAGATGACCAACATTCCTAATTAAAAGTAAGCTTCTACCATGTAATTTTTCTTTTTTATTATCTTTTGAAATATAACTTCTATCTGGATTTAGTTTTCTTTCTAAAGTTTTTCCATCCTTTTCGAAGACAGATTTTAGAGTTCCTTTCATCAAACCCAACCAATTTCTGTAACATAATATTTTATCTTCTGAATCTACTGCTGCAACACTATCTTCGTTATCACATATTGTAGATATTGCAGATTCTATAATTATGTCACTTATTCCTGCAGCATCTTGGACAGCACTAAATGCTTTTGGGTTAATTATTATCTCAATTTTTAAATTATTATTTTCTAAAATTATTGTTGTTGGATTATTAGGTTCTCCTCTGTATCCAATAAATTTATTTTTATCTACTAGCTCAAACTCTTTATCATCTTTTAAAATTTTCAAGTCACTTCCCTTTATTTTAAATCCATTTATATCTTTCCAATGAATTTCATTGACGGAGAAGTGGTCATTTAGAAATTCACGTGCATATCTTATTACTTCTTGTCCTCTTAGAGGATCATACTTTTGACTTCCAGTTTCTTCTGACTCAATTAAATCTGTTCCATATAAACTATCGTAAAGACTTACCCATCTAGCATTAGCAGCATTTAATGTATATCTAGAGTTCATTATAGGAACTACAAGTTGAGGACCTGCAATGCTTGAAATTTCACTATCAAGCTTTTTGGTATCTATTTTAAAATCATTCCCTTCTTCTTTTAAATATCCAATTTCTTTTAAAAAATTCTTATACTCTTGATGATTAAATTCTCCATTTCTGTTTTTTTTTAACCATAAATCAATTTCAGATTGAAGAGTTTCACGAACTTCTAATAACTTTTTATTGATTGGCGCAAGTTCATTAATACTTTTATCAAATCCATCCCAGAAATCGCTTTCGTTAATATCTAATCCTGCAAGAAGTTCATTTTTTATAAAATCAGCCAAATTCTTAGAAACAGATAAAGTATTTATTTTAATAAAGGAATCACTCATAATTTTTTAAATTTAAAAACCGTTGTATATGATAATCAATAAATTATGTCATTACTTTATTTAAAAAAATGTTATTTTTCATCTGAAAAGAATATATTTTTTGTAATTTGATCATTTTATCGCCTAAAAATTATATATAATAAGGCAATGAAAAATTATTTAAATTTTGAGACTGATATAAAAAACTTAGAAACAGAATTAGACAAATTAAAAGATCCTTATAATCAAGATGGCATTTCAGAAGTTGATACAACTAAAATAACGGATTTACAAAATGAAATAGATAAAAAACTTAAAGATGTATATTCAAATCTAGATGCATGGCAGACAACATTGGTTGCAAGACACGAGGATAGACCTAAATCAAAATTTTTTATTGATAATTTATTTGATGAATTTATTTCGCTTTCCGGGGATAGATTTTATGGAGAGGATAAGTCTGTAATATGCGGTTTTGGTAAATTTAATTCTAAGTCAGTTTTAGTAATAGGACAGGAAAAGGGTGAAAATTTAGACACAAGGATTGAGAGAAATTTTGGGATGATGAGACCAGAAGGTTACAGAAAAACTATAAGGTTAATGAATTTAGCTAATAAATTCAAAATACCAATAATTAACTTTGTAGATACCCCGGGTGCTTACCCTGGAGTTGGTGCTGAAGAAAGAGGACAGGCAGAAGCAATTGCAAAGTCTATTGAATGCTCTATGCAACTGGCTGTCCCAACTTTATCTATAATTATAGGCGAAGGTGGCTCTGGTGGTGCTATTGCATTAGCTTCTTCAAGTAAAGTATTGATGTTAGAGAATGCAATATATTCAGTAATATCCCCAGAGGGATGTGCAACCATACTTTGGCGAGATCCAACAAAGACTTTAGAAGCTGCGAAAGCAATGAAACTTTCAGCGAAAGATCTTTTAAAACTAGAAATAATTGATGAGATAATACCCGAACCTTTAGGGGGCGCACATCGAGATAAAGATCTTATTTTAGATAATGTACGTAATGCTATTGATAGAAATCTAAGTAAGTTTCTTACATTAAATGAAGAAGAAATATTAAATCAAAGAAAGAATAAGTTTTTGGATATTGGAAGGAATAAAGGTTTCAGTACTAATACAGCACATCAAGATAAACTTACTATTAAACATAATCTCCTTCAAAATTTGATTTCGAATATTAAATTGAATAAAAAATTATTTATTTCAATTACATCAATTCTTCTATTATTAATTTTATTAATAGTGATTTTTTAATTTATAAGGCACCGCAGCAGTGTTTATATTTCTTCCCGGATCCACATGGGCAAGGTTCATTTCTTCCAATTTTACTTTTTGCAATAGATTTTAAGTTTTCTTTCACTTTGTTTTGAGAATTATTTTCCTCTTCTTTTTGTATAATTTTTAAATTTAAAAGCATTGTTACAAGATCAGTTTTTAATTTTCCCAGTAAATTTTCAAATAATAGAAAAGCTTCTTTTTTGTATTCTATTAAAGGATCTCTTTGTCCATAAGATCTTAAACCAATTACTTGTCTTAATTGCTCAAGGTATTGAATATGTGATTTCCAGTTTTGATCTATAATTTGTACCAATATTCTTTTTTCAATTTCTTTTCCTTGTTCAACGCCTAATAAATTATTTCTTTCATCTCTATTACTTATAAATTTATCCTTTATTTTTTTTTCCATTATTTTTAGATCTGAATTTAAAATTTCACCTAATTCATCATCAGTTATTGATTTACCTAAAGTCTGCTTTAAAGCTTTTGGAAATTCTTTAGAATTAGGAGATTTTTCATGTAATATTTTTTGTCTTTTTAAATTTTCTAAAACTTCTTCAAGGAAAATATCTGAATAATTCTCATCTTCTTTACCATCTATTACATTTTTTCGTTGTTCAAAAATTACATGTCTTTGATCATTAAGAACATTATCAAATTTAATAAGCGTTTTTCTTATATCAAAGTTTCTTGCTTCAACTTTTTGTTGTGCTCTTTCAATTGCTTTATTTATCCAAGGATGATCAATGCTTTCACCATCTTTAAGACCAAGCTTTTCTAGCATTGAATTCATGGTTTCTGAGCCAAACAATCTCATCAAGTCATCTTCTAAACTTACAAAAAATATTGAACTTCCTTCATCTCCCTGTCTTCCAGATCGTCCTCTTGCTTGATTGTCAACTCTTCTACTTTCCATTCTTTCTGTTCCAATAACAAATAATCCCCCCCTTTTTTTTACATCCTCTTTTTCAGATTGATCTTGTCCACCTAACTTAATATCAACACCTCTTCCCGATATACTTGTTGTAATAATTACTGAATTTGTTTTGCCAGCATTTGCAATAATTTCTGCTTCTTTCTCATGATTTTTAGCATTTAAAACAATATGTTTAATTTTCTCTTTTTCTAACAAATTCGAGTAATGCTCAGATTTATTTATGCTAGATGTGAAAACCAACAGTGGTTGTCCAATTTCATTACATTCTTTTATTTTTTGAATGATTGCATTGTCTTTTTCTAAACCTGTTCTAAAGATTTGGTCATTAAGATCGTTTCTTATCATTTTTTTATTGGTAGGTATCTGTAATACAGGCAAGTTGTAAATTTCAAAAAATTCTGCAGACTCTGTTTGTGCTGTTCCTGTACAACCTGCTAATTTATCGTACAACTTAAAAAAATTTTGATAGGTTATTGATGCCAGTGTTTGATTTTCAGCTTTAACTTCTATTTTTTCTTTAGCCTCTAAACTCTGATGAAGTCCATCACCAAATCTTCTACCTGGCAGTTGCCTACCTGTTTGCTCGTCAATTATAATTATTTCGTTATCTTTAACTATATAATCTCGTCCATTCTCAAATAAATAATTTGCCCTTAATGCCTGGTTTACATGATGAACTAAATGTAAATTTTCTGGGTCATAAAAATTGTTATTTTTTAAAATACCAGCATCAGAAAATATTTTTTCAACATTATCTATTCCCTCATTTGTTAAGAGTATATTTTTTTCTTTTTCATCTAAGTCAAAGTCTGTTTGTTTCAAATTTTTAATTAATTTATCTACAGCGATATATTGCATAGTTTTATCCTCTGCTGCCCCAGAAATAACCAAAGGAGTTCTTGCCTCATCTATTAAACAAGAGTCAATCTCATCAACTATCGCGAAGTTATGCTTCCTCAAGACCATCTCATTTTTTGAATATTTCATGTTATCTCTTAAAAAATCAAAGCCTAATTCACTGTTAGTGGCATACGTTATATCTTTATTATAATTTTCTTTGCGTTCCTCATCTGACTGGTTTGAGTTTATATATCCACAGTTCAAACCCAAAAAATTGTAAATTTTACCCATATTTATACTATCTCTTTTTGCGAGGTAATCATTTACAGTAACTATATGAACACCTTTTTTTTCTAATGCGTTAAGGTATGCAGCAAGGACTATAGTAAGTGTTTTGCCTTCACCCGTTTTCATCTCTGCAATCTTATTCTCATGTAACGCAATACCTCCAATTAGCTGAACATCAAAGTGTCTCTCATTGTTAATTCTTTTCGAAGCCTCTCTTACCAATGCGAATGCCTCTGGTAATAAATCGTTTAATTTTTCTCCTTCTTTTAATCTAGAGATAAATTCATTTGTTCTTAAAGGAAATTCATTATCCTCAAATTTACTAACATTACTTTCTTTAAGATTAATCTCTTCTACAATTTTTTGAATTCTGTCTAATTCCTTTTGATTGCCACTTTTTATAAATTTACTAATAATGTTTAAAGGATTAAGCATATTTTTGATGTTTTAATAGTTATAAATTATATAGTTATTTATTTAAAAAATTAAATAGCATGGATTTTGGTATAAACAACTTTTTTGATAAGAAACACAAGGACTCTAAAATAGGACATTTTCAAGATCTTGAACATATTGATGGATTATCTATCTCAACAATTAGCTGTGGTCTTTATAACAAAAAAAGAGACGACTTAGTTTTATTTTATTTTAGGGATGGAGCAAGTTATGCAAATGTATATACAAAATCCAGTTTAGTATCTGAAAATATAAAATGGAACAGAAAAATAAAAGATAAAAAAATTTATGGCATTTTAATCAATACAAGAAATGCAAATGCCTTAACAGGATATGATGGCTATAACTCTCTTAAAAAAATTTCCTTAAATTTGTCAAAATTATTAACATCAAAACAAATTGAAGATGAGGAAAAGCCAAGAGAAATTAAACCAAACCAATTACTATTTGCTTGCACAGGCACCATAGGAGAAAAATTTCCTGAAAATGAAATTTTAAGTAACACTAAAAATTTAGTTGATAAGATAAAATACAATCAAAATAAATTAATTTGGATCAAAGCAGCTCTTGGGATTATGACAACAGACACTAAACCAAAATTATCAATGGCAGAATGTAAGATAGCTGGTTCCGATGTAAAAATATATGGGGTTGCAAAAGGATCAGGGATGATCTTTCCAAATATGGCAACAACTTTAGGATTTATTTTTACTGATGCCAATATTTCTTCATCAATTTTGAAACAGATACTTAATCTAAATATTAAGACTACTTTTAATGCTATAACATGCGATGGAGATACTAGTACAAATGACATGGTTTCAATATTTTCAACAGGAAAAGCAAACAACAAAGAGATAAAAAGTTTTAAGGATCCAAAATTAAAGCAATTCATTAGTAGCGTTCATCAGGTCATGTTAAACTTAGCAAAAAGAGTTGCGAGTGATGGAGAGGGAGCAACAAAATTTGTTACCATCAAATGCATTAATAGCAAAACGGAGAAAGATGCAAAAAATATTTGTTTCTCAATAGCTAACTCACCATTAGTTAAAACAGCAATATTTGGAGAAGATCCTAATTGGGGTAGAATTGCGATGGCAATTGGAAAAAGTGGTGTAACTGTTAAACAAGAAAAATTATCTATATTAATGGGATCTAATATGATCCTTAAAGATGGAAAATTAGATAAAAATTATAACGAAAATATACTAAGTGATTATATGAAAAATGAGAATATAGACATAACAATTGATCTATCTGTTGGAAGTAAAAAATTTACAGCGTATACTATGGATTTGTCTAAAGAATATATTGAAATTAATTCTGACTACAGATCTTAGGTATTGAAATCTTATAAAATATAATTAAGTCATCTAAATGATTAAGTATTTATTAAATTGTAAAAATTGCAGTCTTGAGTTTGAAAGCTGGTTTGCTAGCTCAATAGAATTTGATAAATTAAAAAAACTAAAACTTCTTAGTTGTCAGAAGTGTAATTCTCAAAAAATTGAAAAGTCTTTGATGAAGCCAAATTTAGCTAATTCTAACTTCAAACAAGATAAAGCTTACAAGAATTATAAAAATGTTAAAAAAAAATTAAGAGAATATCAAAAATTTGTAAAAGAAAACTTTGAATATGTGGGAGAAAATTTTGCTTATGAGGCTAGATCTATTCATTACAGCAAAAAAAAGAATAAAAGAAATATTTTTGGCAAAGCATCAGTTGAAGACGTTAAGGAACTAAAAGAAGAAGGTATAGAGACATCAACCATTCCATGGATTGAAGATAAGGAAAATTAATTCTTTTTGTACTTTGTAATATAATTTACGGATTTGTCATTTGAAAGTTTCCATTTATTTAAAATTGGATTAAATTTAACTCCATCAATACTTTTTAATACAAGTGAATTTTGATTGCAGATATTTTCTAGTTTTTTAGGTTTTACAAATTTATTCCAATCATGTGTTCCGATTGGAAGCCATCTTAAAATATATTCAGCTCCTATTATTGCAAATACATAAGATTTTAATGTTTGGTTTAAGGTCGCAATGAACATTAAACCGTTGTTTTTTAAAAATTTTGTACTTTGATTTATAAATTTAGGAATATCTTCGACATGTTCAACTATTTCCATATTAAGAATTACATCAAATTTTTTTTTACAATAAAAATTCTCTGGAGACTTATCATGATATTCAATGTTTAAATTGCTTTTTCTTAAATGATGTTTTGCAATATCAATATTCTTTTTGGACGCATCGATACCTACAACTTGTGCTCCAAGTCTTGCTAAAGGCTCAGATAATAAACCTCCTCCACATCCAATATCAAGAATACTTATTCCTTTTAATGGTTTGTGATTTGATGAAATATTAAAATCTTTAATAATGTTGTTTTTTATGTACTCTATTCTAATTGGATTAAATTTGTGAAGTGGTTTAAATTTTCCATTAGGATTCCACCATTCTTCAGCAATTTTGCTAAATTTTTCTACTTCTTCTTTGTTTATAGTATTATTGCTCATTCTTTATTGACATTATAAATAAGATGTATTTTATCAATATTATAAAGCTTGTAAATAAAACTACCAATGAAAATTATTGTATTAAAATTTGGCGGTACTTCAGTTGGGTCAATTCAAAGAATTAAAAAAGTATCAAAAATAATTAAATCTTACTCAAAAAAATATAGAGTAATAGTTTTGTCATCTGCAATGAGTGGTACTACCAATAAGTTGATCAATATGTCAAAAAAAATCAGTGAAAATTTTCCTGATAATGAATATGATGCTCTAGTTTCTGCTGGTGAGCAGATTTCGTGTTCGTTGTTAGCAGGCCATCTAGCATCAAATGGTTTAAATTCTAGATCTTGGATGGCTTGGCAAGTACCAATTATAACAGAGGGTAAACACAAATATTCAAGAATTAAATATATAAATAAAACTAAAATTTTAAAATTTTTAAAATCTGGAGGAATTCCTATTATTGCTGGATTTCAGGGCGTGGATAAAAATTCAAATATTACAACTATTGGCAGGGGTGGGTCTGATTCAAGTGCAATTATGGTTGCAAAGTTTTTTAAAGCTGATCGATGTGTCATTTACACAGATGTTGAGGGAGTATATACAACAGATCCAAATAAACTTAATTCTGCAAAAAAAATTAAAAACATATCTTATGAAGAAATGTTAGAAATGGCTTCATTAGGATCAAAAGTAATGCAACCAGATTCTATACAAGATGCAAGATTAAATAGGATAAATATTGAAGTAAAATCATCGTTTATAAACAAATCTGGCACATTAATTACAAAAAGAAAAAATATTATTAATCATAAAATTATCACAGGAATTTCTTCTACAGATAATGATGCAAAAGTAACTTTATTAGGAGTTAAAGATAGACCAGGCATAGCAGCGTCAATATTTAAACCACTTTCACAAAATTCGATAAATGTAGATATGGTAGTTCAAAATATATCAGCTGATGGCAAGCAAACAGATCTTACATTTACAATCAAGTCAAATGATTTGAATAAAACAAAAAAAATTTTAAACAAAAATGAAAATATTGTTTTTAAAAAATTAATATTTGATAAAAATGTCTCGAAAGTATCAATAATAGGTGTTGGAATGATTACTACTCCAGGTGTTACATTTAGAATGTTTCAAGCACTTGCAAGAAAAAATATAAATATACAGGTTATTTCAACTTCAGAAATTAAAATATCAGTTTTAATAAAAAGCACAAATGCTTCAAAAGCTGTAAAATGTTTGCATAAAGAATTTAAGCTAGACAAATGACATCTGAAATTAGACCATTTAGAAAAATTAATAGAAAGAAGACTAAAGAGATAAGTGTTGGTAAAATTAAAGTTGGTGGAAATAATCCAATTACTGTTCAGACAATGACTAATACATTGACAACTGACCATAAATCTACAATAGAACAAATTCATGAAGTTACCGAAGCTGGCGCAGATATCGTCAGAGTTTCATGCCCTGATAGTAAGTCAACAGAAGCTTTAAAAACAATAATTAAACATGTTGATGTTCCTATAGTTGCAGATATTCATTATCATTATAAGAGAGCAATTGAAGCTGCAGAGAATGGTGCAGATTGTCTTAGAATAAATCCTGGAAATATAGGAGATACAAAGAGAGTTGCAGAAGTTGTTTCCGCCGCAAAAAATAACAACTGTTCGATTAGAATTGGTGTAAATGCGGGATCTCTTGAAAAAGATATTCTAGAAAAGTATAAGGAACCTTGTCCTGAAGCTTTAGTAGATAGTGCTTTGAGAAATATAAGAATAATTGAGGATATGGATTTTTCTAATTTTAAAGTTAGCGTTAAATCATCGGATGTCTTTTTATCTATAGCAGCATACAGGTTATTATCAAATAAAACAGATTACCCGCTTCACCTAGGAATAACCGAAGCCGGTAGTTATTTGCCTGGCAGTATTAAAACCTCAATAGGATTTGGTAGTTTATTATTAGATGGGATTGGAGATACTGTAAGAGTATCACTTTCAGATGATCCTGTTGAAGAGATTAAAGTTGGTAATGAAATTTTAAAATCTCTAAACTTAAGAAATAGAGGTGTAAAAATTATTTCGTGTCCGTCCTGTGCTAGGCAAGCTTTTCAGGTTATTGAAACTGTTAAAGAATTAGAAAGCAGATTATCTCATATAAAAAAACCGATAACATTATCTATCATTGGTTGTGTTGTTAATGGACCAGGAGAGGCAAAACAAACAGAAATAGGAATAACAGGTGGTGGAAAAGATAATCACATGTTGTATTTGAATGGCTTAGAAACAGAAAAAGTAATGACCAAAGACATGATAAATAGAATTGTTTCTTTGGTAGAAGAAAAAGCCTCCAATTTATAAATAATAGATAAATGCTCCCACAGGAAAAAGTCCAATACTTAATCGATAGACATCGTAAATTAGAGAGCGATCTTTCTTCAGGTGAGATAGATAAAAAAAAATACGCAGAGATTTCTAAAGAGTACTCGGATTTAAATGATATCATAAAACAAGCAAAAGAATATTTAAGTTATAAAAAAGATGCAGAGGATTTAAATAATATAATAAATGATAAAAACTCAGATTCAGAAATGAAAGAATTTGCTAATAGTGAACTAGAAAAATTAAAAAATAATTATCAAATTAATGAGAAAAAAATTAAACTATTTTTACTTCCCAAGGACCTTGCCGATAGCAAAAACGCCATTATTGAAATTAGAGCGGGCACAGGAGGCCTTGAGGCAAGCCTCTTTGCTTCTGATTTATATAGAATGTATGAAAAAGTTAGTCAAAAAAAAAATTGGAATATTGAAATTATTTCAATTTCTAAAAGTGAAGCTGGTGGCCTTAAAGAGGTAATATCTTTAATCAAAGGAAAAAACATCTATTCCTCGCTAAAATATGAAAGTGGGGTACACAGAGTCCAACGTGTTCCAGATACCGAAACACAAGGTAGAGTTCATACATCTGCGGCTACTGTTGCAGTTTTGCCAGAGGCTGAAGATTTAGATATTAAATTAGAAGAAAAAGACATGAGGATTGATGTTTTTAGAAGTAGTGGACCTGGTGGTCAAAGCGTTAATACAACAGACTCTGCAGTGAGAATAACACACCTTCCGACTGGTATTGTAGTAAGCCAACAAGATGAAAAATCACAAATAAGGAATAAAGAAAAAGCATTGAAAATATTAAAATCTAGAATTTATGATTATGAAAGACAAAAAATTGATCAAGAAAGATCTAAAGATAGGAAAAATAAAATTGGTACAGGCGATAGATCTGAAAGAATTAGAACATATAATTTCCCACAAGGTAGAGTAACAGATCACAGAATTAATTTAACTTTGCATAAATTAGAAGAGTTTATGGAAGGTGAAATATTTGATGAAATGATTGAAAATTTAAGCCTTAAAGCCCAACAAGAACAATTAAGTAAAATTAATTAATGGATTATCTTAAAGCTATAAATTTTGGTTCTAATTTTTTAAAACATTATAAAAATATAAATTATGGTTTAGATAGTGAACTGATACTAGCAAAAGTGTTAAATTTAACAAGAGAGCAAGTTTTAATAAATTTAAATAATAAAATTCAGTGTAAAATATTTAAAAGATTCAAGAAACTTTTACTAAGAAGATCAAAAAATGAACCAATAGCATATATTTTAGAAAAAAAAGAGTTCTGGAAATATGAATTTTTTGTAAATAAAGATGTATTGGTACCTAGACCAGAAACGGAATTAATTATAGAAGAAACTTTAAATTTGATTAAATCTAATAGTTCAAAAAGATTATTAGATATTGGAACTGGTTCAGGATGTATAATTATATCCTTAATGAATGAAAGACCAAAATGCATTGGCAATGCAGTAGATATATGTAAAAAAGCCCTAGAAATTGCAAAACTTAATGCAAAAATGCATCACTTAGAAAATAAAATAAAATTCTGTAACAACGATATTGACAATATAATTCATAATAAATATGATTTAATTGTTTCTAATCCTCCATATATTAAAAAACAAGATTTAGCGAGATTAGATGTTGATGTAAGGTTATACGAGCCGTTATTAGCTCTTGAAGCTGGTGAAGATGGATTGAAAATAATAAAAAAATTAATAATTAAAAGTAAAGATTTGCTTAAAATAAACGGAAGATTGGTATTTGAAATTGGAAAAGGTCAGGTGGAATATTCTAAGAATTTTTTAAAAATGAACGGATTTTACATAAACAAAATTAGTAAGGATATTAACTTGATACCAAGGGTAATAGTATCAACTAAAATTATTTAATGAATAACTTCAGAAATAACAGAAAAAATAGATTTAAATCAAATAATGATAGGGGTTATAGAAAAAGGCATTTAAATGGGCATAAAAATCAAAATGAATTTAATTCAAGTTCCGAATTTAAACATCGAAGCCCTGGAAGAAATAATCAAAATGCTGCGAAATTGGTTGAAAAGTATAATAATTTAGCTAGAGAGGCTTTGTCTATTGGAGATAAAATATTATCTGAAAACTATCTTCAGCATGCAGATCATTTCTCAAGAATACTTGCCTCGCAAGAAATCATCAAATCTTCAGATGACAATAACAATGTTATTGAGCAAAATTTTAAGAAAAATATTGATGATGTAAATTCAAAAAATCAGGAAGTTACTAAAGATATATCAAAAAGTGATTAATTTGATTTTGATATAAGATTTGATTTTAATACATCAATTTTAATTTTTGCAACTTCAAACTTCTTTCTCTCTTTTCCCTTAAGTACTTTTCCAGATGGTAATTTTAGTGTTTGCGAATTTATTTTTTTTCCATTCTCAATGACTTCATAATGCAAATGTGGTCCGGTAGAAAGACCAGTAGATCCAACATATCCTATAATTTGTCCTTGTTTAACTCTCACACCTTTTTTAATACCTCTTCCGAATTTAGACATATGCGCATAAACTGTTTGGTAAGTATTGTTGTGTTTTATTTTTACACAATTACCACCCCCACCACACCAGCCTGCTTTCATAACTTTTCCATCTCCAGATGCCATAATCGGAGTGCCACTTGGAGCAGCAAAATCTGTACCAGTATGCATTTTTGTATAGCCAAGAATTGGATGTTTCCTTTTCCCATAAGATGAAGAAAGCCGTGCGCCATTAATTGGTGTTTTCATTAATGTTTTTTTTATACTTTTTCCATTTTCATCAAAATAATCTAATTTATTTTCGCCATATTCGTATTTATAAAGTTGGAAGTCTTTATTTTGCAAATTTAAATTTGCAAAAATAATTTCCCCAGTATCAACAATTTCTTTATCATCATTTACAAATTCTTCATAAATAATTTGGAAACTATCATCTTTCCAAATATCTCTTTGAAAATCTACTTGAAAGCCATATAGTCTTGCAAATTCAATTATTACATTTGGTTTGATTCCTAAATTTATTGCACTATTATATAAACTCTCAGTAATCACTGTTTCTCTATAAACTAAGTTTTTTTTATAATTCTTTTTGATTTTCTTTGATGCAAAATTTCTTTCATTTACTTTTTTTTCAAATAATATTTCATTTTTCTTGTCAGTTTCTATTTTAAATTCAATTACTTTTTTTTTTGCTAAGTTGTCAAATTTAAAAGTGAATTTTTGATTAATTCTCAAAATTTTTAATGATTTTTCATTCAATATTGTATTCAATAATATTTTTTTTTCGTCATTATCAATATTTAAACTATTAATTATGCTTTGGTACGTGTCACCATTCTTTGAAATATATTCAATTTTTGTAATCCTAGGTTTTAAATTATTTGTTAACTCTTTAATTGTTTTTTTTAAATATAAGTTATCTAAGGTTGATTTAATTTGTTCATATTGCTCTTTTTTGCTACTTGTGTAAACTGTCGACATTACGATAATCAAAATTGAAATTATAATTAACCAAAAAAAAATTGAGAACTCATTTATGAACTTAATTTTTGAAAGCTTCATTTTTTCAATTAAAAAACGTTGATTTTACTAGTTTTTTTTTGCATTTTTAATTAATCTAATAACTTGATTTATTAATATTATTATTTATAAGCGTCCCACTCAACATTTAAAAATGTTATTTATTGAGATAATCTCAATTAGCTATTTTATTAGTTTATATTTTAAGAAGAGAAGTGTGGACGGTTAAGGTTACCAAAATTTGTCGTACATACTTCAAAAAAGCATAAATATTATTCTTAGTATTTATGTTGAAGCTAGTGTGCGCCGTTTTTAAACTTGAGAGTTTGATCATGGCTCAGAACGTACGCTGGCGGCACGCCTTATACATGCAAGTCGAACGAAGTAGCAATACTTAGTGGCAGACGGGTGAGTAACATGTAGGTATCTTCCCTTTGGTGAGGAATAACACGAGGAAACTTGTGCTAATACCTCATAAGTCTTTACGGAGAAAGCTTTATGCGCCATAGGATGAGCCTGCACTTGATTAGTTTGTTGGTAGGGTAATGGCTTACCAAGACTTTGATCAATAGCTGATCTGAGAGGATGATCAGCCACATTGGGACTGAGACACGGCCCAAACTCCTACGGGAGGCAGCAGTAGGGAATATTGCACAATGGAGGAAACTCTGATGCAGCGATGCCGCGTGAGTGAAGAAGGCCTTTGGGTTGTAAAGCTCTTTCGTCGGGGAAGAAAATGACTGTACCCGAATAAGAAGGTCCGGCTAACTTCGTGCCAGCAGCCGCGGTAATACGAAGGGACCTAGCGTAGTTCGGAATTACTGGGCTTAAAGAGTTCGTAGGTTGTTAAAAAAGTTGGTGGTGAAATCCCAGAGCTTAACTCTGGAACTGCCATCAAAACTTTTTAGCTAGAGTATGATAGAGGAAAGCAGAATTTCTAGTGTAGAGGTGAAATTCGTAGATATTAGAAAGAATACCAATTGCGAAGGCAGCTTTCTGGATCATTACTGACACTGAGGAACGAAAGCATGGGTAGCGAAGAGGATTAGATACCCTCGTAGTCCATGCCGTAAACGATGTGTGTTAGACGTTGGAAATTTATTTTCAGTGTCGCAGCGAAAGCATTAAACACACCGCCTGGGGAGTACGACCGCAAGGTTAAAACTCAAATGAATTGACGGGGACCCGCACAAGTAGTGGAGCATGTGGTTTAATTCGAAGATACGCGCAGAACCTTACCAACACTTGACATGTTCGTCGCGACTTTAAGAGATTAAAGTTTTCGGTTCGGCCGGACGAAACACAGGTGCTGCATGGCTGTCGTCAGCTCGTGTCGTGAGATGTTGGGTTAAGTCCCGCAACGAGCGCAACCCTCACTTTTAGTTGCCATCATTTAGTTGGGCACTCTGAAAGAACTGCCAGTGATAAGCTGGAGGAAGGTGGGGATGACGTCAAGTCCTCATGGCCCTTACGTGTTGGGCTACACACGTGCTACAATGGCATTTACAATAGGAAGCAAGATGGCGACGTCAAGCAAATCCTAAAAAAATGCCTCAGTTCGGATTGTACTCTGCAACTCGAGTACATGAAGCTGGAATTACTAGTAATCGCGGATCAGCGCGCCGCGGTGAATACGTTCCCGGGTCTTGTACACACCGCCCGTCACACCATGGGAGTTGGTTCTACCTTAAGGCAAGGTTTTAAACCCTTGACTACGGTATAGTCAGCGACTGGGGTGAAGTCGTAACAAGGTAGCCGTAGGGGAACCTGCGGCTGGATTACCTCCTTTCTAAGGATGATTAAAAATTTATTTTTAATCTAAAAAATAATACAGGTTAATGTTGACCGTCCTCATTTCTCTTCTTAAAATTTGTGTTTCACTCTTCTGCGTAAAGGGCCGGTAGCTCAGTTGGTTAGAGCACACCCTTGATAAGGGTGGGGTCGAAAGTTCGAGTCTTTCTCGGCCCACCAATAAATTCTGGGGGATTAGCTCAGCTGGGAGAGCGCCTGATTTGCATTCAGGAGGTCAGCGGTTCGATCCCGCTATCCTCCACCATGAAACACTAGTTATTTTATTTCGTTAAGAATTTTTTTTATATT
>CABZGR010000016.1 GCA_902525295.1 uncultured Pelagibacteraceae bacterium | reverse complement strand
TAAATAAAAAAAAATCTTTAGTTGCAGAACTTGCGTCAAATGATGGATATTTATTACAACATTTTGTTAAAAAGAAAATTAAATGTTATGGGGTCGAGCCAAGCTTAAGTGTTGCTAAAGTTTCGAAAAATAAGGGAATAAAAACCTTTGTTAAATTTTTTAATAATAAAACAGCAAATTATTTAAAAAAAAAAGGCCTGTCAGCTGATGTTATTCTTGCTCTAAATGTTGTAGGTCATGTCCCCGATATACTATCTTTTATGAAAGGAGCTTATTTGCTCCTTAAAAATAATGGTGTGATTGTGGTTGAAATCCCATACTTTTTAAATCTAATTAAAAAAAAACAGTTTGATACAATCTACCACGAACATTATTCATATTTTTCTTTAGTTTCAATGACCCATATTTTAAATAAATGCAAACTTCATGTTTTTGATTTTGATTATATAGATACTCATGGGGGTAGTATTAGATATTATATTTCAAAAAATAATTCAAAGTACAAAATAACTCCGAAAATAAGTAAGATTATGAAAAATGAGAAAAATTTTTTTCTAAATAAGTATAACTATATAAAGTTTATGAAAGAATATAACAATATAAAAATAAGTATTAAAAAATTTTTTTTCAAGATGAAAAAAAAGAGAAAATTTATAGTTGGGTATGGAGCAGCAGCTAAGACAACAATTTTAACCAATCTTTGTAAATTAAAAAAAGAAAATATTGCCTACGTTGTAGATAGAAATAAATTTAAATTAAATTATTATATTCCAGGATCAATGATTAAAATTAAACCAGAGACATCACTTAAAAAAGATAAGCCTGATTTAATAATTTTGTTTGTTTGGAATATTGCTGAAGAAATAAAAAAACAACTCAATTATACAAAAAAATGGGGTGCTAATTTATACACTTTCTATCCTAAAATAAAAAAAGTGTTTTAATGAAAAAATTCATTCCAATCGCAAAACCATACATTTCAAAATCAGATATAAAATTGGGAATTGAAGCCTTTTCAAATGGATGGAATAAAAATCACTCACTTTATGTTAATAAATTTGAGAATAATTTTAAAAAAAAAATGAATTCTAATTATTCAATTGCAACATCTAGCTGCACAGGTGCACTTACAATAGCAATTTCAAGTTTGAAATTGAAAAAAGGATCAGAGATAATTCTATCAAATATAAATTGGATTGCTACCGTATCACCGATAGTTAATTTGGGATATAAACCAGTTTTTTGTGATGTAGAATATAAAAATTGGTGTATTGATCCATCAAAAATGGAAAATTTAATAAATAAAAAAACAGGTGCTATCATTGTCACACATTTGTATGGAAATTTATGCGACATGGAAAAAATAATGAAAATTGCACGTGAAAAAAAAATTCCAGTCATAGAGGATGCAGCAGAGGCACTAGGCTCAAAATACAAAAAAAAATATGCAGGTACAATTGGAGACATTGGATGTTTTTCATTTCACGCATCTAAATCTTTAACTACTGGTGAAGGAGGGATGCTAATAACCAACAAAAAAAAAATATACGACAAGGCAAAAAAGTTAAGTGACCATGGCAGATCCAAAAACAATTACAGCTCTTATCTAGCTGATGAAATAGGTTTTAAATTTAAAATGACAAATTTTCAAGCAGCTTTGGGAATTTCTCAATTAAAAAGATTAAAAAAGATTATATTGAGGAAAAGAGAAATATTCAATTATTACAAAGATGGCTTAAAAGAATTTAATTTTAATTTTAATTACGAAGATAAAAAAATTTATAATTCTTATTGGCTTACTTCAATTTGTGTCAATGAAAATAAAAATTTTTCATTTAAAAACTTTAAAAAATATATGCTAAAAAATAAGGTAGATGTAAGAAATTTTTTTCCACCTTTATCTAAATTGAAAATGTTTAGGTCTAGAAAAAAATACAGAAATTCTTTTATTGTCTCATACAATTCATTTAATTTACCAAGTCATATTGAAATTACAAATAAACAAATGAATATGATTATTAATTTAATCAAAAAATATTTTAAAAAATGAAAAAAAAAATTTGTATTTGCGGCGGTGGAGCCAATGGTATTTTGGCAGCTTTATTTTTTGAAAAAAAAAATTATGATGTCACTTTAATAGAGAGATCCTCCTCTGTAGGCGGAATACTAAAATCAAATAAGTCTGGTAATTATTATCTAGATCAAGGTTATTGGATGCCAAATTATACAGGAATTAAAGAGATGGATGATTTTTTTGATAAAATATTTACAAAAAAAAAATTTAATAAATTCTTTTATAAAAAAAAAGATATTGCCGGAAGTATAATTAACAAAAAATTAAACCCATATTCAAGCTTTCCAGATTTTAAAACTTACTCGAAAAAAGTGCAAAAAAGTATTTCTAATCAAGTTTTAAAATATAAAATAACAGATCATTCAAACAATTTTAGAGTAAATTTAGATACTTATTTTGGAAATAGATTTGGAAATATTGCAAAAAATTTGGTTTTTAAAAATATTTCTAAGAAATTTTGGAACCTGGCTCCAAATAAAATAAGCTCAGCAGCTATAAAAGTTGTTCATTTAGGCAGAATTAATTTATTTTCCGAAAAAAAAAGTTTAAGATTAAAAAAAAATCCTTTCCTTAATGAAATTATTGCGTACCCCAACCAATTCAAAATCCCTTTCCATTATATAAAAGATAAAACACCATCTTTTTACCCAAAAAATTATGGAGTAAATAATTTCTTAACTCATCTCTTACCAATGATTAAAAAAAAAGTCAGACTAAATTTAAATTCCAATATATCAAAAATCTCTGTGATAAATAAAAAAATAAATATTTGTACTAACAAAAAAAATTTAAAATTTGACTATGTTTTGTGGTGTGGTCCAAATAAGGAACTTTTTCAATTATTCTCAAAAAAAAAAGTAAATTTATTCCATAAACCAATAAAACATCAGACATTTTATGCCTTAGTTGATAAGAAAATTTATGATGGTGGGATTTATTGGTGTTGGGATTATGATATTAAAAATCCAGTTATAAGAATTACTTTCCCGAACAATTATTCCTCGAATAAGATCTTAAAAAATAAAAAAATTATAATGTTTGAGGTTCATGAAAGTACTAAAATTAAAAATATTGAAAATTATCTTAAGAAATACCTAGTGGAAAGAAAAATTATTAAAGACAATAATTCCTTTAAATTAATACCAAATTCGACCTTTACTAGATTTTTTTTTATTCCAAGTGTTAAGAATGTAAAATTAGAAAATAATATTATAAGTACTCTCGAAAAAAGATTACCATCAAACATATTTTTATGTTCAGCTCAATTGTCAAATTTTAAGTTTTATTTTGATGATTTAATAAAATTAGTCTATGAATCATATCTAAAGATTAAACAAGATGAACTTTGAAATTAGCAACTTACCACTTTATTGGAGATTTTTTAAAAAGAAAAAACCGCATAATTCTATTCCATCTAATTATAAGTTCACTTTTAATTATGACAAAAAATTAGGCCTTATTAGTGGCAACAAAAGCAAACATTTTCAAACTATATTAAAAAAAATTTATAAAGAAGAGGCAAATATTGGATATATGCTTGAAGGTCATAATTTAGCTCGTTCATATGGAGGCGAATTTTTTAATTATATTTTAAAAATAACTGGGTCAGTTAAAAACAAACTTATGGTAGATGTTGGATGTGGAGGTTGTGGCACATTATATCAATTAAAAAAGATGGGAGCCAAAACTCTTGGAATTGATCCCTCTCCAATAGCAGCTTTCTACGCAGAAAAATATGATTTAGAATTAATCAATTCTTATTTCCCTAAATCAGCAAAAGAAATCAAAGCAGATGTAATATTTTCAATGGATCTAATGGAGCATGTTTTAGATCCTGTTGAGCTTTTAAAAAAAAAATCCAAAGCACTTAATGATAATGGTATTATAATAATTAATGTTCCAAATTGTGAATTCTCTATTAAAAATGGAGATATTTCTATGGCAATACATCAACATGTAAATATGTTTGATAGGTGGTCGTTAAAAAGAGTTGTCGATAAATCAGGTCTTGAAGTTGTAAAAATGGATTTCTCTAAGTTTGGATCAGCTTTATTTTGTGTTGTAAAAAAAAGAACAAAAAAATTAAAAAAAATGTCAATAAATGGTGGATTTTATGAAAATTTTTTTAGAAAAGTTCCTGAAAGAATAAAAGATTTTAAAAATTTTGTACAACCAAGGTTGGATAGTAAAAGTGGTTTTTTTATTTTTCAAAGAGCACTACCATATCTGGCCGCAAATAATTTAGGATTTGATTATAATGTGTACGACAATAATTCATTGTGGCATAACAAATTTTTAGATGGTGTACCAAAAAAAATTAAAAACCAAGAGGATTGTTTGAAAAAACCTCCCAAAAACCTCTTTATTATAAGTGACTCTTTTTCAAATATAATAAAAAAATATTTAAAGAAAAAAAATTCAAAAACTAAAATTTATACTGAAAAAGATATTTTTAATATATGAGAGTGATGATTTCCCAATCTCATTTTTTCCCCTGGTTAGAATATATTAAACTTATTAACCAGGTAGATATATTTGTTTTTTTAGATGATGTTCAGTTCCCGAACTCAGCAAGAACTTTTCAAAAAAGAGTTCAAATTTTAAATGAAAAAAGAGTTATATGGTTGTCAGTGCCTGTTGAAAAAATATCTAAAAATATAAAAACAAATAATGTTAAAATATTTAATAATTTAAAATGGAAAATTGACCATTTAAATCTTTTAAAACAAACGTATAAAAAATCAAAAAATTACAAAAATCTAAATTTAATTATTGAAAATTTCTATAATAAAGATTACGAGTACCTTATTCAAGCCACAAGATATTCCACAAAATTATTATTAGATTACTTCGATATTTTGAAAAATATAAAGATATTAGACAGTAAAGACCTAAATATAAAATCCAAAAATGCAAATGATAGAATATTAAAAATTCTTAAAGAGGTGAATGCTACAGAGTATATTACTGCGAAAGGTTCTTTAAACTATCTAGATCATAATAATTTAAAGAAAAATGGAATTGAAACATTTTATCCCTCTTATGAATACTTTGTGTATAAACAATTAAATGAAAATTTTAATCCTTATGTTTCAACTTTAGATTTAATAGCTAATTCAGAAAAGAAACTTAAAGATATTAAGCCAACTAAATTGGTTAATTGGAAAGCTTACTTGGAGAATAAATTTGAATAAGTTATGAGATTTTTACCTAATTCTTTTAAGATAACCATTATAAGAACTAGAAAATATTAGTTTACCATTTAAGCTTTTATCTATTTTAAAATTTTTATTTTCTTTCAGAAAATTTTTCGCTGCACTCATTGGTTCGTTCCCTTTATACCAAATTGAAGATCTTTTTTTTGGTGTTTGATTTTTTTTCATAAATCCCAACATTGTATCAGCTACTATTAGATAACTATTTTTTGTTACTAAAGATGAGTATAACCGACATTCATCATAAACGTGTTTTTTGCTGTGATCACTATCTAAAATTACTAAAACTTTTGAATTTTTACTAATTAGCTTTTTTATTTTAAAAAAAGTTTTATTATCAGTTGAAGAACCATTTATAATTTTAATAGATTTAGAATATCTACTTTTTTTTATATTATCTCTGTTATGACGTCTCAAATTTATATCAATACCAATAATCTTAAATTTTTTTTTTAATAAACTCAGAATACTAGCATAAAAAACTAATGAACCACCTCTTGCTATACCAGTCTCTACTATAACATCTGGCTTTGTTTTAAATATAATTTCTTGATTTACTAAAATTTCAGCCGGGTTTTGAATAATTGGCAATCCAAACCATGTCCATAAATAGCTATAATCGTAATAATCAAGTGTTTTAATAAATTTAATTGACTCATTTAAAATTTTTTTATTTTTTCCTAATTTGTATGATTGAAGATTTGTTTCTCTTTGAAATTTTTTTCGATCATCTTTCATATTAATACGATTTTTAAATTGTAAGCAAAATGACTTTCATTTCATGCTTTTATATTCTATAATTTTCAAAATCAACTTATAGATGAAAAATGTCTTTATCACAGGCGGGGCAGGCTACATAGGTTCACACTGCGTTGTATCTCTTGTTAAAAATGGATACAACCCTGTTATTTTAGATAATTTTTCAAATAGTCGTCAGACTGTATTAAAAAAACTTAAAACTATTACTAATAAAAAAATTATTTCTTATAAAGTTGATTTGAGAGACAAAAGTAAACTTAAATCGATTTTTAAAAAACATAAATGTTATTGTGTAATTCATTGTGCTGGGTTTAAAGCAGTAAGTGAAAGTATTAGAGAAACGATCCCTTATTTTGACAATAATATTGGATCAGCCTTATCGTTACTTGAATGCATGGAAGAAAATAATGTTTTTAAAATTATTTTTAGCTCTTCTTGTACAGTATATAATGAGAATCAATCTTTACCTTGGAAAGAAACTATAAAAATAGGAAATACCAAAAATCCTTATGCTACCTCCAAATATATAATTGAGCGAATGTTAATGGATTTAGCAAAATACAATAAAAATTGGAGCATAAGAATCGCGAGATATTTTAATGCAATAGGCAACCATTCATCAGGGCTCATCAAGGAAGAGACCAATGGTGTTCCCAATTTTCTAGTCCCATACATTGTAAAAGTTGCAAAAAAAGAATTACCTTATTTGAGAGTATTCGGTAAAAATTATAGAACTAAAGACGGAACTTGTATAAGAGATTTTATTCATGTTATGGATCTAGCAGATGGTCACATTGCATTGTTAAAAAAAATTAACCAAAAAAAAGGATTAAAAATTTATAATTTTGGAACCGGAAAAGGCACAAGCGTTTTGGAAGTTATCAGGGCATTTGAAAAACAAACAGGGGTACCTATATCATTTAGATTTTCAAAAAAGCGTAAAGGAGATGCGGCAGTTTCTTATTGTAGCGCAAAAAAAGCTCTCAAAGAATTAAAATGGGAAACAAAATATAATCTCAATCAAGCAATGATGGATGTTAAGAAAATAATTTAATAAACGAAAAAAATTTCAATGAAAACTTTGCGTAAATTTTTATTTTTACTTTCTTCACATGAAATTAAACGTGCAGGATTATTATTTATTATGATTTTGACAATGGCAATACTTGATATGATTGGAGTTGCATCCATTTTACCTTTCATGGCAGTTCTTGTAAATCCGGATATAATTGAAACTAATGAGATTTTAAATAAAATATATTTTTTTTCAAATGTCTTTGGTGTTGATAACAAAAAAGAATTTCTCTTTGCTCTTGGAATTTTTGTTTTTTTAACATTGGTTGCTACACTTACCTTCAAGTCTATTACGACTTATGTACAATTACGATTTGTTCAAATGCGCCAATATAGTATCGGTAAACGTTTAGTCGAAGGATATTTAAATCAACCTTATAGTTGGTTTTTAAGTCGTCATAGTGCAGATCTCGGAAAAACAATTTTATCTGAAGTAAGTCAAGTTGTTGCAAATGGTATTAATCCATTAATGGAATTGATAGCAAAAGGCATGATTTCAATTGCACTTATTGCTTTGTTAATTTTAACAGATCCTAAACTGGCTCTAATTGTTAGTTTTTCAATCGGCGGCTCTTATGGGCTTATTTTTTTTTTTCTCAAAAATTTTCTCAATCGTATTGGAGAAGAACGTTTAAAAAGTAATGAATTACGTTTTAGAGCTATTAGTCAAGCTTTTGGTGCTTCAAAAGAAGTTAAAGTTGGAGGATTAGAAAAAATATATGTCGATCGTTTTTCAGACCCTGCTAAAAGTTATGCTCTTACAACTGCAGTCGCTCAAGTTATCGCACAATTACCTCGTTTCATTCTCGAAGCCATTGCTTTTGGCGGCATTATAATAGTTATACTATATTTAATGTCACAAACTGGTGGTTTTGAAAGTGCATTGCCTATAATCAGTCTATATGTATTTGCTGGCTATCGTTTAATGCCTGCACTGCAGCGAATTTATAGTGCTTTTGCACAACTCACTTTTGTTGGCCCTTCTCTTGATAAACTATATGAGGATCTTAAAAATTTAAAACCATTGAATTTAGTTAAACATCAAGATATTCAATTTTCAAATAAATCTATCAAATTAAAGAATATTTACTTTAATTATCCAAATGCTTCACGTACAGCTTTAGAAAATATTAGCCTTAATATACCTGCTAAGACTACGGTTGGTTTAATAGGAGCAACAGGTAGTGGCAAAACAACGACAGCAGATATTATTTTAGGATTATTAGAGCCGCAAAAAGGAACTCTTGAAATTGGTGATAAAATTATAACAAAACAAAATGTAAGAGGATGGCAGAGTTTGATTGGTTATGTGCCACAACATATTTATTTAGCTGATGATACAGTAGAGGCCAACATAGCATTTGGTGAAGATATAAAGAATATAAATCAACAATCTGTAGAAAAAGCAGCTAAAATTGCAAATTTACATCAATTCGTAATCAATGAATTGCCTAAAAAATATCAAACTACTATTGGTGAAAGTGGCGTAAGATTATCGGGTGGACAACGCCAACGTATTGGAATTGCTAGAGCATTATATAACGAACCCCAAATTCTTATTTTAGATGAAGCTACAAGTGCCCTTGATAATCAAACCGAAGAGGTAGTTATGGATGCAGTAAAAAAACTTGGCAAAGATATTACTATTATTCTAATTGCCCATCGTTTAAATACAGTAAGAAATTGTGATATTATTTTTAAATTTGAAAAAGGTAAACTTGTAAACCAAGGTAAGTTTAATACCATTATAAATTCTAAGAGCGAGATAAAATAATTTAAAATGAAAATACTAATTTGTGGATCAGGCTCAATAGCATATCGTCATTATAAAAATTTAACTTCTTTAGGCTATAATGATATAATATTTTATAAATCTACAAAATATTTCAGAAAAAAATCTAATTTTAAAAAAAGTTTAATTTTTTATGATTTAAATTCAGCGTTAAAACAAAACCCAGATGTAGCGTTTATATGCAATGTAACAAGTAATCATGTAAATACAGCTATTGAATGTGCAAAAAAAAAATGCCATCTTTTTATTGAAAAACCCATATCGCATAATTTAAAAAATATTTACAAATTAAAAAAAATAATAAAAAAAAAAAAATTATTTCTTTTCGTTGCCTATATGATGCGATTTCATCCATTTATTCAAAAAATTAAAAAACTGATACAAAAAAAAAAATCCAAAATTTTTTATGCCCATTCTATATGGGGTGAGTTTTTGCCCGAATGGCATCCAAAGGAAGATTATAGAAAAAGTTATGCATCTAATAAAAAATTAGGAGGTGGTGTTAAGCTAACGTTAAGTCATGATCTTGATTTAATGTATTATTTCTTTGGAAAAATTAAAAATTTTATGATTTTAGATAAATTTAATTCAAAGCTTAAAATTAATGTTGATGTGGGATCTACATATTTGATAAGATTCTCTTCAGGTGTAGATTGTAGTATACATATAAACTTTTTAAATAAACCTCCAATTAGAGAATTAAAAATTTTAGGTGAAAATATACAAATTTTTTTTGATTATTATAAATCTGAATTAGTAGTAATAGAAAAAAATAAAAAAAAAATGTTTAAACTAAAAAATTTTAAAAGGAACGACATGTTCGTTAGTGAATTGAAACACTTTTTTTCATGTCTGAAATTAAATAGAAAAAAAAATTTGGAAAGTAATTTTTATTTACTAAAATACATGATTTAACTACCAAGCTGTCCAACCTCCATCAACTACAAGTGAAGATCCTGTCATATAGCTAGATCCATCAGATATTAAAAATATTAATGGATCCATTATTTCTTGAATTGAGCAAGTCCTTCCAATTGGAGATAATTTTGAAAATTTGGCTAAAAATTTTTTTGAAGGATTTTCAATAACAGCGTGTGGTATTAAACAATTACATCTAATATTTTGTTTAGAATAATTAGTAGCAATATATTTTGTTAAAATAGGTATAGACCCTTTTGAAATAATATAATCAATTGGTTTATTTTGATTTTTATTGTAAAGATTTGGATTTGATGAAACAAGAGAGTAAGTTGAAGCAATATTAATTATGTTAGCTTTTTTTGTTTTATTTTTTAGAAAAAACTTGCAAGCTTCTTGGCAAACATTAACTACGCTCATTAAATTATTATCGATTGATTGATTTAAAAATTTTGTTTTAAAATCGTGAAAATTTATATCGAATATATTTTTAGAATCGATTTTTCTATCTACTGCAGCCAAGTTTACTATTGTATTTAAGTCTTTTAATTCTTTTTTCTTTTCTTTGAAAAATTTAGCAAGTTTATTTTTATTAGATAAATCAATATCAAATATTTTAGTATTTTTATTTCTAAAGTATTTAAAATGTTTACTTTTTTTGTCTATTTTGAAATCAATCATTATAATTTCGTTTCCATTCATAAGTAAACTTTTACAAAGAGATCTGCCTATCAATCCCATTGCACCTGTGATTAATATTTTCTTATTTTTTAGAGCAAACGTTTTAAACATTAAAATTTAATTTTTTTTAAGTCTTTTTTTTCATCTATATCATTTTCTAAATTTTTAGATGTTACGAAATAACTTATTCTCTTTCCAGATATAGATTTAATTTTATTTTTATAATTAATCTTAAAAAATTCAAAATTGCCTGATTGTGCATAAGTTTTTCTTAAAATTTGTCTTGGAGCATTATAATGCTCATGAATATTGGATTTTATAACTGATTTTAGTAGATCCTTTTTTAAAAACCACAATTTATAAACTGGATAAGGGGCCTCGATTATAGAGCGCATAGAGTCATAATTGTTATTCTTAAATTTTCTGAATGCTTTATGCAAAACTTTTATATCTCTTTTTGGTGAAGTAGGTCTTAAAATTAACCCATATTTAAATAAATTTCCTTTTTTTTTAAAATTGTAAAGAGCATGATTCACATATTCTAAATCTCTAGAATTATCACTTGAAATTTTTTTAGGTCTTAAAAATGGTATATTCAATCCAAATTGATGGCAAATTTTTTTTATTTTAACCGAGTCTGTTGAGCAAAAGATTATTTTTTTTTTCGAACCAAAATTTTTAGCAATTTTGATTGTATAATATATTAATGGTTTTTTATTAATTTTAATAATATTTTTATTTTTAATACCTTTACTTCCAGATCTTGCTGGAATTATTATTAATATTTCTGATTTTAACATTGCGAAATTTAATTAAAATTTAAATTTACCAATATCTTAATTTTTTAGATATTAAAATTTCATCCTTTAATATTTTTTTTACTCCATTACCTAACATTTTTGGAATCTTGTTTAATATATCGGATAGGGCTTTCATTCCTTCATTTGATAAAGACGCAGATTGATCTGTGCCCCACATACTTCTATCTAATGTAATATGTTTTTCAATAATACTTGCTCCAAGTAGATATGCAACAACACTTGGCGAGACAGAACTTTCATGACCCGAATATCCTATTGGACAATTATATTTTTTCTTTAGTGTTTTTATGCAATTAAGATTTAAATCTTTTTCGTTAGCTGGATATGTTGAAACACAATGTAAAAGTGTGAATTTACAATTATTTTTTTTAAAAATTTTAACTGCCTTATCTATATCTTTATATGTAGACATGCCGGTTGAGATTAAAGTGTGAACTTTTGATTTAGAAATTACTTCAAGTAATTTATAATTTGTTAACATTGCTGATGCTATCTTGTGATACTTAAATTTAAAATTTTTCATAAGTTTGAAGCTTTCAATATCCCAACATGAAACAAACCAATCAATTTTCTTTTCTCTACAATACTTATCAATTTGTTTGTATTGATTTAAATTAAATTCAATTTTTTTTTTATAATTTAAATAAGTCATTTCTCCCCATGGAGTTTCTCTTAATTTGAATTTTTGAGTTTCTGGTGTTGAAATTTCTGGTGTTCTCTTTTGAAATTTTACAGCATCAAAATTATTAATTTTAGCTAGGTCTATAAGTCTTTTTGCCAATTTAAGACTCCCATTATGGTTTATACCAATTTCAGCTATAAGGTAAGGTTTTTTATATTTCATTAGTTTGCAAATTTATTAATACTAACTTTTAGATTAGGACACTACATAATTTAATATTAAATAATAAAAATATAGCAAAAATAACAGGAAATCAAATTCTCAGACGATTTTTTCATTTTTTTAATTAAAAGAATATAAAATTGAAAATATTATAAGCTATTAATTATAATTTGGAATTATAAAAAACTATAATTGGTATATAACTTTTATTAATTACTAATAAAAATATAAAACATTTATATGAAATTTAATTACAACTATAAAAAACCTAATATAAAAAATAAGAATTTTATTGAAAATTTTTTTACTAGAAAAGGTTTAAAGTTACTTGTTGATCTTTCAAAAAAAAATAAACGTTCAGTAAATCAAATGATTAGCAGTGTTCCATATAAACCTGAATTGTATGATTTATACAATTTGTACCAATATGTTTTAATTAATAAGAGAACAACCATATTTGAATTTGGATCTGGTTGGTCAACCTTAATATTTAGTTTAGCATTAAAGGAAGTTAGGGATAAATATTACAATAAAGCTAAATTTTTAAGAAGAAATAATTTATTTGAATTAATAGTTTTAGAAAATGAAAAAAAATATTTAACTATAACAAAAAATAGAATTAACAAGTTTAATAAGTATTTTAATATAAAAAACCCAATAAAAATAAACTATAATTTTTCTGATGTTGAAATGACATCATTTAAAAATAGAATTTGTACTCAATATAAAAATTTGCCTTTGTGTAACCCAGATTTTATTTACTTAGATGGACCAGATCAATTTAATGTAAAAAAAAAAATTAATGGTATAACCACAAAACATAAGGATATGATGCCAATGGCATGTGATATTTTAAAATTGGAGTACTTTTATACACCAGGAACAATACTTGTATGCGATGGTAGAGCATCAAACGCCAAGTTTTTAAAAGATCACCTTAAAAGAAAGTGGAAATATACATATGATAAAAAAAATGACCAACATATTTTTATGTTATCAGATCCAGTTTTAGGAAAATTAAATAAATTACAATTAGAATTTTATAATCAAAAATAATTTTAAGTAATATACTTATGCTCAATAACATAACGATAATTATTCTAACTAGGAATAGGCCCAAATATATTAAAAGACAAATAGATTTTATAAAAGACTGGGGAGCACAAATATTTATATTAGATGGTTCAGATACAAAAAATTTATTTCTTCATGATTTATCTAAAAAAGAGCAAAATATAAAGTATGTTTATAATACCAGAGGTTTTGATGTAAGACTAACTCACATGAAGAACCAAATTAAAACAAAGTATAGTATGATCATGTCTGATGATGAATTCTTTGTCAAAAAATCATTAGAGATGTGTATTGATTTTTTAGAAAATAATGATGATTATGTTTCTTGTTCAGGTGTAGCTATAGGATTTATGAAATCATCACAGAATAAAGTTATTTATAGAGAGGTTTATCCAAGGTTAGTAGGATATAAAATATCCCAGGAAGACCCAAAAGATAGAATAGTTAATCACATGTCTAAATATGTACCATCCTCAGTATATGGCGTGTTACACTCAAGTGTAATGACTAAATTTATAAATGAATTTAAATATTCTTATACATCATCTACTGAAACGACAGAAAACTGGCTTCAAAACACAACTGCTTATATGGGGAAAATCATGGTGTTGCCAGTTTTATACTGGTTTAGATCAATGGAAAATGCACCTGTTCAAGACAAAAATTGGAACAGATCAATTAAATTTTATCAATGGTACAATCAGAAAAAATTTAAAAAGGAAAAAAATGATTATATCAAAAAATTTTGTCAGGTAAATAATGAGAGTTCATCAAGTTTTTTTGAACTTGCTTTATCAAATTTGTCAAAAGATCTTAATAATCGAGGTCAAGGTACATTAAAATTATCAATTAAATTGTTCTTTAAAAGGATGACTAATATTTTTTTATATAAACTTAAGTTCTATAAAATACTGGCAAAAAGAAATGAGTCTGTATTTTTTGATTTGGAAGTACTAAAAAAATTCTTAAAAGAAAAAAAAGTTAAATATGACTTTGAAAGTATAAAAAAAATTGAAAAAAAAATTTTACAATAGTACAAAAAATTTCATGATTATAGGTGTCGGTTCAATAGGCAAAAGACATCTGCAATCTTTGATAAAGCTAAATATAAAAGCAAATTTTTATTTAATAGATCCTATCTTTATTAGTTTAAAAAAAAATAAAATAGATAAATTTTTAGGAATTAAACTAATTCAAAATAATATTAAATTATTTTGTTATGAAAATATAAACGATTTCTTACAGCAAGACATCAACTTAGATTTATGTATTATTTCTACTAATTCTGATAACAGATTTTTAATTTTAAATAAAATTATATCATCAACACATATTAAAAATATTTTACTAGAAAAGTTTTTATTTAATAAATTAAATGATTATAAAATGGCTTTGAAAATAAGTAATTCAAAATCAAACTCTATATTTGTGAATCAATGGATATCTCAATCAAAAAAATTAAGAAAAATTTTTAATAAATTTAAAAATTATAAATTAGATTTTAAAGTTACAGGTGTGGAGTGGGGAATGGCTAGCAATATTGTACATTTCATTGATATGGTAAGATATTTCAAAATTAATAAATTGGAAGCTCCTAAGATAATAAAAAAAAATTTATCCTCATCTATTTATCCTGCTAAAAGAAAAGGATTTTACGAAGTCTATGGAGACTTACTAATAAAATATGGAAAACACAATTTGCAAGTTAGTTGTGAACAAGGTAAATATAATTTACGAAAAAAAACTAACAGCATTAATATTGAAATAAAAGTAAGAAATTTGAAAAATAGACTTATTAAGTTTAATATGAAATCTGGAAGAATTAAAGGCTCAGAAATAATAAACGGAAAAGTTCGTAATTTTTCTCAAGAAATTGAACTCATGAGCGAATTAACTGGAAATGTTTTTAAAAATTTAAACAAAAACAAAAAAATTTATCTGCCAAACCTAAAACAATCAATAAAACAACATTTGGTAATTTATAGATTACTTTCTCAACACTTTAAAAAAGTAATGAAAACTAAAAATGGCATATGTCCAGTCACGTAGTATAGGAGAAAAACTTAGGGTATGAAACTAGGAATTATTGGTTGTGGAAAGATTGCAAGTTATCATATTTTATCAATGAAAAATGCAGGATTTAAACTTCACTCAATATCTGGAACAAATAATTCGAGAAACGCAATATATTTAAAAAAAAAATACAATATTGCTAAGGTCTTTAATAATACGGAGAGTCATATATCGTCAAAGGAATATGATGCTTTGCTTTTTTTGACGCCACAAGAAATTACTTATAATTATTTATCAGATATCAAAAGCTCAGTTAAGATTTTGGCTGAAAAACCTATAACATTTTACAGTTCTAAATTAAAAAAATTGAGAGGAAATAGAAATATTAGAGTAGCTTTCAATAGAAGACAATATCAAGGCATAAACTATATTAAATCTAAGATAGATAAAAAAAATATATTCTTGATTGAGGTATCAATCCCAGAAAGTATTAAATTTTTAAACGAAAAAAAAAAAGATTTAAATCATGACAATTTTCGAGAAATATACTTCAATGTTTTTTATAATTCCATTCATCTTTTTGACCTTATCAAATATTTAGTTGGAAGTTATACAGTTATCTCTATCGAACATATAAAAAATAAATCTAGTCAACTTGCGGGTTATTCAATCAATATTAAAAGTAAAAAAGTTGAAAATATAAAAATTTATTCTGTTTTCAATAGTTCAAATAATTTTTCGATAAACGCTTATTCAAATAAATCAAGATATGTGATGTGTCCGATTGAATTATTTACAGAATATTCAGGAATAAGAGTTATTCAACCTTCATTGAAATACCCATTAAGGCGCTACGAACCAATTATTGTTAAAAAAAAACTTGAATTATTAAAAAATAACAAGCCTGGTTTTGATAAACAGGCAAAAGCTTTTTTCGATTTTTGCAATAAAAAAAAAACAAATCTTGCAACTATAGAGGATACATTAGAGTCTATTTTGCTTGCTGAGAGAATATTTGAGTATTTATAAAATTTTAACTAAGTTGCTAAAACTTTATTTAAATTTTTTTTGAAACTATAAATGAAAAAATATAATCTAAAGCTAACTCAAATCACACCAAATATTAAAAATAAAAAAAACAATTTTTATCTTGGAGCCTGGTGTTTAGCTGATATGACCAATGATAATTATAATGAGTTTGATATTCATAAATATCATTGGGATGATAGAGAAAAATTAATTAAAGACTATAACGGGCTAAATAATTATCTATCTGATAATTTTGAAACATTCTCAAAATACATGAGCGATATTACTAATACAAAAAATAATCAACGCTACTGGAAGATAAATTTAGGTACATGGTTGGGCTATTTAATTCAAATTTTATTTGATCGTTGGGAAAATATTCGAACTTTACCTGAACTCGAATTTGATCTGCCTAAAATGAAACAAAATTTTTCGTTAATAAGATCAAATACAGTTAGGGATTTTTTTATAGATTTTAGATCTGATCCCTGGAATGAAAAGATATATCAATCAATAATTCAGGTTCAAAATAAAAAAATAAATTACGAACAGAATGATATAGATATTGAAGCATATTCATCTGACAAAAATTATGAGAATATTTCAAAAAAATTAGATTTTTCATTAAAACTTAAAACCATAATGTATTTAACAAAACTATTTCATAAAATTAAACAGCCAGATTACTTTATTATTAACTCATATCTTACCCGTATAGATGAAATAAAACTAAAATTGGGTTTAAGGGAGTTTCCATTTAAATATGAACGTAGCATATATGATCCAAATATTAATTATAAAGAAAAAAATAATGAAATTAATAAAGCAAAAATATTAGATCCAATCAATTTTAAAATTGATAAAGCTTCTGATTGGAATAGTAATAATAAAGATTTTCTCATATGGTTTTGCAAAGTTTTACCACATTTAATTCCATGCAATTATTATTTGAATTTCAGAAAATTTTTAAAAGAAACTCTATCACTTCCATTTCCAGAAAATCCAAAAGTCATTTTTACGTCCGTATTACATATCCAGCATGATTACTTTAATCTTTATACTTCAGAAAAAGTTAATTCAGGAACCAAATACGTAATCGGACAGCACGGTGGAACTTTTAGGTCAGCCAAATTAAATTATATAGAAAACATCCATAAAGAATTACCGGATTATTATTTAACTTGGGGAGATGACAATCATGATGAAAAATCATTTCCAGCTAAAATTATTCCAGTTGGAAATTTGAAGATATCATCTAAAAATCTTAAAAAAAAAAAATTAAGAAAAAAAAGAATTTTATTGTTATCTGTTGAGCACCAGAGACATAGTGAATTTTTGTCATCAGTGCCAATTTCTAGTCAATGGTTAGAATATTACAAAGATTTAAAAAAATTTATTAAAAAATTGTCAGTTACAAAATTAAGTGACGATATTATCTTAAGAAATAAATTGAGAAGAAATGGATGGAATTTAGGTAAAAAAATATCATTTCAATTTCCTGATTTAGTTCTTGATGAAATTGCTGATTACTTTAAGTCTATTCAATTATCATCTTTAATTGTATCAACTTATAATGGAGCAACTTATTTAGAAACAATGAGTTTAAATAAACCAACTTTATTTTTTTGGAATCCTTCATATTGGGAGTTGAGAGAATCTTCAATTGAGGATTATAAAAAGTTAATTGATGTAGGTATTTTTCATACTACACCTGAATCTGCCGCAGATTTCATAAATAAAATTTACTCAGATATTGACGGTTGGTGGTTTTCTAAAAAAGTTCAGACTGAAAGAGAAAAATTTTGTGAGAAATACTCAAACAAAAATTCTAATCTCTCATCCGAAATTATTAGAGTTCTTAAAGACCTTAAATCGAATTATTAATAATTAATTTATTTTTGTAATTTAATATAATTTAAAATTTTGATTATAGATTGATTTGATGAAAGTAAATTTGTATTAACTTTTAAGTATCTATGATCGCTTATCTCATATTTAATTCTTGAATTATAACCAATTAGATTTTTTATTATACCCTTTTTTGAAAGCTCATATAAACCTTTTGTATCTCTACTGATTAAGGTTTTTAGACTAGCAAATACAAAAATTTCAAAATAATTATCCTTAAATATTCTATAAGCAAATTTTCTTGTTTGTTTTAAAGGAGAAATAACTGCCACCAGTATATAATCATATTTATTAAAAATTTTCTTACAATAGTTTATAATTTGTAAATTATTTTCGATTATACTCTTTTTTGAAAAAGAAAATTGTTTCTTTTTTTTTCTAAATGAATCTCCATCAATTATCAAACACTTGTAATTTTTTTTTAATTTTTTTTTAATTTTTTTACATAATGTGGTTTTGCCTGCACCTGATAGCCCTGTTAACCAAACAATTTTAGCCAATTTTTAATCCTTTTCTTATTTTAGTTGCTGAAATTTT
>CABZGR010000015.1 GCA_902525295.1 uncultured Pelagibacteraceae bacterium | reverse complement strand
AATAATAAATCCCATTTCTTTCTTAAAAAGCTTTTGTTATTTTCACCAAAGACAATTTCATTATTATTCATTAAAATAATTTTTAATACGTAATAGATAATATATTTTCTTTATTATTACCATTAATTGTTCTTTTATATTCTATTAAGGAAGTGGTGCCCCCGCACGGACTCGAACCGCGGACCTATTGATTACAAATCAATTGCTCTACCAGCTGAGCTACAAGGGCATGAAGGTTTTTGTATTAGGATTTTAAAGATTATCAAGTTTTATTTTTACGTTGATTTATATGATGAAAAACAATTGCTGCACTATTAGATATATTTAAACTCTCTATATTTTTGTTAATAACTATTCTTACCGAAAAATCTGTGTATTTTTTTGTATGCTCTCTCATACCAAAACCTTCTGAACCAAAAAGCAGAACATTATTTCCGTCCCATTTAATATCTGTAAATTTTTTATCGCTCTTAGCTTCAAATCCATAAATCCAAAAATTTTTTTCTCTTAAAAATTTAAGTGTGGTATTTATATTTGATACTTCAAATATGTTTATATGTTCCATACATCCACTTGCAGATTTAAACATAAGCTTACTTTCTGAAGGAAAATGTCTTTCTTTAACAATTATACCATCGATTTCAAATGAAGCGGCACTTCTAATTATAGAACCTATATTTCTAGGATCAGTCACTTTATCTAAACATGCAATTGTTAGATTTTCTTTTGATTTGATGAATTCTTTTAAATTATTTTTTTCAAAATGTTCAATTTCTGCAACATAGCCTTGATGAGTAATCCCATCTTTTGTGCAATACTTATCTAATTCTTTTCTTGTTTTATAATAAATTTTTAAATCTTTAAGAAGATTTTTTCTAGAACTTGCTCTATGTATGTTTTTTTTACTTTCTTCTGTAAGAAAAATTTTTAAAATTTTCCTTTTCGGGTTTTTTAATGCTTCAATAACTGCATGTTTTCCAACTATAAAAAAAGATGATTTGTTCATGATAATTGTTGAATTTACTCTATTTTTAAGGCTATTTTCTTATATTTCACGTATTGCATTTGTACAATAAAAATATATAAAACGCATGTTGTTTAAAGCTTTATTGAACATGGGGTGCTTCCCCCTGAAATAATATTAAGGAGGGGTACCAAAGCGGTCAAATGGGGCGGGCTGTAAACCCGTTGACTTCGGTCTTCGAAGGTTCGAATCCTTCCCCCTCCACCATTCAATAAATTTTTTTCAACATGGAGTGTACTTGGGTGTTGCGGGTGTAGTTCAATGGTAGAACGCTAGCCTTCCAAGCTGGATGTAAGGGTTCGATTCCCTTTACCCGCTCCAAAAATTAAATTAAGGAATAAAAAAAAGAGGTAAACAAGTAATGTCAAAAGAAAAGTTCGTAAGAAATAAACCGCACTGTAATATTGGTACAATTGGTCATGTCGACCATGGTAAAACAACATTAACTGCTGCGATTACAAAAGTATTAGCAGAGTCAGGCGGTGCACAATTTACTGCTTATGATCAAATTGATAAAGCTCCAGAGGAAAAAGAGAGAGGAATAACGATCTCAACTGCCCACGTAGAATATGAAACTGAAAAGAGACACTATGCGCACGTAGATTGCCCAGGACATGCCGATTATGTAAAAAATATGATTACAGGTGCAGCACAAATGGATGGTGCTATTCTAGTTGTTAATGCTGCAGACGGACCAATGCCACAAACAAGAGAGCATATTCTTTTAGCAAGACAGGTTGGTGTTCCAGCAATAGTTGTTTACTTAAATAAAGTTGATCAAGTTGACGATAAAGAAATGATTGAACTCGTAGAGGAAGAAATAAAAGATTTATTAACATCATATAAATTTCCCGGAGACAAAACTCCAATTATCAAAGGCTCAGCATTGGCAGCTGTTGAAGGCAGAGATGATGAAATTGGAAAAAATTCAATTATGGAACTTATGAAATCTGTTGACGAATTCATTCCACAACCAGACCGACCAAAAGATAAAGATTTTTTGATGCCTGTAGAGGATGTATTTTCAATCTCAGGGAGAGGTACAGTTGTAACTGGTAGAGTAGAATCAGGAGTTATTAAAACTGGTGATGAAATTGAGATAGTTGGTATAAGGGAAACGAAAAAAACAGTATGTACTGGTGTCGAAATGTTTAGAAAACTTTTAGATTCAGGCGAAGCTGGAGATAACATAGGAGCTCTTTTAAGAGGTGTTGAGAGAACTGATGTTGAAAGAGGACAGGTATTGTGTAAACCTGCTTCAATTACTCCTCATACCAAATTTGAAGCCCAAGCATATGTTTTGAAGAAAGAAGAGGGTGGAAGACATACTCCTTTTTTTACAAAATATAGACCTCAATTTTATTTCAGAACAACAGACGTGACTGGTGAAGTAGAGTTACCAGCTGGTACGGAAATGGTCATGCCAGGAGATGATGCTAAATTTACAGTAAAATTAATTACACCTATTGCAATGGCTGAGAAGTTAAATTTTGCTATTCGTGAAGGTGGTAGAACAGTAGGAGCTGGAGTAGTAACTAAAATTATAGAGTAAACTCCATAGGAGTGTAGCTCAATTGGTAGAGCGCCGGTCTCCAAAACCGGAGGTTGGGGGTTCGATTCCCTCCGCTCCTGCCAACAAAATATTATGAAGAACCCTTTAAAATTTATTCAGGATGTAAAGCAAGAAGCCTTCAAAGTTACTTGGCCGACGGGTAAAGAGGTGATTCAAGGCTCACTAATGGTAGTTGCTATGGCTATCGTTGCTGCTTTATTTTTTCTTTTATTAGATCAAGTTCTTCAGTTCTTTTTAGAATTAATTCTAAAGGTAAATTTATAATGAAAAATTGGTATATTATACAATCTCACTCAAGTTTTGAAAATAAAGTTGCACAAGAAATTAAAGAGGAAGCTACAAAGGCAAACATTTCAGATAAAATCGAAGAAATTATTGTACCTACTCATGATATAACTGAAGTGAAAAGAGGTAAAAGAGTTCAAAGAAAGAAAAAATACTTTCCAGGATATGTTTTATTAAAAAGCGAAATGGATAACAAAATTTATCACATGATTAAAAGTTTAAAGAAGGTTAGTGGTTTTTTAGGAACAAAAGGCACTCCAATACCTGTCTCTGAAAAAGAAATTGAGAAAATACTTGGTCAAATAAAAGATGGAGTTGTTCAACCAAAATCAGGAATAGAATATAATGTAGGCGAGAAAGTTCAAGTTATAGACGGTCCTTTTGCATCATTTAGTGGTCTAGTAGAGGATATTGATGAAGAAAAATTAAGATTAAAAGTTTCTGTATCAATATTTGGACGACCAACACCAGTAGATTTAGAGTATAGTCAGGTAGAAAAGGCAAGCTAATGGCAAAGAAAGAGATAGCAGGATTTATAAAATTACAAATAAATGGTGGACAAGCTAATCCAGCTCCTCCTGTAGGTCCAGCCTTAGGTCAAAGAGGAATAAATATTATGGACTTTTGTAAAGCTTTTAATGAAAAAACAAAATCTTTTGCAGGTAAACCTGTACCAGTAATTATTACAGTATATAAAGACAAAAAGTTTGATTTTATAATTAAATCACCACCTGCATCCCATTTTATTAAAGAGGCAGTAAAATTAAAAAGTGGTTCAAAAGAACCAGGCAGAAATATTGTTGCTAAAATTTCTAAGAAACAATTAAAAGAAATTGCTGAAAAAAAAATGAAAGATCTAAATGCACATGATATTGATGAAGCTGCAAAAATTATTGCTGGATCTGCAAGATCTATGGGTATCGAGGTAGTAGAGTAATGTCATCAAAAAGATATAAAAAATTACCAGAAAAAACTAGAGATTTGCAATCTGAGTCTGTTGAAAAATTGATTCCTATTTTAAAGCAAAATTGCACAACAAAATTTGATGAGTCCTTAGACCTAAATTTACAAATTAATAACAAGCAAAAGAAAAGCGAGATCAATATTAGGACAGTAATTAATTTACCCGGTGGAAGTTCAAAAAAAGTTAAAATAGGAGTTGTGTGTGAAGATAACAAATCTCAAGAAGCAAAAGAAGCTGGAGCAGAAGTTGTTGGTGGTGATGAGCTTATAGAAGAAATAAAAGCAGGAAATATAAACTTTGAAAAGTTAATTTGTACCCCAGGAATGATGATTAAACTTTCAAAATTAGGAAAAGTTCTTGGTCCAAAAGGACTAATGCCAAATCCAAAATTAGGATCTGTAACTAATGATGTAAAAAAAGCTATAACCGATGCCAAATCTGGTCAAGTTGAAGTAAGGAATGATAAAGATGGAAATATAGGCTTAAGTATTGGAAACAAATCTTTTTCGGATGATAAATTAATATTGAATTTTAACGCAGTAATAGATGCATTAGAAAAGGAAAAATCAAATAATACGATTAAAGGTGATTTAATTAAACAAGCTTTTATAACGTCAACAATGGGTGTTTCATACAAAATTAAATTAGGTAAGAGTATTTAGTTATGATGAACAAAGAACAAAAGAAACAGTATATATCTGATATGACAAATCAGTTCGAAAAATCTGAAGCTGTAATAGTTACTCATTATCAAGGTTTAACGATGAATCAACTTGATGACTTAAGAGCTAAAATGAGGGAACATGGTATAAAATTTAAAATTACAAATAATAGAATTACAAAATTAGCTTTAGAAAAAACAAGATGCAAAGATCTTTCAGATTTGTTTTCTGGTCCTACTGCTGTAGCTATGTCAGAAGACGCAATAACTTCTGCAAAAATATTAACAAATTTCTCAAAAGAAAATGAAAATTTAAAGATTCTAGGTGGAATCATGGGTTCCGACATTTTAGACGTTGCTGGTATCAATAATGTTGCGACTTTACCTTCATTGGATGAAGCTAGGGCTAAAATAGTAGGAATATTAAGGTCTCCAGCACAAAAAATAGCAAGTATTTTACTTGCGCCGGCGTCAAAAATCGCTATTTTAGCGCTCGAAAAATCAAAAAAATAACCAGGGACAAGATTTATTATGGCTGACTTAAATAAAATTATAGATGACTTATCAAGTTTAACTGTTGTAGAAGCAGCTGAACTTTCAAAACAACTAGAAGAAAAATGGGGAGTGACTGCAGCAGCAGCTGTAGCAGCAGCACCAGCAACAGGTGGAGCTGCACCAGCAGAAGAAAAAGATGAATTTACAATTATGCTTACTGCAGCTGGAGATAAAAAAATTAATGTCATAAAAGAGATTAGAGCTATTACCGCTTTAGGACTTAAAGAAGCAAAAGATTTAGTTGAAGGCGCACCTAAAGAAGTCAAGACAGGTGTAAATAAAAAAGAAGCAGAAGAGATAAAGCAAAAACTCGAAGCAGCTGGCGCAAAAGTAGAACTAAAATAATTAGATAGGATTATTTACTGGTTATATTTTTAATCAGTAGTTGAGATGCAATTATCTTTTACAGAAAAGAAAAATATAAGAAAAAGCTTCGGAAAACTTAAAGAAAGTTTATCTATCCCAAATCTTATAGAGGTACAAAAAAATTCTTATAAAGAACTAACAGAATTCAAACAAGATGTTGAACAACATCTTGTTAAAGGTTTCGATAGAGTTTTCAAAAGTATTTTTCCAATTGAAGACTTAAATGATAAAGCAACATTAGAATATGTTTCATATAAATTAGAAAAACCTAAATTTGATGTTGAAGAATGTATAGCTAGAGGTCTGACTTATTCTGCAGCTCTCAAATGCACTCTTAGACTAGTTGTCTATGAGATTGATCAAGAAAATAATACAAAAGATATTTTATCTGCAAAAGAACAAGAAGTTTACATGGGAGAGGTTCCAATGATGACAAATAGTGGAACTTTTATAACCAATGGCGTTCAAAGAGTTGTTGTTAATCAAATGCATAGAAGCCCAGGCGTATTCTTTGATCATGATAAGGGTAAATCACATGCTAGTGGTAAACTATTATTTAATTGTCGTGTAATTCCTAATCGTGGATCTTGGCTAGACTTCGAATTTGATGTTAAAGATTTATTATATTTCAGAATTGATAGAAAAAAAAAAATATTAGTTTCTACTTTATTACAAGCTCTTGGTTTTTCAAAAAATGATATTGTTGATGAATTTTATCAAAAAGAAACATTAATTTACGATAAAAAATTAAATAAGTGGAAAACGAAATTTGATCCGGAAAATTACAAAGCTAAAAATTTTTCAGAAGAAGTAATTGATGCAAAAAATAATAAAGTAGTTGTAAAATTAGGCGAAAAAATAAATTTTTTAACAGCAAAAAAACTCTCAAATGATGGTCTAAAAGAAATTTTTGTTTCAAGCGAGTCCTTATATGGTAAATTTTTACATAGAGATATTGCGGTTGGTGAAGATATATTTAAAATTGGAACTGAATTAAATGAAACTATTATTAGTAAAATTATTGAAGCTGATATTAAATCTTTAGATATTTCTAGAACTAATTCAATTAATAAAGGTCCATACTTATTATTAAGTATTTTCAATGATAAAAATGAAAATAAAAATGATGCTATTACAGAAATTTATAAGGTTTTAAGGCCTGGAGAGCCTCCAACTATAGAGATAGCTACTCAAATATTTAATAACCTATTTTTTAGTTCCGAAAGATATGATTTATCGGATGTTGGAAGAGTTAAAATGAATTCACGATTAGAGCTAACCTGTTCTGACAAAATTACAATTTTAAGAAATGATGATTTACTAGCAATAATTCAGAAAATGTTAGATTTAAGAGACGGTAAAGATGAAGTTGATGATATAGATCATTTGGGAAATAGAAGAGTTAGATCAGTTGGTGAACTTGTGGAAAATCAGGCAAGAATAGGGGTCTATAGAATGGAGAGAGCCATAAAAGAGAAAATGACAACTCTAGATGTTGAATCAGCTATGCCTCAAGACTTAATTAATGCAAAACCTCTAACTATTTCTCTTAAGGATTTCTTTGCTACCTCTCAACTGTCTCAGTTTATGGATCAAACTAATCCACTTTCAGAAATAACCCACAAAAGAAGAGTGTCGGCTTTAGGACCAGGTGGTTTAACAAGAGAGAGAGCTGGATTTGAAGTCCGGGATGTTCATCCGACTCATTATGGAAGGATTTGTCCAATTGAAACTCCTGAAGGACCAAATATTGGATTAATAAATAGTCTTTCAACGTATTCAAAGATAAACAAATACGGTTTTATAGAAAGTCCATATAAAAAAGTAAAAGATGGTATCGTGCAAAACAACATAGAGTATTTATCAGCCATGGAAGAGACTAAATTTACCATTGCACAGGCTAATTCTCTAATTGACAAAAACGGTAAGTTTACTGAAGAACTAGTTTCATGCAGACAGAATTTAAATTTCATCTTGGCTAAACCAGATAACATAGATTATATCGATGTTTCCCCAAAGCAACTTGTATCAGTAGCAGCTTCTCTAATACCTTTTTTAGAAAATGATGATGCTAACAGGGCATTAATGGGCTCTAATATGATGAGACAAGCAGTTCCGTTATTAAAACCAGAAGCCCCACTTGTAGGAACAGGAATAGAAAGTGATGTTGCGCTAGACTCAGGGGTAACAATTGTTGCGAGAAGAGATGGAGTTGTAGATAAAATTGATGGTAAAAGGATAGTTATCAAGGCATCAAGTGAAAAAGATTATTCTAAATCTGGTGTAGATATTTATAATTTACAGAAATTTAAAAGATCGAATCAAAATACCTGTATAAATCAAAAACCTTTGGTAAGAGTTGGAGATAAAGTCAAATCTGGAGATATAATTGCAGACGGTCCATCTACTAAAGTTGGTGAACTAGCCCTAGGTAAAAATGTGACTGTAGCCTTCATGCCTTGGCAAGGTTATAACTTTGAAGACTCAATATTAATTTCAGAAAGATGTGTAACAGACGATGTATTTACATCTATACATATAGAAGAATACGAAGTGATGGCTAGAGATACGAAATTGGGAGAGGAAGATATTACAAGAGATATTCCAAATGTTAATGAAGAGTCTTTAAAAAATTTAGATGAGTCGGGGATAGTTTACATTGGAGCTGAAGTTAAACCTGGAGATATTTTAGTTGGAAAGGTTACCCCAAAAGGTGACACAGCTTCTGGACCTGAAGAAAAATTATTAAGATCAATATTTGGAGAAAAAGCTATTGATGTTACAGATACATCATTAAAAATGCCAAGTGGAAGCGGTGGTATAGTCGTTGATGTAAGAGTATTTAATAGACATGGTATTGACAAAGATGAAAGATCAATAACTATTGAGCGGGCAGAAATCGAGAGCGTTCAAGAAGATAAAAAGGTTGAAGAAGAAATTTTAGAAAGAAGTATAAAACAGAGATTATCATCAATATTAAATGGAACAAAAATTAATAGAAAAGTTAAAGATGTTGAGGCAAATACAGTTTTAACTGAGGAGATAATCAATAATCTACCTGTTTCTGATTTATTTAAAATATCAGTCGTTGAGCAAGCTAAGCTATCTTCTTTGTCTCAAATTAAAGATCAATACAATAGTGCTAAACAAGATATTCAAGAAAGATTTGAGGATAAAGTTTTAAAAATTAGACAAGGTGACGATCTATTACCTAGTGTTATGAAAATGGTTAAAGTTTTTGTTGCTATAAAAAGAAGACTAAGACCAGGAGATAAAATGTCTGGAAGACATGGAAATAAAGGTGTTGTGAGTAAAATAGTTCCAGTTGAAGATATGCCCTATAGAGAAAATGGTAAACCAGTTGATATTGTCCTTAATCCATTAGGTGTTCCGAGCAGGATGAACGTTGGTCAAATATTAGAGACACACTTAGGTTGGTCCTGTACAGAGTTAGGCGAAAAGTTAAATCAGTTAGTAAATGAAAACCAAAAGAAAATTGAAAAGACAGAGAAGATTAAATCATTTTTGAAGAATGTGTATGGTAAAGAAATATATGACGAAGATATTGAAAAATTAAATCAATCTGAATTTGAAGATTTATGTTCAAATATAAGACACGGTGTTCCAATAGCTACACCAGTTTTTGATGGCGCTAAAGAGAACGATGTTACCAAAATGTTAGAATTAGCTGAATTACCAAACTCAGGTCAAACTACACTTTGGGATGGAAGAACCGGTGAGAAATTTGATAGACCTGTTACAGTTGGAACAATTTATATGTTAAAACTTCATCATCTAGTTGAAGATAAAATTCATGCTAGATCTACTGGTCCTTACAGTTTAGTAAC
This sequence comes from uncultured Pelagibacteraceae bacterium, assembly GCA_902525295.1. GTDB lineage: Bacteria > Pseudomonadota > Alphaproteobacteria > Pelagibacterales > Pelagibacteraceae > Pelagibacter. The sequence goes on along the minus strand of CABZGR010000015.1, from coordinate 10,742 downwards.
ACAACAACCTCTTGGCGGTAAAGCACAATTAGGTGGTCAGCGATTTGGTGAAATGGAAGTTTGGGCATTAGAGGCTTATGGAGCTTCGTATACATTACAAGAAATTCTTACTGTTAAGTCAGACGATGTGGCTGGTAGAGTTAAAGTTTATGAAACTATAGTTAAAGGTGAGGAAAATTTTGAATCTGGTATACCAGAATCATTCAATGTTTTAGTTAAAGAAATTAAATCTTTAGCACTAAATGTGGAGCTAAATTAATATGAGTAAAGAATTAACAGATCTATTTAAATCTTCAGAAATTTCAGAAGCCCAAAATTTTAATAGCATAAAAATAACTCTTGCAAGTCCAGAGAAAATCAAGTCTTGGACTTATGGAGAAATCAAAAAGCCTGAAACAATAAATTATAGAACTTTTAGACCAGAAAAAGATGGACTATTTTGTGCAAGAATATTTGGACCTATAAAAGATTACGAATGTCTTTGCGGCAAGTATAAACGAATGAAATTTAGAGGAATTATATGTGAAAAATGTGGGGTTGAGGTAACAAAATCAAATGTAAGACGTGAAAGAATGGGCCATATCAATTTAGCGACTCCAGTAGCCCATATATGGTTCCTGAAATCTTTACCAAGTAGAATATCTCTTGCAATAGACATGAAATTAAAGGAGGTAGAAAGAGTACTTTATTTTGAAAATTTTATAGTAATTGAACCAGGTTTAACAGGACTTAAGAAGAACCAGCTTTTGGGTGAAGAAGAACTTATAAAGTATCAAGATGAGTATGGTGAAGAGTCATTTACTGCAGGAATTGGAGCTGAAGCAATTTTAGAAATATTAAAGTCGATAGATTTAGAACAAGAAAAAGAAGTACTGATTAAATCAATTAAGGAAACAAAATCAAAAGTTTCAGAGGAAAGATCTATTAAAAGATTAAAATTAATTGAGTCATTTATCGAGACTGGAAACAAACCAGAGTGGATGATTTTAACAACAATTCCAGTTATTCCACCTGAGTTAAGACCATTAGTTCCTTTAGATGGAGGAAGATTTGCTACATCTGATTTAAATGATTTATACAGAAGAGTTATAAATAGAAATAACAGACTAAAAAGATTAATGGATCTTAAAGCTCCAGATATAATTGTAAGAAATGAAAAGAGAATGCTTCAAGAGTCCGTAGATGCATTATTTGACAATGGTAGAAGAGGAAGAGTAATCACAGGAACAGGCAAAAGACCTCTAAAATCTTTAGCTGAGATGTTAAAAGGTAAACAAGGAAGATTTAGACAAAATTTATTGGGTAAGAGAGTTGATTACTCTGGAAGATCAGTGATCGTAGTTGGACCAGACTTAAAATTACACGAATGTGGCTTGCCTAAAAAAATGGCTTTAGAATTGTTTAAACCATTTCTATATGCAAGATTAAATAAACTTGGGCTTGCTTCTACAATAAAGCAAGCTAAAAAACTTGTTGAAAGAGAGAGAAATGAAGTTTGGGATGCTTTAGAATTAATTGTGAGAGAGCATCCGGTTATATTAAATAGAGCGCCAACATTACATAGATTAGGCGTTCAAGCTTTTGAACCAAAATTAATTGAAGGAAATGCGATAGAGTTACATCCATTAACTTGTGCAGCATTCAACGCAGATTTTGATGGTGATCAAATGGCAGTTCACGTACCATTAAGTTTAGAGGCACAACTAGAGGCAAGAGTTTTGATGATGTCTACAAACAATATTTTAAGTCCTTCAAATGGTAAACCTATTATTGTTCCAAGTCAGGATATGATTTTAGGAATTTACTATCTCTCTCAACCGCCTTATCAAACAGATAGAGTTGAGGGATATTTTGTTAATACTTCGGAGATTGAACATGCTTTAGAAATTGGTCAAATCAAGGTTCATTCAAGAATTGTGTCTAGATTTGCAACTGTAGATGAAAAAGGTAATACTAAACATGAAAAGCATATTAGTACAGCTGGAAGATTTCTATTAGCAAACTTAATTCCAAAAAATATAAATAATAAATTCTCTTTAGTCGACAGATTATTGCCTAAGAAAATAGTATCCGAGGTTATCGATCATGTTTTCAGATTTTCTGGTCAAAAAAGCACTGTAATATTTTGTGATAAATTAAAGGATCTTGGATTTAAACATGCTTTCAAAGCTGGAATATCATTTGGTAAAGACGATTTAGTTATCCCAGATAACAAACAACAATTAATTGATGAAACTAAAAAACTAATTTCTGATTATGAAAATCAATATGCAGAAGGACTAATAACTAGAGGAGAAAAATACAATAAAGTTATTGATGCATGGTCAAAATGTACAGATAAAGTTGCATCTGAAATGATGAAAAGAATTTCTGCTACAGAAATGACAGAGGATGGTCTAAAAATTAATTCAGTATTTATGATGGCAGACAGTGGAGCAAGAGGTTCCGCAGCTCAAATGAAGCAATTAGCTGGTATGAGAGGTTTAATAGCTAAACCATCTGGTGAAATTATTGAGTCACCAATTACATCAAACTTTAAAGAAGGTTTGACAGCATTAGAATATTTTAATTCAACACACGGAGCAAGAAAAGGTCTTGCTGATACCGCATTAAAGACAGCGAGCTCTGGTTACTTAACAAGAAGACTTTGTGATGTTGCCCAAGATTTAACTATTACTCAAGTTAAATGTGATAACCCAAGCTTCATAAAGCTTACAGAGGTCTTAGAAGGTGGAAATATAATGGTTAGCTTATCAGAGAGAGCGCTAGGAAGGGTAACAGCAAGAGATGTAAAAAATCCATTAACAGGCGAAGTTTTGATAAAGAAGAATAGCATGATTGATGAGGCTGCGTGCGAAAAAATTGACTCTGCAGGCGTAAAAAACTTGAATGTTTACTCTGTAATGACATGTAGTTTAAAAGAGGGAGTATGTGCCACTTGTTATGGTAGAGATTTATCAAGAGGTAAAATGGTACATGTCGGTGAAGCTATTGGAATGATTTCAGCTCAATCTATTGGTGAACCAGGAACTCAGCTTACAATGAGAACTTTCCACGTTGGAGGAACTGCATCAGTCAAGCAAGACTCTCAAATAGTTTCAAATAATAATGGTATATTAAAAATTGTTAATACAAACCTATTAGTAGACTCAAAAAAGAATTTAATTGTAATGGGAAGAAATACTGAATTATCAATAGAAGATGATAATGGATTACAAGTAGCTGCATATAAAGTTCCATATGGATCAAAACTTTTCTTTGAAAATGGAGATAAAGTTAAAAAAGGATCAAAAATATGTGAATGGGATCCATATACAACACCTGTAATTGCAGAAAAAGATGGAATAGCAAATTATGTCGATTTAATTGATGGTGTATCAATTGCAGAGACAACTGATGACGCAACTGGAATTTCTACTAAAGCAGTAGTTGATTGGAAAACTCAATCTAAAAATACAGATTTAAAACCAAGAATTACTCTAAGAGATGCAAAAGGAAATGTTGTTAAAAAAGCTGATGATAATGAAGCAAGATATTACTTAGTTCCAGACTCAATATTATCTGTTAAAGATGGACAAAAAATTTCAGCTGGCGATGTAATAGCTAGACTTCCTAAAGAAACTACAAAGACTAAAGATATTACAGGAGGTCTACCAAGAGTTGCAGAATTATTTGAAGCAAGAAAAGCAAAAGATAGCGCAATTATTGCTGAGAATGATGGAAAAGTAATTTTTGGCAAAGAGGTAAGAGGCAAACAAAGAGTAACTATTGAATCTGAAAACGGTGATACTTCAAGTTATTTAATACCAAAAGGAAAACATATTAACTTTAATCAAGGTGAAAAAATTAAAAAAGGTGAATATTTGTTAGATGGTCAACCATTGCCTCATGATATTCTTAGAATTTTAGGTATTGAAGAGTTAACTGAATATTTCGTAAACCAGGTACAAGATGTTTATAGACTACAAGGTGTAATTATAAATGATAAACACATTGAAGTTATATTAAGACAAATGCTAAAAAAAATTGAAGTTAAAACTCAAGGCGATAGCTCATTACTTCCTGGAGAAATTATTGACAGAATAAGATTTGAGAATATGAACGAGCAGCTAATTAAAGATGGTAAAAATCCTGCAGTTGGAGAGAGAGTTTTAATGGGAATAACTAAAGCCTCACTGCAAACAGAGTCATTTATTTCAGCTGCTTCTTTCCAAGAAACAACAAGAGTTTTAACAGACGCTGCTATTAAAGGTAAAGTAGATAAACTATCAGGATTAAAAGAAAATGTAATTGTTGGTAGATTAGTTCCTGCCGGTACTGGATCTGTTAAAAATTTGTGGAACAAGAAAGCTCGTTTAGACGATGAAAAATTCATTGCTGAGAACGAGAAGATTGAGCAATCAGAAAGCCCCGTAAATCAATAAAAATTCGTTATTTTTCCATGTCTTTTGATTTGACAAATGGAATTTCTATAGTATTTTGTCCGTGTTTTTGGTTGGAATGTAGTGACTTGTGCACTAAACGCTGCCACAAATAACCTGACAGTTATTTCATCTAAAATCAAACTTATTAAAATTTTATGCCAACAATAAACCAGTTGTTAAGAAAAGGTCGAGAAAAACAAATTGCTAGGAATAAAGTTCCAGCATTACAAAAACAACCTTTGAAAAGAGGTGTTTGTGTAAAAGTTTATACGACCACACCTAAGAAACCAAACTCGGCACTAAGAAAAGTTGCAAGAGTTAGATTATCAAATGGTTTTGAGGTTACAGCATATATTCCTGGAGAAGGACATAATTTACAAGAGCACTCAGTAGTACTAATAAGGGGTGGACGTGTTAAAGACTTACCTGGAGTGAGATATCATATACTTCGTGGTAATTTAGATACGCAAGGAGTTGCAAACAGAAAACAAAGACGTTCTTTATATGGAACGAAAAAAGGTAAATAATCATGTCTCGAAAAAGAAAAGCTCCTAAAAAAATTCCAATTGTAGATCCTAAATATAAATCAGTAATAATTCCAAAATTAATAAACTCTATAATGTTAGATGGTAAAAAAACTATCGCTGAAAAAATTGTTTATGATGCGATTGATAAAATTAAATCAAAATCCAAAGACGAACCTTTAACAGTATTTAATGATGCAATAAATAATGTAAGACCAACTGTAGAAGTTCGATCGAGACGTGTCGGCGGAGCTACCTATCAAGTTCCGGTAGAAGTTAAAGCTAAAAGATCACAAGCTTTAGCATTAAGATGGATTATTGATGCTTCGAGAAAAAGAAAAGATAAAAAAATGTCTGATAAATTATTTAATGAAATTTTTGATGCTTATCAAAAAAGAGGTTCAGCAATTAAAAAGAAAGAAGATACACATAAAATGGCAGAGTCAAATAAAGCTTTTGCACATTTTAGATGGTAAATAATATGGCAAAAACTCATCCACTAAATAAATATAGAAACATCGGTATCATGGCACACATAGATGCTGGCAAAACTACAACTACTGAAAGAATTTTATATTATACTGGCAAGAGTCATAAAATTGGTGAAGTTCATGATGGTGCTGCCACGATGGATTGGATGGAACAGGAACAGGAAAGAGGTATTACTATAACATCAGCTGCAACCACTTGCTTTTGGAGAGATCATAGAATTAATATTATTGATACCCCCGGCCATGTTGATTTTACAATTGAAGTTGAAAGATCTTTAAAAGTTTTGGACGGTGCTGTTGCAGTATTTGATGGTGTTGCTGGTGTTGAGCCACAATCAGAAACAGTTTGGAGACAAGCTGATAAATATAAAGTTCCTAGAATTTGTTTTGTAAATAAACTTGATAGAACTGGTGCAGATTTCTTTAGATGTGTGGATATGATTAAAGATAGGCTTGGAGCCAAACCTTTAGTTATGCAGGTGCCTATTGGAATAGAGGCATCGTTACAAGGCATTGTTGATTTAGTTAAGATGAAAGCAATTGTTTGGAAAAATGAAGACCTTGGCGCTGAATGGGAAGAAAAAGAAATTCCAGAAGATTTAAAAGAAATTTGTGACAAATACAGACAAGAATTAGTTGAGACAGCTGTTGAGCAAGATGAAAAATTAATGGAAGCCTATTTAGGTGGTGAAGAAATTAAACAAGAAGATTTGATTAAATGCGTAAGAAAAGGATGTTTAAATTTTGAATTTGTACCAGTTTTAACAGGTTCTGCTTTTAAAAATAAAGGTGTTCAACCATTATTAGATGCTGTTGTTGATTACTTACCAAGTCCAGAAGATCTTGGATCTATAATGGGTACAAAACCAGGATCTGATGATGAAATTGAGATGAAATTTGAGGATAGTGCTCCTTTTTCAGCTTTAGCTTTTAAGGTAGCGACTGACCCATTTGTTGGAAGTCTTACATTTATCAGAATTTATTCAGGTACAGTTAAATCTGGAACTGGAGTTTATAATACTTCGTCAGATAAAGAGGAAAGAGTTGGAAGAATGCTTTTAATGCATGCAAATTCAAGAGAAGACATCAAAGAAGCAAGCGCAGGTGATATAGTTGCACTCGCTGGATTAAAAAATACAATAACTGGTCATACATTGGCAAATAAAGATGCACCAGTATTACTTGAGCCAATGGAATTCCCAGATCCAGTTATAGAAATTGCAGTTGAGCCTAAATCAAAAGCTGATCAGGAAAAAATGGGTGAAGCATTAGGAAGATTAGCTAAAGAAGACCCGTCATTTAGAGTGTCATCAGACGAAGAGTCAGGTCAAACAATAATTAAAGGTATGGGTGAATTACATTTAGATATTATTGTTGATAGAATGAAAAGAGAATTCAAGGTTGAAGCAAATGTAGGAGCACCTCAAGTTGCATACAGAGAAACAATATTAAATGCCGCTGAGTTTGATTATACACATAAAAAACAGAGTGGTGGAGCAGGACAGTTTGCCAGAGTAAAATTATCTGTTGAACCACTAGATCCAGGCAAAGGTCGAGAAATTGAGAGCAAAATAAAAGGTGGAGCAATACCAAAAGAATTTATACCAGGTGTTGAAAAAGGTGTAGAGACAATAGCTGATGGTGGAATTTTGGCAGGATTTCCTTTAATTGATTATAAAGTAACGATCTTAGATGGTTTACACCATGATGTTGACTCAAGTGTATTAGCTTTTGAGCTTGCTTCAAGACAATGTTTTAAAGAGGCATGTACTAGAGGAACTCTAAAACTTTTAGAACCAGTAATGAGAGTGGAAGTAGTCACTCCAGAAGATTATATGGGAGACGTAATAGGTGATTTGAATAGTAGAAGAGGTCAAATAAGTACACAAGAGCAAAGAGGAAATGCAACAGTAATAACTGCAATGGTGCCATTAGCAAATATGTTTGGTTATATAAACAGCTTAAGATCTATGTCACAAGGTAGAGCTCAATACTCAATGTTTTTTGATCATTACGACAAGGTTCCGCAAAATGTTCAAGATGAGGTAACCAAAAAAACAGGTTAATTATGGATAAACAAAATATTAGAATAAAATTAAGAGCATACGATAACAAGGTTTTAGATCAGTCCACTGAAGAGATCGTAAATACTGTTAAAAGAACAGGAGCTAATATTAAAGGTCCAATTCCTTTACCTACAAAAATAGAGAGATATACTGTTTTAAGATCTCCACATATTGATAAAAAAAGTAGAGAACAATTTGAAACCAGAACTCATAAAAGATTAATTGATATTATAGAACCTACACCTGCAACTGTTGAAGCACTAATGAAACTTGATTTAGCATCAGGGGTAGATGTGGAGATTAAAATATAATGGATAATTTAGCTTTAATTGGAAAAAAAATAGGAATGTCAAGAGAGTTTTTTAAAACTGGCCAATCAGTACCAGTTACTGTGTTAAAGATGGAAACCGGAAGAGTAATAAACGTTATTAACAAAGAAAACAGAGGATATAACGCCGTCCAAATAGGATTTGGAAAAATAAAAAACTCAAAGTTAACCAAAGCGATGAAAGGTTATTTTGCTAAAAAAAATACAGAGCCAAAAAAAACACTTAAAGAGTTTAGGTTAAAAAGCACTGAAAATTTCAAAGAAGGAAATGAAATTGGATTAGAAATATTTGAGAATGTTAAATTTGTTGATGTTAAATCTAAGACAATTGGTAAAGGATTTGCAGGTGCAATGAAAAGGCATAATTTTGGAGGATTAAGAGCCACTCATGGTGTTTCAATTTCTCATAGATCTCATGGTTCAACAGGACAAAGGCAGGATCCAGGTAAAGTTTTTAAAGGAAAAAAAATGGCTGGTCATATGGGAGATAAAATTAGGACTATACAAAACATTGAAGTTATAAAAGCTGACAAAGAAAATAATTTGCTATATTTAAAAGGTTCTATTCCTGGATCAAAAAATACAGAAGTTTTAATTAGAAAATCAGTCAAAGATATTAACCGAATGTCTATTGAAGAAAAAATTGAGCAAATTGAAAAACAAAAAAAATTAGCAGATAAAAAGAAAAAATAAATGAAAATAGATAAATTAAGCATTGATGGAAAAAAACAAAGCATAGAAGTGCTAGATAAAATCTTTAGTGCTAAAGTTAACAATCAATTAGTGAGTGGTGTTATCTATAAAATAAACGCAAACCTTAAAGGTAGAAAAGCAAAGACAAAGCAAAGAAATGAAATAACTGGATCAACTTCCAAGATTTACTCACAAAAAGGTACTGGTAATGCAAGACACTCTAGTAAAAAGGCTCCTATATTTGTAGGTGGAGGAATAGCTCATGGACCAAAAGGTCAGGATAATTATAAAGTTAGAAAGTTGAATAAGAGTGAAAAAAAAATGAGTATAGCTTCAATCATTACTGAAAAAAATAAATCAAATAACATAATTATTTTTGATGATTTTGGAAAAAAAATTGAAAAAACAAAAGAAATGTTTGAACTTTTAAAAAAGTTTGATGCAAATAACTCATTATTAATCGTGGATACAAAATCAAAAGATAATATCTTAAGGTCAACTAAAAATATCCCTAATGTCAAATTAACCGATGCAAATCATTTTAGTGCTTTTGATTTAGTTAAATACAAAAAAATTATTTTTACTGAGAGCTCGGTTAAAGAATTGGAAAAAAGGTATCTATAATGGATAAACTAAGCTTATACGATAAAATCTTATTCCCTGTTGTAACTGAAAAATCAACAAATTTGTCAGAACAAAATAAAATTGTTTTTAAAGTACCTCAAAGTGCTAATAAAAAAAACTTAAAAGGGTCAATAGAAAAAATTTTTAAAGTAAACGTAACAAAAATTAACATTATTAATAAAAAAACACTTATTAAATCCACTAGAGGAAAAAAAGTTAAAAAAAAGGGTTTTAAAAAAGCAATTATTACCCTTAAAAAAGGTCAAAATATTGACCTAACAACAGGTATTTAAATTATGGCTTTAAAAACTTTCAAACCTTATACGAAATCTACCAGAGGTACTATTTTAACAAGTAGAGCAGGTCTTTGGAAAGGTAAACCATATAAACCATTAACAAGTGCGAATTATTCTTCAAAAGGAAGAAATAATTATGGTCGTATCACATCTAGAAATCATGGGGGTGGACATAAACATAAATATAGGAAAATAGATTTTTATAGAAAAAAAAATGACATGAAAGCTGTTGTAGAAAGAATTGAATATGATCCAAACAGATCATGCCATATAATGTTAGTTAAATTTGAGGACAATCAAAAATTCTATTATCTTGCCCCACAGAAAATAAAAGTTGGTGATCATATTCAAAATGGTTCATCTTCAGAAATTAAAATTGGGAATTGTTTACCATTAAAGGATATTCCAGTAGGTATAGATATACATAATGTTGAAATACAGCCAGGCGCTGGTGGAAAAATAGCAAGAGCAGCAGGTTCGTCTGTAACAATTTCAGGTATTGACGGAAATTACTCAATTATAAAAATGTCTTCAGGTGAAGTTAGAAAAATAGATTCCAGAGCTATTGCTACAATTGGAGTTTTATCTAATCCAGATCAAAAAAATATTAAAATTGGTAAAGCTGGTCGTTCAAGATGGTTGGGAAGAAGACCGCATACCAGAGGTGTTGTTAAAAATCCAGTAGATCACCCTCATGGTGGTGGTGAAGGAAAATCTGCAGGTGGTAGACATCCTGTATCTCCTACTGGACAATCTGCTAAAGGATTAAAAACTAGAGACAATAAGAGAACTGATAAATTTATAATAAGAAGAAGAAAGAAGAAGAGAGCTTAATTTATGGCAAGATCTGTTTGGAAAGGACCGTTTGTTGAAGAAAGTTTAATTAAAAAAGTTGAAAAAATTAAAAACGATCCTAATAAAAAACCAATTAAAACTTGGTCTAGAAAGTCTACAATTATACCTGACTTCGTAGGATTTAGTTTTTTAATTTATAATGGTAAAAAATTTATTCCAATAACTGTATCTGAAGACATGGTGGGACACAAATTTGGAGAATTTGCTCCAACAAGACAGTTTTTTGGTCATACACCAGCTGATAAAAAAGCAAAAGTTGAGGGTGGTGCAAAAGGAGCTGATAAAAAATAAATATGAGTAAAAAAAAAGATATAGATTTAAAACAAGTTAGATCGATAAATAAAAATGTCAGATCTAGTGTAAGAAAGTTAAAACCTATACTTAAATCAATAGTTGGTAAAAAGGTAGAAATTGCAATTAGAGATTTATCTTTCTCAGAAA
>CABZGR010000014.1 GCA_902525295.1 uncultured Pelagibacteraceae bacterium | reverse complement strand
AAAGAGAAATTTTAGTATCTATGGTTGGAGACAAGTTCCTGTTGATCCCTCTGTCTTAGGAGAAAAAGCTGAACAAACAAGACCTGAAATTACTCAAGTATTGTTCACATACAATGACAAAAAAGTTGTCAATAAATCTCTGGAACAAAAATTGTATGAAACTAGAAGAGTAATTGAAAAAGAAGCTTTAAATAATCAATTAAATAATTTTTATATATGTTCATTTAGTTCTAAATCTATCATTTACAAAGGAATGTTTTTAGCAGAAGCTTTGTCAGATTTTTATACTGACTTGAAAGATGAAAGATTTATATCTAGGTATGCAATATTTCACCAAAGATTTTCAACTAATACTGCGCCAAGTTGGGACTTAGCTCAACCATTTAGATCTATAGCGCATAATGGTGAAATAAATACTCTTAAAGGAAATGTTAATTGGATGAAGGTTCACGAAGAAGAGATGTTTAGTCCAGTTTTCGAAGATATAGAGAATCTTAAGCCTGTAATACCAGCTGGCAATTCTGACTCTGCATCATTAGATAATGTTTTTGAGTTATTAAATATTTCTGGACAGCCTGCTCCTCTAGCAAAATTAATGTTAATACCAGACGCTTGGTCAAAAAAAAATAAGGTATTAAAAAAAGATCATCAACAACTATTCAATTTTTTAAATAGTACCATGGAGCCTTGGGATGGGCCAGCTGCTATAGCTGCAACTGATAATGAATGGGTAATTGTTGCAACTGACAGAAATGGATTAAGACCACTTAGATATACAGTGACAAGAGACAAACTTCTTTTTGCAGGAAGTGAAACAGGAATGATAGATTTAAATGAGAAAAAAATTGTATCTAAAGGAAGATTAGGACCTGGAGAAATATTAGGAGTAAGAATAGAAAAAGGCAAAGTATATTCAAACGATGAAATAAAAAACTACCTTTCAAAAGAATATAAACATTACAACAATCAGATTATTGATCTTGATAAAAAATTAGAGGCAGAAACTGAAAAAGTAGAGCTAGAAGGCCAAAGTTTGAGGAATTTTCAACATTGTTTTGGATATAGCATAGAAGATTTAGAATTAATTCTTCATCCAATGGCAGAAGATGCTAAAGAAGCAACAGGCTCAATGGGTGATGACACGCCTTTAGCAGTTTTATCTGATAAATATAGACCACTATATCATTACTTTAGACAAAACTTTAGTCAGGTTACAAATCCACCAATTGACTCTCTAAGAGAAAACAAAGTTATGAGTTTAAAGACAAGATTTGGAAATCTTGGTAATATTTTAGATTTTAGTAAATTAACTAAAGACAATATTTATGTCTTAAATAGTCCGATATTATCAAATGCACAATTTGAAAAATTTTTAAAATTCTTTGGAAATAATAATAAAGTTTTAGATTGTACATTCAGCAAAGATGATGATTTAGAGACATCAATAAATTTACTCAAAGTTAAATCTGAACAAGCTGTTAGAGAGGGAATTAAACAAATAATATTATCAGATAAAAATATTTCAGAAAATAGAATGCCAATGCCAATGCTTTTATGTATAGGGGCAATAAATACACATTTAGTTAAATTAGGTTTGAGAGGTTATGTTTCTATTAATGTTCAAACTGGAGATGCTTTAGATACTCACTCTTTTGCAACATTAATTGGTGTTGGTGCTACTACAGTGAACCCTTATTTAGCTTTTGATAGCTTATATCAAAGACATTCTAAAAAATTATTTGGAAATTTCACTTTTGATGAATGTGTTTCAAGATATATTAAATCAGTCAATCTCGGTCTTCTTAAAATAATGTCTAAGATGGGAATTTCTGTTTTAAGTTCTTATAGAGGCGGATGTAATTTTGAAACTGTGGGACTAAGCAGAACAATTGTGAAAGATTACTTTCCTGGGATGTTATCAAAGATTTCTGGAATTGGTCTAAAAGGAATAGAAAAGAAAATCAGAACTATACACAAAGAAGCATTTTTCAATAATTCAAATATTTTACCTATTGGAGGTATTTACAGATATAGAAAAAATGGTGAAACACATCAGTATCAAGGCAAACTTATTCATTTACTGCAAACTGCGGTTGGACAAGGATCTTATGAAATATATAAAAAATACATAAAAGGTATTTATAATCTAAATCCAATAAGTTTAAGAGATTTAGTAGATTTTAAATCTAAAAATCCCATCGATATATCTAATGTTGAGCCTGCATCTAATATATTAAAAAGATTTGGAAGTGGAAGTATGTCTCATGGAGCTTTATCTAAAGAAGCACATGAAACTCTTGCTGTTGGTATGAACAGAATTAAAGGCGCATCTTGTAGTGGTGAAGGTGGAGAAGATGAAAATAGATTTAAGATTATGGAGAATGGAGATAGTGCAAATTCAAGGGTTAAACAAATTGCATCAGCTAGATTTGGAGTAACCATTAATTACTTAAATAATTGTAATGAGATTGAAATCAAAATTGCACAGGGTGCTAAACCAGGTGAAGGTGGACAACTACCAGGTTTTAAAGTTACGGATGAAATTGCGAGATTGAGACACTCAACGCCAGGAGTTACTTTAATATCCCCTCCACCACATCATGATATTTACTCAATAGAAGATCTAGCTCAATTAATTTATGATTTAAAACAAATAAATCCTAAGGCTAGGGTTGGAGTTAAATTAGTTGCTTCATCAGGAATTGGAACGATAGCTGCTGGAGTTGCAAAAGCTAAAGCAGACATAATTTTAATCTCGGGGCACTCAGGAGGTACAGGAGCTACTCCACAGACAAGCGTTAAATATGTTGGAGTTCCTTGGGAGATGGGATTAACAGAAGCAAATCAGGTATTGACATTAAATAACTTGAGACATCAAGTGACGCTTAGAACTGACGGTGGAATAAAAACTGGAAGAGATGTTGTAATTGCAGCCATGATGGGAGCAGAAGAATTTGGCGTAGCAACAACTGCTTTAGTCGCAATGGGATGTATAATGGTCAGACAATGTCATTCAAATACATGTCCAGTGGGTGTTTGCACACAAGATGATAAATTAAGAGAGAAATTTACAGGAACTCCTGAAAAAGTAGTGAACCTTTTTACATTTATAGCAGAGGAAGTAAGAGAAATACTTGCTGATCTTGGTTTCAAATCTTTAAATGAAGTAATTGGAAGAACTGACTTGCTAAGGCAAGTAAGCAAAGGATCACCAAACTTGGATGATCTAGACTTAAATCCTCTTTTTGTTCAGGCAGATCCTGGAAAAAATAAAAGATATTGTGAGAAACCTGAAATTAATTCTGTTCCAGATACTTTAGATCAAAAATTATGGCCAGAAATAGAAGACAAAATAGATAAAAAAGAAAAAATAAATGAAGAATTTGAAATTCAAAATACTGATAGAGCAGTTGGTACTAGAATTTCTTATCATTTGTACAAAAAATTTGGAAATAACAAACTTGATGAAAATTCGATCGAATTAAATTTTAAAGGTTCAGCAGGCCAATCCTTTGGTGCTTTTGCTATTAAAGGATTAAAACTAATTTTAAAAGGGGATGCAAATGATTATGTTGCTAAAGGATTATCAGGTGGAACTATTGTGATTAAATTACAATATGAAAGCAACCTTGTTTCAAATGAAAATACTATTATTGGAAACACTGTTTTGTATGGAGCTACTTCTGGAAAATTATTAGCTGCAGGACAAGCAGGAGAGAGATTTGCTGTTAGAAATTCAGGTGCAACTGCAGTAGTAGAAGGTTGTGATTCAAATGGTTGTGAATACATGACAGGCGGAAACATTATTATATTAGGAGATATTGGTGATAATTTTGGGGCTGGCATGACAGGAGGTATGGCATTTATTTATGACCCTGAAAATCAATTTGATAAAAAAGTAAATCCTGAAAGTGTAGTTTGGCAAACTCCAGAAACTAAATTTTGGATTGAGCATCTAAGGAAATTAATTCAAGAGCATGCGATAGAAACAAATTCAATAATCTCGAAAAAAATTGTTGAGAATTTTGAAAATGAAATAAATAATTTCGTCCAAGTTTGTCCAAAAGAAATGTTAGATAAGTTAGAAAATCCTATATCAAATAAAAAATTAGTCGGTCAAGCTAGTTAGTATTTTTAATAATATTATCTAACTCTTTACAAATAATATTTAGATTTTTTTTTGAAGAGAGACTATGGTCACCCTTCTTAATTATATTTAATTTTTTTTTTGCTTTGCTGAAGATTTTTAAAACTTCTCTTGAGTATTTAATTGGTACAACTTCATCTTTTTGACCATGGACCATAGTAACAGATATTTTCATTGGAATTTTAACATTCAAAACTTTATTTTGTTTTTTTCTTCCATCTTTAATTAATTGATTAGTTATGAGATACTCATAACCGCCATTTTTAATTTTGCTAATACCTTTTTTGATAATTTCACTCTTCGTCTTTTTTGAAAATTTTTTCCACATTATTCTTGTTAAAAATTCTGGAGCAGAGCCAATTCCCATAAAGCCTTTAATCTGTTTCTTAATTGATTTAAATAATAATAAAGAAATCCAAGCACCCATACTAGAACCTATTAAAATTATATCATTTTTTTTAACTATATTCTTAATAGTCTGTTTTGCATCATTTGCCCAAGTGGAAATATTCCCTTTAGTAAATTCACCTGAAGATTTTCCGTATCCAGAATATTCTAGTGCCAAAAAACCCAATTTATTTTTCTTAGCATAGTTTAAAAATCTTTTAGGTTTATCTCCTTCTATATCGGATGCAAAACCTGGTAAAAATATAATATAAAGATTTTTCTTATAATAATTGCTTATATATCTTAGTTTTTTTGTTTTAGAAATTTTTAGAAATTTAAATTTTTTCATATAAAGTATTAAAATTGATTTGAAATATTATAACTCTACCATATGCATCCAAAATTGAAAGTTCTGCAAGTTATACCAAAACTTGGATACGGTGGCGCAGAAACAGGTTGTTATGATATCGCACACTATCTACATGAAAATGATTGTAAATCTTTTTTAATTTGCAACGGTGGTGCATTAACAAAGTTTATAGATAAAAAAAAAGTTAAATATATAAGGTTACCTGTTAATTCCAAAAACCCCATTTTGGTTTTTTTTAATTCAATAATTATTTCTTTAATAATTTTATTTTATGGAATTAATATTGTCCACGCGAGAAGTAGAGCACCTGCATGGTCTTGTTTACTAGCTACCAAAATTACACGACGTAAATTTGTAACTACATTTCATGGAACATATAATTTTAAAAGTAAATTAAAAAAATTATATAACTCTGTAATGTTGAGATCAGATTTAATTATTGCTGGGTCTAATTTTATATTTTCACATATTAAAGAAAACTACTCTGAGTACCTTAATGATAAAAAAAAATTCTTGGTGATATTTAGAGGCATTAATACTGACTATTTTGATCCATCAACTACTATAGAAACAGAGGAAGATGAATTATTTAAATCATGGGGACTTAAAATTGAGAGAAAAACTGTTCTATTACCCGGAAGATTAACAGAATGGAAAGGCCAAGAAATGTTTTTAGATGCTATTAATAAAGTAAATATTAATTTAGGACACGAGGTATTTAATGTAATTATTCTTGGGAGCGATCAAGGAAGAGAACTTTACAAAAAGAAACTTATTAGGTTAGTTGAACAGTATAGATTAACTAACCAAGTAAAATTTATAGATCATTGTAAAAATATGCCTCTAGCTTACAAAGTTTCAGACATCATAGTTTCTTCATCAATAGAACCAGAAGCTTTTGGAAGAATATCTGTTGAAGCTCAGGCAATGAAAAAACCAATTGTTGCAAGTAATATTGGGGGATCAAGAGAGACTATAAATGAAAATAAAACAGGATTTTTATTTGAAGCAAATAACTCTGACGATCTTTCAAAAAAATTAATAGAAATTATGAATTTAGATGAACAGACTATCAATCAAATGGGCATAGAAGGTAGAAAAAATGTCGTTTCAAAATTTAATGTTGAAAAAATGTGTTTTTCTACTTATTCAGAGTATAAAAAATTAATAAACTAATGCCAAATATTACATTACCTGATGGAAAAAAATTAAACTTTGAAAAAAGTATAACAGGCACAGAGGTTGCTGAAAAAATTAGTAAGTCTTTAGGTAAGCAAGCCTTGGTGATGAGTATAAACAGTGAGCTTAAAGATTTATATACTGTTATTGATCAAGATTGTTCTATTGAAATATTTACAGCTAAAGATCCTGAGGGTTTAGAAGTCATTAGACATGACACTGCACATATAATGGCTATGGCTGTTCAAGAACTATACCCAGGCACACAGGTAACAATTGGGCCAGTTATAGAAAATGGATTTTACTATGATTTTGCAAGAAAAGAGCCTTTTACTAGCGATGATTTAAAAAAGATTGAAAAAAAAATGTCAGAGATAATAGATAAAGATGTAAAAACAAGAAAAGAAGTTTGGGAGAGAGATAAAGCAATAAGTCATTTTAAAAAAATTGGAGAAAAATACAAAGCTGAAATAATTGAGAGCATTCCTAAAAACGAAGAACTTACAGTTTATCATCATGGCGAAACATGGCATGATTTATGTAGAGGTCCACATTTAGTATCTTCTGGTAAAATAGGTAAGGCTTTTAAATTGACAAAAGTATCTGGAGCTTATTGGCGTGGTGACTCTAATAATGAAATGCTTCAAAGAATATATGGTACTAGTTGGGCAACTCAAAAAGAATTAGACCTTTATCTTCAGAGAATTGAGGAAGCAGAAAAAAGAGATCATAGAAAAATTGGAAAAGAGATGGATTTATTTCATTTTAGAGAAGAAAGTCCTGGATCTGTTTTTTGGCACCAGAAAGGATGGAATTTGTTCCAAAAATTAGTTTCATATATGAGAATGAAACAAGATCACGATGGTTACAAAGAGATAAATACGCCAGAAATACTTGATAGATCTTTGTGGGAAAAATCTGGCCACTGGGAAAAATTTGGAGCTAATATGTATACTTCAACTACACCAGATGAAAAAGTATTTGCAATTAAACCTATGAATTGTCCTGGGTGTGTTCAAGTATTTAATCAAGGACTTAAAAGTTATAGAGACTTACCTTTAAAGATGTCAGAATTTGGAAAAGTTCATAGATATGAACCTTCCGGTGCATTGCATGGATTATTACGTGTAAGAGCCTTTACTCAAGATGATGCACATATTTTTTGTACAGAAGAACAAATTACCGAAGAATGTTTGAGTGTTACAAATTTAATTTTAGAAATTTATAAAGATCTTGGTTTTGAAGATGTTATTTTAAAATATTCAGATAGACCAGATTTAAGAGTTGGTGACGATAAAGTTTGGGATAAGTCAGAGGCTGCGTTGTTAGAGGCAATCAAAGCGACAAAGCTAGAGTACTCTATTAATAAAGGTGAGGGCGCATTTTATGGACCAAAAATTGAATTTGTTTTAAGAGATGCAATCGGTAGAGATTGGCAGTGCGGAACCTTGCAAGTAGATTTAAATTTACCAGGTAGATTAGGAGCTTCTTTTGTTGATAAAGATGGAACTAAAAAAGTACCTGTAATGTTACACAGAGCATTATTTGGATCTTTAGAAAGATTCATAGGTATCCTTATAGAGAATTATGCAGGCAAGCTGCCATTTTGGATATCACCTTTACAGGCAGTAGTTATTCCAATCTCTAGTGATTTTGATGAATATGCTAAAAGTGTAGCTAAGGAATTAAAAAGGATTGGTTTGATTGTCGAAGTGGATCTTAAAAATCACAATTTAAATTATAAAATAAGAGATCATTCTTTAACAAAAGTACCAATGTTATTGATTTGTGGGAAAAAAGAAGTTGACTCCAACAGTGTAACTATTAGAAGATTGGATTCTAATAAACAAGAAAATATGGCTTTGAAAGAATTTATAAAAAAATACTCCGATCTTAATAAAGCCCCTTCAATCTAAGTGGCGGATTTTAAACAAAATTATTTTCAAAAAAGAACTAAAGCAAGAGGCCCAAGGTCTAACAATAGGATTACATCAAATGAAGTTCAAGTTATTGCAAGTGACGGAGAAAATTTAGGCATTTTAAATTTAAATGAAGCTATAAATAAAGCAAAAAATGAAGGTTTAGATTTAATTGAAATTGCTCCGAATGCAAAACCGCCTGTCTGTAAAATTATGGACATGGGTAAATATAAATACGATGCACAAAAAAAAGCTAACAAGGCAAAAAAAAAACAAAAGAAAATTGAATTAAAAGAAATAAAATTAAGGCCAGTTACAGAAGTTCATGACTACACTTTCAAAATTAAAAATGCTCAAAAATTTTTGGCAAAAGGCGATAAAGTCAAATTTACAATAAGGTTTAAAGGGAGAGAATTACAACATTCGAACCTTGGCAATGAATTAATGGATAAAATTAAGGCAGACATGGAGACTATTGGAAGAGTAGAGCTACAGCCAAAATTTGATGGAAAGCAAATGATTATGGTAATCCAGCCTTTATAAGCCATATTTCTAGTTGTAAATTTAATTTAATATTTGTATAACCCCGAAAATTATGCCCAAGTTAAAAACAAAAAGTTCAGCTAAAAAAAGATTTAAAATCTCAGCTAAAGGTAAGGTTATTACCCCTCAGGCTGGAAAAAGACACGGCATGATTAAAAGAACAAATTCACAAATTAGAAAACAAAGAGGCACAACCGTTTTATCTAAACAAGACGGTAAGATAGTAAAATCTTATATGCCTTACAGCTTAAGAGGATAAAATGGCAAGAGTTAAAAGAGGAGTTACAAGTAGAGCTAAACACAAAAAAGTTTTAAAAGCTGTTAAAGGTCAGTGGGGAAGAAGAAAAAATACTATAAGAGTTGCAAGACAAGCGATGGAAAAAGCTATGCAGTATGCTTATAGAGATAGAAGAAATAAAAAAAGAGATTTCAAATCACTGTGGATACAAAGAATTAATGCTGGTGTTAGATCAGAAGGTATAACATACTCAAAGTTCATAAATGGTTTAAGCAAATCAGGAATTAAATTAGATAGAAAAATTCTTGCAGAAATTGCTTACGATAACCCTGAAGCTTTCAAAACTATAGTTAAAAGGGCCCAAGCAGCATTAAATTAATCAAGACTATTGTTTTTCTTCCTTTAACAAATATTCTATCAAAATGTCTGATATTAAAAAAATAAAAGATGATTATATCGATAAACTTAATGCGGAAAATAATGTTGATAAGGTAAACAACATTAAATCAGAACTATTTGGAAAAAACGGAATTATATCGAACGAATTTAAAAAATTAGGTTCGATTTCTGTAGAAGAAAGGAAAAAATTAGCCTCAGATTTAAATAATGTTAAAGACGAACTTCAAAATAAAATATCAATCAAAATTCAAGAAATAGAAACTAAAGAAATTAATTTAAAGCTTGAGAAAGAAAAAATTGATGTAACTCTTCCAGAAAGAAATATTGAAATTGGTAAAATTCATCCAGTCTCCCAGGTAATAGATGAAATTTCATCTATATTTTCTGAGATAGGATTTAGTGTTGAGGAAGGCCCAGATGTAGAAAATGAATATAATAATTTTACAGCATTAAATACACCGGATAACCATCCAGCTAGAGATATGCATGACACTTTTTATCTAGATAATAATAAGGAATTACTTTTGAGAACTCACACATCTCCAGTTCAGGTAAGAACTATGCTAAAAGGTAAACCTCCTTTTAAAATTATTGCTCCGGGACGAACTTACAGATCAGATAGTGACCAAACCCATGCTCCGATGTTTCATCAAGTTGAAGGGTTACATATAGATAAGAATATAAATATGGGACATTTAAAAGGATGTTTAAATTATTTTATTAAGGAGTTTTTTGAAGTTGATAAAATTAAAATGAGATTCAGACCAAGTCATTTTCCATTTACGGAACCCTCAGCAGAAGTAGATATAGGATATGAAATTAAAAATGGAAAGATAGTAATTGGTGAAGGTAATAAATGGTTAGAAATTCTAGGCTGTGGAATGGTTCATCCAAATGTTTTAAAAAATGTAAATGTTAATCCTAGTAAATATCAAGGATATGCCTTTGGAATTGGCATAGACAGACTAGGAATGTTAAAATATGGAATTAATGATTTAAGAGCTTTCTTTGAGACTGATTATAGATGGTTAAGTCACTTTGGTTTTGATCCATTAGATGTCCCATCAAATTATAGAGGTCTGAGTAGATGAAGTTCACCGTTGACTGGTTAAAAAACCATCTTGATACAAAATTTAGTAATAATCAAATAATAGATAAATTAACCAATATAGGTCTAGAAGTAGAAAGTTTTGAGAGCTCTACATCTGAATTAGATACATTTATTGTTGCAAAAATTATAAATGCCAAAACTCATCCAAATGCTGACAGATTGAAGTTATGTGATGTTGATATAGGTAGAGACAAAACAATTGAAGTAGTATGTGGAGCCCCAAATGCAAAAAATGGTCTTTTGACTGTTTATGCACCTCCTGGATCGATTATTCCTAAAAATCAGATGAAATTATCTGTAAGTAAAATAAGAGGTGTAACATCATATGGAATGCTCTGTTCTGAGTCAGAATTACTATTATCCAATGAAAGTGATGGAATTATAGAATTAAAAAACAATAAATATGCAAATAAAATTGGAGAAAAATATTTTAAAAACACTTCTGAAAAAGTAATAGATTTATCAATTACGCCCAATAGACCAGATTGTTTAGGAGTAAGAGGAATTGCTAGAGATTTGTCTGCTGCTGGTGCTGGTAAATTAAAAATTAATAAAAAATCCAATTTAAAATATAGAGGTAATCAGAATATAAATGTAACAATAAAAAAAGAAAAAGCTCAAGGATGCACAATATTTGGAAGTTGTTTAATAAAAGGTGTAACAAATAAAGAGAGTCCAAAATGGCTAAAAGATAAAATTCTGTCTTTAGGCCAAAAACCAATATCTGCGATAGTCGATATTACTAATTATGTAATGTTTGATTTAAATAGACCATTACACGCCTATGATGCAGACAAAATAGATAATGAAATTATTGTTAGAAATTCTTCCAAAGGAGAAAGCTTTGAAGCCCTGGATAATAAAAAATATATTTTAGAAAATGATATGTGTGTTATTTCTGATAGATCTGGAGTACTTGGTCTTGGAGGCATAATTGGTGGGGCAAGATCTGGAACAGAATATTCAACTAAAAACATATTATTAGAATCTGCTTATTTTATACCTCGTTCAATAAGAAAAACTTCTAAACAATTAAATATAGACACAGATGCAAAATTCAGATTCGAAAGAGGCATAGATCCCCTTTCAATTGAAGAAGGATTAATAAAAGCTTCTGAGCTAATAAAACAAATTTGTGGAGGTGAAATAAGCAATTTAGATGTAAATAAAATTGAAAATTATAAAAAAACAATAATAAATTTTGATCCATTTCTTTTTGAAAAAACGACTGGATTTAATGTTGAAAATAAAGAATTAATCAGAATACTAGAAAAGCTAGGTTTTAACGTATCTAAGAAAAAAAAAATTTTAAAACTAGCAATACCTTCTTGGAGACCTGATATAACTCAACCAATTGATATTGTTGAAGAAATAGTGAGAATAAAAGGCTATGAACATATTAATACTTCAGAACCTATTAAGACAAGATTAAAACCGACACTTAATTATTATCAGAAATTATTTCATTTTTTACAAAGATCTGTAGCATCCAAAGGTTATTTAGAAACTGTGACATGGTCATTTACTGATTCGAAAATTAATCAATTATTTAAAGAAAATGATGAAGAAATACCAATTGTAAATCCGATTAGTTCAGATCTAAATGTTTTAAGAAATTCTATTTTTCCAAATTTATTATTTTATTTAAAGAAAAATTTAGATAGAGGATTTAAAGATATTTCTTTATTTGAAATTGGTCCAGCTTTTAAAGGAAAAAATCCTGGAGATCAATTGACAGTGATAGGTGCCGCAAGAGCAGGAAAGGTTTCAAGATTATCTTGGAATGATAAAGAAAGAATTGTAGACACATTCGATGTAAAAAAAGATGTAATACAAAGCCTTTATGAAGCAGGGATTAATAAAGATGATATTGTTATAGATGATAAAACTCCTTCTTATTATCACCCAGGAAAATCTGGAGGAGTGTACCAAAATAAAAACGAAAAAAATGCTCTAGCATATTTTGGTGAAATACATCCAAACATAATAAAAAAATTAGATATAAAAACTGAAGGTTTGGTAATATTTGAAATTTATCTTGATTATATAAAAGATTCAAAACAAAAGATAAAAGATTCAAAATCTGAATATAAATTTTCTGATTTCCAAAAATCAGAGAGAGATTTTGCATTTATTATTAATAAAAACTTTAAATCTCAAGAATTAGTTAATATAATTAAATCTGTTGATGATAAATTAATTCAGTCAGTAAGAGTATTCGATGTGTTTGAGGGAGAAAATATACCAGAGGGAAAAAAATCTATAGCTGTTAATGTAACTATTCAGTCAGAGGAAAAAACATTAAATGAAAATGACTTGGAGAACATTAATAAACTAATCATCTCTTCAGTTGAGTCAAAGTCTGGCGCAAAAATTAGATCCTAAAAATGGGTGATACAATTGACAACATTAGGAATTTTGCAATTATAGCTCATATAGATCATGGTAAATCAACTATAGCTGATAGAATAATTCATAAATGTGGAGGTTTAAGTGACAGAGAAATGAAATCTCAAGTGTTAGACTCTATGGATATAGAAAGAGAGAGAGGAATAACAATCAAAGCACAAACAGTTAAATTAAATTATAAAGCAAAAAATGGTAAAAATTACATTTTAAATATTATAGACACCCCAGGACATGTAGATTTTAGCTATGAAGTTAGCAGAAGCCTTTATGCGTGCGAGGGCTCAATATTAATTGTAGATAGTACTCAAGGCGTAGAAGCACAAACACTAGCAAATGTATATCAAGCACTTGATATAAATCATGAGATTATTCCAGTATTAAATAAAATTGATCTACCAGCATCTGATCTTGATAGAACAAATAATCAAATTGAAGATGTTATTGGGATAGATACATCTAATTCTGTTCCTTGCTCAGGAAAAACTGGACAAGGAATAGATGAAATTCTTGAGCAAATTATTAATTCTTTGCCTGGACCTAAAGGTGAAAAAAATAGCAAATTAAAATGTTTACTAGTTGATAGCTGGTATGACACTTATCTTGGAGTAGTTATATTGGTTAGAATTATAGACGGAAAACTAAAAAAAAATATGAAAATAAAAATGATGTCTACAAATCAAGAATATATAGTAGAAAAAGTTGGTGTTTTTACACCTAAGGCAAAAGATGTGAGTGAACTTAACGCTGGAGAAATAGGTTTTATTACAACTGGTATTAAAATTTTATCAGAAACTAAAGTTGGAGACACTATATGCGATGCAGAAAATCCTCTCCAAGATGCATTACCAGGTTTTAAACCAAGTAAACCAGTAGTTTTTTGTGGTTTATTTCCTGTAGATAGTTCTGAATATCAAAAATTAAAAGATGGACTTGCTAAATTACAATTAAATGATGCAAGTTTTTCTTATGAAGCAGAATCATCTTCTGCATTAGGACTTGGTTTTAGATGTGGATTTTTAGGTCTTTTACATCTTGAAATAATCACAGAAAGGCTTGAAAGAGAATTTGATATTAATTTATTAACTACAACACCAGGTGTTGTTTACAAAGTTCACTTAAATAATGGTGAAATTGTTGAACTTCAAAATCCTTCAAATTTACCAGATCCTACTTACATTAAATTTATTGAAGAACCATGGATTAAAGCTACAATTATTACCCCAGATCAGTATTTAGGATCAATTATTAAGTTATGTCAAAATAAAAGAGGCATACAAACAAATTTAAGTTATTCAGGAAATCGTGCAGTAATCAATTATGAGATACCTTTAAATGAGGTCGTATTTGATTTTAATGATCGTCTTAAATCTATGACAAGCGGATATGCTAGTTTTGATTATGAAATTATTGATCACAAAGAAGGAGATCTGGTAAAAATGAATATACTTGTAAATTCAGAACCTGTTGATGCTCTAGCAATGATGATACATAAAGATTTTGCTCAAACAACTGGTAGAGAGGTTTGTGAAAAATTAAAAGATTTAATTCCAAGGCACAACTTTATGATACCTATCCAAGCAGCTATTGGTGGTAAAATTATTGCTAGAGAAACTATCAAAGGATTTAAAAAGGATGTATTAACAAAAATTCACGGAGGTGGAGCGACAGATAGAAAAAGAAAACTTCTAGAAAAACAGAAAAAAGGTAAAGCCAGAGCTAAGCAATTCGGAAAAGTTGAGATTCCTCAAGAAGCATTCATAGGTGTTTTAAGAATTAATAAAGAATGACAAAAGACATTTTAATCTTAATTTTATTTTTAATAGTTTTGTTTCTAACATATAAAATAAATAAAAAAAAAGTTAGAAATTTATTTTATAAAAATAAAATAAAACAAATAGATATATCTGAGTTAGATAAAATTTTTGATGAGAAATTGATAAGTAAAAATTTAAAAGGTCCAAAAGAAGATACTATAATTAAAAGTTTTATTATTTCTCCACAAAATAAAATTGTAGGAATGACCTCCGACTATGAAGCATGGATAATATCTGTGTTAAGCAAAAAAAGTAATAATATATTTGAATTCGGTACTTGTAGTGGAAAAACTACTTACTTAATGGCGCTTAATTCGAGTAAAGATGCTAAAATTACATCCTTAACTCTCAGGCCAGATCAGGTAAAAAATTTAAATAAAAAAAATATGGATAATAAGATCTCATTTAGAAATATAATAAATGAAAGCATATATGAAAAATTTCTCTTTTCAGGTACTGATGTTGAAAATAAAATTAACGTTATTTTTGAAGATTCAATAAAGTTTGATGAGAGTAAATATATAAATAAATTTGATTTAATATTTATAGATGGAGGTCATACTTATTCCGTTGTAAAAAATGATACGGAGAAATCATTCAGAATGCTTAATAAAAATGGAATAATCTTATGGCATGATTACGTTCCCAGTAAACAGTCTGCTAAAAATGTTGTGAATTACTTAAATGAAATTTCCAAAGAGAAAAAAATCTTAAATGTCAGAAATACATCATTATGTGTATTTAGAAATAGTGATTAAAGGAGAGGTGGCCGAGCGGTTGAAGGCGCACGCTTGGAAAGCGTGTATAGGGGAAACTCTATCATGGGTTCGAATCCCATTCTCTCCGCCATATTCTTGTTAGAAAATTGATCTTTTTAATGGGTTTTACTGAAATAGAAAAAAAATCTAAAAAACATCAAATAAATGTTGGTATTCAACACTTATTTAAGCATTTGCACTTCTACCATTTTTAAATTTTTAGTAAAAATGTTATAAAAAATTCTTCCATATTATAAATTAATGACAAAAAATAATTCAAACAATTACCAAGCTGACTCCATAAAAGTCCTAAAAGGTTTAGAAGCTGTAAGAAAAAGACCAGGCATGTATATTGGTGACACTGATGATGGGACTGGATTACATCATATGGTTTACGAAGTTGTAGATAATTCCATTGATGAGGCTCTAGCAGGTTTTTGTAAAAAAATTGAAATAAGTATAAACAATGATAACTCTGTAACAGTGATTGATGACGGCAGAGGAATTCCTGTTGATATTCACAAGGGTGAAAAAAAATCAGCTGCCGAAGTTATAATGACCCAACTTCATGCTGGTGGTAAATTTGATCATAATTCCTATAAAGTTTCTGGAGGACTACATGGTGTAGGTGTTTCAGTTGTTAATGCACTTTCTGAAAGATTAAAACTTACAATTAATAGAGATAATAAAAAATTTTATATAGAATTTAAAGATGGAGACGCTAAAACTTCTTTAAAACAAGTTGGAAAATCAAAAAACAGTGGAACTGAAATTAATTTTGTTCCATCCAAAGATATATTTTCATCCATTAAATTTAGTTTTTCTATTTTAGAAAAAAGGATGAGAGAGTTAGCTTTTTTAAATAAGGGCATAAAAATAGTTTTAAGCGATTTAAGACAAAAAAAACCAAAAACATTAGAGTTCAAATTTGAAGGAGGTATCAGTGAATTTGTGCAATTCATTGATGAGAAAAAAGAAAGTTTAAAAAACAAAAATGAAAATGATCTTTTTAAAAAACCAATTTACATTGAAGGTTTAAAAAATAATATTGATGTTCAATGCTCTCTTAAATGGAATGCGGGGTATAGCGAAGATGTATTACCTTATACTAATAACATTTATCAAAAAGATGGAGGAACACATCTTCTTGGATTTCGAAGTGCATTAACCAGAGTAGTAAATAAATATGCAAACGAACAAAACTTATTAAAAAAAAATAAAGTTTCTCTATCAGGAGATGATGTTAAAGAAGGATTAACTTCAGTTCTTTCTATCAAAATTCCTGATCCAAAATTTTCATCTCAAACAAAAGATAAATTAGTCTCATCAGAAGTTAGAAATATTGTTGAAACCATCATTAATGAGAAGCTATCTATTTGGTTTGATCAAAATCCATCTATCTCAAAAATTATCTTAACTAAAATTATCCAGGCTGCTGTAGCAAGAGATGTAGCTAGAAAAGCAAGAGAAAATGTAAGAAGAAAAGGAGCCTTAGAACTAACGGGATTACCTGGAAAATTAGCCGATTGTCAAAACTCAAAGCAAGATGGTACCGAACTATTTATTGTAGAGGGTGACTCAGCTGGTGGTTCAGCTAAACAAGGCAGAAACCGTGAAAATCAAGCAGTATTGCCGCTAAGAGGAAAAATATTAAATACTTTTACAGATCTTAATGGATCAAAAAAGAATGGAAATGCTAATGATTTAAGAACTAAAAGCTTATCAAAGATGATTTCATCAAATGAAATAGTTACATTGATAAATGCACTCGGCCTAGATCCAAAAAATGAGGATATAGATCTCAAAGATTTAAGATATGGAAAAATAATAATTATGACAGATGCTGATGTTGATGGCTCACATATAAGAGCATTACTTTTAACGTTTTTTAATAATAAACCATTCGATAAATTAATTGAGTTTGGACATGTTTATCTTGCTCAGCCACCTTTATTTAAAATTAATAAAGGAACTAAAAGTATATATATCAAAGATGAAAATGAGCTTGAAAGTTATTTAATAAAAAATTCAAAGGATATTAAAAAATATAAAAAGAATTCTAAAGAATTTAATAATATTCTCCAAATTGAAAAGTCTAAATTAAACATTCAAAGATTTAAAGGACTTGGTGAAATGAACCCTGATGAGTTATGGAATACAACTTTAAATCCTGAAACAAGAAATTTGTTGCAGGTTCAATACTCAAAAAATAGTAAAAAAGATCAAGATTTGATACAAACCTTAATGGGTAACGATGTTTCCTCTAGAAAAGATTTTATTGTTGAAAATGCAATAAATGTTTCAAACTTAGATATTTAGATGGATTTAAAACAATCTGTCAAAGCAGCATCATTAAATAAGTCAACATATATCAATTTAAGATGGATTGGAATTTTAGGTCAATTTGTAACTATAAACACAGTCAAATTTATTTTTGGTTTTGAGTTCAACTTTATTTTATCTAATCTTATAATTTTTGTTGGAGCCTTAAGTAATTTTTACTTAATGTTTTTTTATAAAAAAACAGTACTTTCAAATGCAACTTCTTTTAATTTTTTATCTTTAGATATCCTTCAATTGAGCGCTTTACTTTACTTATCTGGCGGTATTTTAAATCCATTTTCAATATTCCTTTTGATACCAAGTGTATTTGCTGCATCCAATTTAAATATTAAAACAAATATTGCTTTAATTTTAATTACTTTAGTATCGATTATAATTTTAACTTTTTATCATTATGAATTACCTAAACCATTGGATGAATATAGTATTAGCTTGTATTATTACTATGCAATTCCTCTTGCATTGATAATTGCGTTATTTTTTTTAAATTATTTTGCATTTATTTTTGGACAAGAAACAAACCTAAGAAAAGATGCATTAGATAAAATCCAAGAAGTAATTTCCAAAGAACATGAGTTGGTTTCACTTGGGGGACAGGCTGCAGCTGCAGCTCATTCATTTGGTACTCCTTTGTCTACAATTAAAATTATTTCCCACGATTTGTTTGATCAATTTAAAGATAATAATGATGTTAAAAAAGATCTCGAACTATTAATTAGTCAGGTTAATAGGTGTAATGACATTTTAAAAAAATTAACATTAAACCCCACTATAGAAGATGATTTTATTGCCAAAAATAAAACGCTTTACGATTATATTAATGAGATAGTTAACTCATTTAAGGAAATTTCTACTAAGAATTTCAATATTGATAAAGAGCAAGATTCAAACTCATTTGAAATATTAAAATCTGTAGAGATTGTGTATGGTTTGAGGAACTTTATTGGAAATGCTAACAAATTTTCAAATGAAAATATCTATATTGCTATCAAAAGTGACAGTCAAAAGACTGAAATAACAATAGAGGATGATGGCCCTGGTATACCAAAAGATATACTTAATAAGATTGGAGAGCCTTATATTAAGACACTTAAACCAAAAGATAACAAAAAAACTGGACTAGGTTTAGGGATTTTTATAGGCAAAACATTGTTAGAAAAAAATTCTGCTAGAATAACAATTAGAAATTCAGAAACTAGAGGTGGAGCTGAAGTAAAAATAGAGTGGGAAAATAAAAATTTAAAAAAATTAGTGTAATTTTTTATTATTTTCAAACAATCCACTAAGCTGACCAATCATTACATCACCCAACTCTTGAACATCTGCAATTTTAATCGCTTTTTTGTAATATCTAGAAACATCGTGGCCTATACCTATGGCAAGAATTTCGATATCACTTTTGTTTTCAATCGATTTTACCGTTTGCTTTAGATGTTTTTCTAAAAAATCGCCCGAGTTAACAGATAATGTTGAATCATCAACTGGAGCTCCATCAGAAATAACCATAAGAATTTTTCTTTCTTCTTTTCTTTTCTTAAGTCTATTGAAAGCCCAAGTAATAGCTTCACCATCAATATTTTCTTTAAGCAAACCCTCTTTTAGCATTAAACCTAAATTTTTTTTTGATTGTCTCCAGTGAGTATCAGCAGATTTATAAATTATATGTCTTAAGTCATTCAAACGTCCTGGATTTTTTAATTTTCCAAGTTTATTCCACTTTTCTCTACTCTTACCACCCTTCCAATTTTTTGTTGTGAAACCAAGAATTTCTACTTTAACTGAACATCTTTCTAATGTTCTAGATAATATATCAGCACAAAGGGCTGCAATAGTAATTGGCCTCCCTCTCATTGATCCAGAATTATCTATAAGTAAAGTCACAACTGTATCTTTAAACTCCAAATCTTTCTCTTTTTTAAAGGAAAGAGAATTATATGGATCAATAATTATTCTTGGTAATTTTGAACTATCTAATAAACCCTCTTCAAGATCAAATTCCCAAGACCTATTTTGTTTTGCAAGTAACTGTCTTTGTAATTTATTTGCGAGTTTTGTAATTATGTCTTGGAAACTAGTTAGCTGTTGATCTAAATTTTTTCTTAATTTATAAATTTCCTCTGAGTTTTCCAACGTTTCTGCTTTTGCTGTCTCATCAAATTCTGAAGTATATATTTTATATTCTTTATTACTTATTCCTAAATTTTTTTTCTGAACAATATTTTCTATTTCATTATTTTCAGCATCATCATTTCCCAGTTGTTCATCAAGTCTAAATTCATTCATTTCGTCAGAACTATCAACACCTTCATTTATACTATCTTCCTCTTCTCTTTCCTGAGAGTCCCCACTATCTGTTTTTTGATCGTCTTTTGAATTATTACTATCTTGCTCATCTTTTTTCTGCTCTTCTTTTTTATTTTCTTCTTCAGACTCGAAGATTTCCATGTTCTGAAGAATTTCTGATATTTTAGAATTGTATATGTTCTGATTCTCTGCATTTTCTTTTAAAAAATTTATGTGTTTATCTAAAGATTTTTCAAAATCATTTTTCCAGTATGATAAAATTTTTTTAGCACTTTCAGATAAACTTACATTCATTAGTTTATTAAGCATGTAATATTCAAAAGCTTCAGAAACGTTAGATTCTTCTTTCTTTTTTATATTTTCAGATTTTGCCGTACTTATCTTATTTTTGTATTTGGTCATTAAATTTTTAGAAATTCCCCTCATCATTTGTGACCCTAAAAGTTCATATCTTATTTTTTCAGAAATTTTATAGAGTGTATGGCAAGTAGGCGTTTTTGGAATATTTTGTTCCAGAGTGGAATTATCAGAAAACTTTCTTTTTAATGCCTCTGAGTCTGCCTCGGCTCTTAATTTAATAAAGTTTTCTTTATCTTTTAAATTATCAAACTTGGAAATATTAAACTCTTTTAAATTTTTTTTGTCTCTTAATGGATAAGTTTCACCTGAAATGGCTTTAATCGTCGAGTTTAATGCTTGTTTAAATTGCTCTTTTATAAGATCATCTTTGTTCATTAAACCTGAATATTTAACATTGACTCTGGCAGTTCTTCGCCAAAACATCTTTGATAGTATTCTGCGATTGTATTCTTTTCTACATCATCACATTTATTTAAAAAAGTTACTCTGAACGCATAGCCCACATCTTTAAATATTTCAGAATTTTCTGCCCAATGTAGTACTGTCCTGGGACTCATGACAGTTGAAATATCTCCAGCCATAAAGCCTTTTCTTGTAAGTGTCGCAACTTTTATCATGTTTGCAACTCTCTCTTTACCTTTATTATTATCTAAAGATTTATTTTTTCCTAAAATAATTTCCATTTCTTTTTCCAAAGCTAAATAATTTAATGTAGTTACAATGTTCCATCTATCCATTTGTCCCTGGTTAATTTGTTGTGTTCCATGATAAAGTCCAGTTGTATCTCCTAAACCAACAGTATTTGAGGTTGCAAATAATCTGAAATATTTATTTTGCTTAATCACCTTATTCTTATCTAATAAAGTAAAATTTCCCTCAGCTTCCAAAACTCTTTGAATTACAAACATTACATCTGGTCTACCAGCATCATATTCATCAAATACTAAAGCTACTGGATTTTGTATAGACCAAGGAAGAATTCCCTCCTTGAATTCTGTAACTTGTTTTCCATCTTTGATTACAATTGAATCTTTTCCAATTAAATCAATTCTACTAACATGGCTATCTAAGTTAATTCTAATACATGGCCAGTTTAATCTAGCCGCAATTTGTTCTATATGTGTGGATTTACCTGTTCCATGATAACCTTGAACAAGAACTCTTTTATTAAATGAAAATCCAGAGAGGATCGCTAAAGTTGTGTCTTTATCAAACTTATAAGTTTTATCTATATCTGGCACATAATCAGTTTTTTTTGAAAATGCGTCCACTTCCATATCAGAATCTATACCGAATGTTTGTTTGATCGATAATTTAATATCTGGGGTCTGTTCAATATTTGTTGTCAATTTTGTCCTTATAAGTATTTTTTAATTGGGTATAAGCTAAAGTTATCACTTTAAGCTTATCTTCAAATTTTTTATTGCCAGCATTCATATCAGGGTGAAATTTTTTCACAAGTCTTTTGAATTTTTCTTGTATTTTGGCCCATTTTAAACCAACTCCAACACCCAAAATTTCAAAGGCTTTAAGATCATTACTATTAAACTTAAACTTATTCATATGATTCAAGTTGCTAAAATCTTTAAATTTTCCATTTTCATCTTTTAAAGTATTATTCCACAATATTTTGAAAAAATTATCTGAAGAGCTAAAACTCTGTGTTGGCTTATGCCATGTCATGTCAGATTTTAAAAAGTTGATTACTTGTTCGTCGCTCATACCTGAAAAATAATTCCAGCTTTTATTAAACTCTCTTACATGCTCAAGACAGAGAAGCCTATATTCTTTGCTGTTATCCTTTTCTTTTGGTGCTTTGTAAAGTCCCTCTTCTTTACAATTATTCCATTCACAAATATTTTTCATATTATATAATATCAAGTTTAATGGATATTAATCAACTTTCAA
>CABZGR010000013.1 GCA_902525295.1 uncultured Pelagibacteraceae bacterium | reverse complement strand
TAATAGGATCGATACATAATCATGGTATTGATTTACTAAAAGGAAATAAAAATTTTGAATTTGAAGTTGTAGACAACACAGATACAGAATTTTTGAAAGATAAAATAAAAGACTGCGATGGAATAAGTATTAGAACATCTAAATTGTCAAAAGAAATTATAGACACAGCTAAGAATTTAAAAGTGATATCTAGACATGGTGTAGGCTATGACAATATAGATCTTAAAGCAACCAAGCAAAACAATATCACATTAGCAATAACAGCTACAGCAAATGCTCAAGCTGTAGCAGAACATGTTTTATTCATGCTATTCAGCATTGCAAAAAGAAATAATATGTATAACGAGACTGTAAAAACTGGAAATTTCAGTGATAGAACTAAGCTTCCTAAAACAATTGAGTTATGGAATAAAAGTATCTTAATTGCAGGTTTTGGTCGTATTGGAAAATGCTTACTTAAAAAATGTAAGGGTTTAGAAATGAACATTTTTGTTTATGATCCTTTTGTCAGTGAAGAGGAAATTAAAAAAGTTGGTGGTACTAAAATTAATGATTTAAATGAGAGTTTAAATAAAATGGATGCAATTTCAATTCATATGCCTCTAAACGAAAATACAAAACATTTAATCAATTATGAAATGATAAAAAAAATGAAAAAAAATTGTATTTTAATTAATGCTGCAAGAGGTGGTATTATTAACGAGGAAGATCTTAATAAGGCATTAAACGAAGATTTAATTTTTGGTGCAGGGCTTGATGTTTTTGAAAAGGAGCCTCCATCTTTAGATAATCCATTGCTAAAAAATGAGAAAGCATTTTTAAGCCCTCATTCAGCAGTATTTACCGAAGAATGTTTATCTAGAATGGGTATTGAAACAGTCCAAAATATTATTGATTTTTTTGACAATAAATTGGAAAAGTCAAAAATAGTAAAAATCTCATGAGCTTAAAATTAAAAAATTTTGGATTGTTAGAGTTTCTTATCATTATATCAGCTGTTTATGTTGTAGGAATGTTGATATGGACAGCGAGTACAAGGCCTGAAGTTGAAGCTCGTGCAAATTTAGTAAAAGAAAATCATAAAAAAGTTGTCGATTTTATTAATGGCGAAATTAATAATTGTGGAAATAATGATGAAGGGAAGATAACAGTTTGGGGTGATCCATGTAATGCTGAATGGATAGCTGAAAAGGTTGTTAATCATATAAATGATAATCTTAAGATTGAAAATCCATTTTCAGATGATAATAAAGTTAAAACAGACCCTGACCCAAGAATAAAAGCAGAGGGAAAAGCTGGTCAGTCAGTAGAAATGGGTGTTATTTTTATAATGTCATCAAATTTTCTAGCAGAACCAGGATCAGAATGGATTGTTGGTACTTGTTTTAAATCTCCATGTGTGGCTGCTGGTAATAATGAATTGACTTCTTTATATAGATAGCTAATTATTTTCAATTTCTAAATTTGCGCTTTTTAAAGTCTCAATTAGATATTTGTATCCAATTTTAGCATATTGAAAAGGATTTGCTTTTGCGGGATCTTGCTCCGCTTCTACAACTAACCATCCAGAATAATTTTGTTCTTTTAACAATTCAAAAAAAGGCTTGTAATCAATACAACCATCTCCTGGAACAGTGAAGGCTCCTTCTAAAAAAGCCTGTCTAAAACTATAATCGTGATTTAACGAATTATCTAAAACATTTTTTCTCATATCTTTGCAATGTATATGAATTATTCTTTCTTTAAATTCTTTATAAATTTTCAAACTATCCCCTTTTGCAAATAACATGTGTCCAGTATCTAAAGTTAGTTTGACACTACCATCTGTGTTTTCTAATAATCTTCTTGTATCCTCTTCACTTTCAATACAAGTTCCCATATGATGATGGTAAGCAAGAGGCATGTCTTGATCCTCTAGATATTTTCCCATTTCTGAAATTTTTTTATAATATTTTTTAGACTCATCTAAATCCATTCTAGGTCTTTTAGATAAATTTATATTTGGATCGCCTTGAATGGAACCATAAACTTCGGCAAAAACCATGCAGGGCGCTTTACAATCTTGAAATAGTTTCAATTGGTTTTGAATTTTTGACTTTTCCTCTTCAAAAGTATTTTTTCTTAAATTTGCTCCATACCAACCTGAACATAATTTTAAATTATATTTATTTAATATAGGAATTAATTCCTTTGATGTTTTTGGAAATTTTCCCCCAGACTCTATTCCTTTAAATCCTGCTTCACTAGCTTCGGAAAGACATTGTTCAAGCGGAGTATCACCACCAAGCTCAGGCATGTCATCATTGCTCCAAGCTATTGGGGCTATACCTAATTTTACTGACATAAATAATAGTTTTGTTATGATATTAGATGCTTCAAAAAATTAAACCTAAAAAATTTAAACTTGGAATTGTTGGAGGCGGACCTGGATCTTGGATCGGGCATGTTCATAGAATTTCATCTAGATATGATGACAAATATGAAATCGTTGCGGGGGTATTTTCTAGAAGTGTTGATAAATCTAGGAAATTTGGACAAAGTATAGGTTTAGATAAATCTAGATGTTATTCAAATTACAAGGAGATGTCTGAAAAAGAAGCGAAAAGAAAAGATGGTATTAATGTTGTAGCAATAATGACTCCACCATCAAGTCATCAAATTATTGCGGAGAATTTTATAAAAAAAAACATACATGTAATTTCAGACAAACCATTTGCTGGAAATCTTGAGCAGGGAAAAAAACTATATAAAGCGATAAAAAATAACAAAAAAATTAAATATGCACTGACTCACAACTATTCATCTTATCCAATGGTTAGAGAGGCAAAAAATTTAGTTGAAAAGGGAAAAATTGGAAAAGTTGAATATATCAATGTTGAATATATTCAGGATTGGACAGATGGTAATAAAATTTCAAAAACAAATTCAAAAAAGGTTTTTAAATGGAAAGTTGATAAAAAAATTGTTGGTATATCAGCAGTTCTCAATGAAATAGGATCACACGCATATCATCTAGCAATTTATATTACAGGCCTTAAAGGAGAAAAACTGATAGCCGATGTAAGTAAATATTCGAAGGACGTTAAAATGGATAATAACGCACAAGTTTTTGTTAATTTTAACAATGGTGCTAAAGGAATTGTGTGGACATGTGTAACAGCTAAAGGTGGTGTTTATGGTTTAAGAATTAGAGTATATGGTTCTAAAGGAAGTTTAGAATGGGTTCAAAATGATCCAAATTATTTAAAATTTAATCCAAGCAAAGGAGCAGTAAAGTTTTTAGAAAGAGGATATACAAAAGCAAATTTTTCAAAAAAATTTTCTAGAGTAAAATTTGGTCATCCTGAAGGATATTTAGATGCTTTTGCAAATATATATAAGGAATTTGCTGAATATTTAAAAACGAATACAAAAAAAAGATTTTATTTTCCTAACGAAGAAGAGGGTTTGGAGACTGCTAAATTCATTGATGCATGTAAGAAATCATCATTAAAAAAACAATGGGTAAAAATTTAATTAACGTAGCATTATTCGGTTTGGGAAGAATAGGACTAATGCATGCAAATAATTTAATAAATAATAAAAATTTTAATCTTAAATATATTTTCGATGTTAATAAAAAACTTGCAAAAAAAGTTTCAAAAAATCTAAATTGTCAAAATATTGAAAGTCCTCAAATAGCATATAGAGATAAAAAAATTGATTGTATTTTTATCTCTTCCACTACATCAACTCATCTTAAATTTATATATGAAAGTATAAAAAGTAACAAAACAGTATTTTGTGAAAAACCTTTAGATTTAAATTTAAAAAAAATTCAAAATTACGAAAAAAAAATAAATAAATTTAATCATAAAATTCAAATTGGATTTAACAGAAGATATGATCCAGGTCATAGTTCTCTAAAAAATAATTTAATAAAAGGCAAGATAGGAAAGCTAGAGAAAATAATTATTACTAGCAGAGATCCGGCTGCTCCATCTATAAATTATTTAAAAGCCTCAGGCGGTATTTTTAAAGATATGATGATCCATGATTTCGATCTAGCAAGATATTATGCGGGTAAAGATGAATTTGTTTCTATATTTGCCACAGGGAGCAATATTTCTAATAAATACTTTAATAAACTTAAAGATTTCGAGCTTGCTACTGCAATTTTGAAAACAAAAAATGGTGTTCAATGTATTATTAGTAATTCTAGACATTGTAGTTTTGGATATGATCAAAGAGTAGAGCTTTTTGGAAGCAAAGGAATGGTTATTTCTGATAATATCAAAGAAAATGAGATTAGTTTGTATTCTAATAAAAGTACAAATGCACGATCAAGCTTTAAACATTTTTTTATAGAAAGATACGACCAGGCATACAAAGAACAGTTAAATGATCTTGCTAAATTATTCAGATCAAATTTAAGACCTAAAAGTGGTTTTATTGATGGAAAGATTTCAATACAAATTGCTGAGAGTGCTATCCGGTCATTAAAATCAAAAAAGTTTGAAAAAATAAAATATTAAAAATCAACTTTAGGTTGAAACAACCTGCTTCTTTACAATCTAAATAAATTTATGTTAGCTTTAATGTTTAAAAGTTAACTTTTATTTAAGAGAGGAAATTAAAAATGAAAACAATAAAGAACTTTATATTAGCTGTTGCTACATGGGCAATGATGTCTGTATCAGCATTAGCAACTGATATAATTGTTGTTTCACATGGACAAGCTAATGACCCTTTTTGGTCGGTGGCTAAAAATGGAGTTGATGCTGCATGTAAAGATATGGGAGTATCTTGCAAATACACTGCGCCTGGAACTTTTGACATGGTTGAAATGGCAAAACTAATTGATAACGCTGTATCACAAAAACCAAAAGGTATTGTAATTACTTTACCTGATGCAGCTGCATTAGGAAAATCTGTTAAAGCAGCAATAGCTGCTGGTATACCAGTGGTCTCTATGAACTCTGGTTCGGATGACTATGCATCATTAGGAATTAGTGCACACGTAGGTCAAACTGAATTTGAAGCTGGCGTTGGTGGCGGACAAAAAATGAAGGCCGCTGGAGGAAAAAAAGCTTTATGCGTTAACCACGAAGTTGGAAACGTAGCGCTTGATAGAAGATGTGCAGGTTTCAAAAAAGGTTTTGGTGGATCTGTTGATATTCTTGGAACATCAAATGACCCAACTGAAATTCAAAAAGCTGTTGCTGCAAAATTAGGTGGTGGATATGACACTATTCTAACTTTAGGAGCTGGTTTATCTGGTGAAGCAGCACTAAAAGCTTTAGAAGCTGCTGGTAAAGTTGGAAATGTTAAATTAGGAACATTTGATATGTCACCTAATATGTTAAAAGCTGCTGCTGCAGGTAAAGTAGAGTTTTTAATTGACCAACAACAATATCTACAAGGTTATTTGCCTATAGCTATTTTTGCTCAGTACATGAGATGGGGAACAATGCCTGCAGGTGTAGTTATGACTGGACCTGGATTTGTTACTCCTGATAATGCTGCTAAAGTAATTAAATGGGCAGCTCAAGGTTATAGATAAAATCTATATTTAAGGCCTGACTAAATTTTTTGGTCAGGCCTTTTTTCAAAATTTAAATGTCATTAAAATCAAAAAGTATTTCATCAAAAAGTAGTCTTAATGAAGACGAACGTCTAAAAAAAATATCACCACTAAGAGTTTTATTGAATAGGCCTGAGCTAGGTGCATTAGGTGGCTCAATACTTGTATTTATATTTTTTGGAATTGTAGCTGGCGATACTGGTATGTTTAGCGCCTATGGAATGCTTAATTTCCTCGATGTTTCAGCTAATTTGGGAATTATAGCAATAGCAGCAGCGATGTTAATGATTGGCGGTGAATTTGATTTGTCAATTGGATCAATGATTGGCTTTGCTGGAATTTGTATCGCAATTCCTGCAATTTATTGGGGTTGGCCATTATGGATGAGTATAGTTTTTGCTTTTGCTATGGCAGTATTGGTTGGATACTTTAATGGCATAATGGTTGTCAAAACTGGTTTGCCATCTTTTATTGTAACACTTGCAATGCTTTTTATTTTAAGAGGTTTGACATTAGCAATAACAAGATTGATTACTGGTAGAACTCAAGTTCCAGGACTAAGAGTATTAATTGAAGATGATCCATTAGCATGGCTATTTGCTACAGATACTTTTAAATGGCTTTTTACTTGGTTGGGATCATTAAAATTGATTGAACTAAGAACTGATGGAACTCCTCTTGCAACTGGAATACCTCCATCAGTTATTTGGTTTATTGCATTAACATTGTTTGCAACATGGATATTGATGAAAACAAGATACGGTAATTGGATCTTCGCATCTGGAGGCGATAAGGTTGGAGCGACAAATGTGGGTGTGCCTGTTGGAAGGGTAAAAATAAGTCTATTTATCGGGACGGCAGTCGCTTCTACTATTTTTGCTTGTATTCAAGTATTAGATGCAGGTTCTGCAGATACTATGAGAGGAACTTTAAAAGAACTTGAGGCTATTGCAGCTGCTGTTGTTGGTGGTTGTCTATTAACAGGTGGATATGGATCTGCAATAGGTGCTGCTTTTGGTGCAATTATATTTGGGACTGTATCTATGGGAATATTTTATACAGATGTTGACACTGATTGGTTTAAAGTTTTTTTAGGAGCAATGATGTTGATAGCTGTAGTATTTAATAACTATATCAGAAAGAAAGTGACTGAGAGTAAATAATGTCTGACTATCTCGTTCAATTTAATAATATTAGTAAGTTTTTTGGAAAGGTAATAGCGCTTAAAGATGTCACAATGAGATTAAAAAAAGGTGAGATCATGTGCTTACTTGGAGATAATGGAGCAGGAAAGTCGACTTTAATTAAAACTTTAGCAGGTGTTCATAAACCAGATGAAGGAGAAATTATATTTGAAGATAATAAAATTGTTTTTGACTCACCCAAAGATGCTTTGGATATTGGTATAGGAACAGTTTATCAAGATCTAGCATTAGTTCCTTTAATGAGTGTTACTAGAAATTTTTTTATGGGAAGAGAGCCTCAAAAAGGTATTCCTTTCCTTAAAACTTTTGATGTGGAGAAAGCAAATAAGATAGCAGCAGATAGAATGGGACAGATAGGTATCGATGTTAGAGATCCATCTCAGGCAGTAGGAACTATGTCCGGTGGTGAAAGACAATGCCTAGCAATATCACGGGCTATATATTTTGGAGCAAAAGTTTTAGTTTTAGATGAACCAACCTCGGCTTTAGGAGTTCATCAAGCATCAATGGTATTAAAATATATTGTAAAGGCTGCGTCTGAGGGATTGGCTGTAATTTTAATTACTCATAATGTACATCATGCGTACCCTGTTGGTAATAGTTTCACTGTACTTAACCGAGGAAAAAGCATGGGAACATTCCAAAAAAAAGATATTTCTAGAGAAAAACTTCTTAGTATGATGGCTGGTGGTGAAGAATTAGACAAACTTGAAGTCGAACTTCAAGAAATGGATAGAATTCACAACAAAAATTAGATATTACGCCATATATCTTTACCATGACAAAATCATTTCCTTTGCTCTTTATATTATTATGGTCATCGGCATTCATATCTGGGAAAGAAATTGTTCAAAATGCTTCTCCATTTGCAGCTTTAGCATTTAGGTTTGGGATTGTAACAATTGGTTTTCTTGTATTTGCTTATCTCAGTAATGATAAAATTTTCGGAAAAT
Source organism: uncultured Pelagibacteraceae bacterium (assembly GCA_902525295.1). GTDB lineage: Bacteria > Pseudomonadota > Alphaproteobacteria > Pelagibacterales > Pelagibacteraceae > Pelagibacter. The sequence goes on along the minus strand of CABZGR010000013.1, from coordinate 15,864 downwards.
TAAAAAATATTATTGAAAGTCTTTCAACAGGTATTTTATTTCATGGGATTTATTTAGGTGGATGTTGGTATGCATTTTCAATTGGGATGCCAGCTGCAATTGTAGCTTTAATAGTTACACTTCAACCGATTTTAACAAATATTTTATCTGGTCCTATTTTTGGAGAAAAAATATCTTGGAAACAGTGGGTAGGTATCAGTTTAGGTTTCATTGGTTCTGTCACTGTCTTAGGAATTGATTTTGGAAAAGAAATTCCTCCTTTAGGATTGTTAGCTACAGTCTTAGCTTTATTTGCAATAACGGCTGGAACATTATGGCAAAAAAAATTAAGTGGAAATTTAGCTTTGTCAGTTAACAATGCGTATCAAGCAGTTGGTGGTTGCCTTTTTAATCTATTATTAATGTTTATATTTGAAAATGCTTATATAAATTTTACAACTAGTTTTATATTAGGTATGTCTCACCAAATTATATTAGTTTCATTTGGGGCTTTTACTATTCTTATGTTTTTAATCAAAAGGGGTACTGTGGGTAAAACTACTACTTTATTTTTTTTAGTACCTCCTACTTCAGCAGTGATGGCATGGATATTTTTAAATGAACAATTAACATTTACTGACATCATTGGTTTTTTAATAACAACTGTTGGAGTATTTATAGCTACAAGGGATAAAAAAAATGGATAACAATTTTTTTAAAAAAATAAGAATATTAGATGGTGGCATGGGTCAATTATTACTTGAAAAAGGAATGGTATCTATGGGGACCTTATGGTCTGCTAGCGCTTTATTAGATGAAAAATATCATCAAATGTTAATTGATACTCATCTGTCATATATCAATGCAGGCTCAGATGTTATAGTTACAAACACTTTTAGTTGTAGAAAATTTAGATTAATAGAAAATAAAGTTGGTGATGAATTCAAAAAATTAAACGAAATTGCATGTAAACTTGCAATCAAAGCTAAAGATTTATCAAAGAAAAATATATTGGTAGCTGGATCAATTCCAAGCCAAAGAGACACTTATATAACTGATGATCGCGATATCAAATTAATAGAGGAAGATATGTTTGAACAAGCTGATATTTTAAGTGAATTTACTGATTTTTTATACTTAGATGTTATTAGCAGCACTAATGAAGTTAAAGCCGCTCTTAATATATCTAAAAAATTAAACAAAAAAGTTTTAATTGGAATACATTTAAAAAAAAATGGTGACCTACCCTCAGAAGAAAAAATTGAGCAATTACTTAGAATTATTCAAGATGAAAATACACTTGGTGTAGTTTGTGCATGTATTTCTCCAGAAATATCTCTATCCGTATTAGATAAATTTTTAAATTGTGAAGTACCATTTGGATTTAAAATAAATTTGTGGGGGGTTGATGAACCAGGTCCAATACAGACATTTAATACAGCAAAACCTCATGAAATTGGAGTAAATCCTAATCAATCTTTAGGAAAAAGAGATAATTTTGATGCAAATGAATTTTATAATCTATCAAAAAAATTTATAGAAGGTGGGGCAACAATTTTAGGTGGATGTTGTGAGACAAAACCAGAGCATATTAACTCTATATCTTCACTTAAATAATAATTTTTGTATCTGCCTTTCTAACAAAATAAATTCCCACAACTACAGCCAATAAAGATATTAATACCTTATAAGTTATTAATTCACTTAAAAATATATAGCCTAAAATAATTCCAAAGATTGGGATTAAGTATGAGACTTGAGATTGAAAAATTAAACCATTCTTTTTCAAAATTTTAAACCTTAAAAGCCACGCAACTCCTGTTGGTACTATTCCAAGATAAATTACTGACATAGTTGAATTTAATGATGGAGTATTTTCCCAAGGAGTTTCTAATAAACACATCAAAGGAAATAAAATCAGAGTTGCCCAAATTAATATTGATCCAGTAACGTTTTCATTTTTTTTCTTACTAATTTTAAGTGTTAAAACTCCACCTATTACATAACATGTTGATCCTACTAAAATTAATATTGCTGAAAGAAAATTATTTTCATCGATTAAAATATTATCAGAAAATAAATAAATAATTCCCGCAAATCCAATTAATATTCCAACAGTTTTTGCAAAATTAAATTTTTCGTTTTTTGTATAAAAGTGACCTAATATAGTAGAGCTCAAAGGAGTGGTAGACATCAAAATTGCTGCCAAATTACTTTGCACAGATTTTACCCCGTAAGCAATTAAAAAGAATGGTATAACTAAATTGATTAGTCCTATTAACATGAACCAATGCCAATCTTTTGAAAATGCTTCAATTACTATTTTTTTATAAAAACATAAAATTAATACTGGTATAGATCCAAAAAATACTCTCAAAAAAGCAATTGTCATTGGACCGAAAGACTCTGTTGCAATTTTTATATTAAAAAAAGCAGATGCCCAAATTATTGATAATAATGTTAATAAAATATAATCTGTTAAATTAGCTTGCTTCATTCTGTAATATCTTTCACATCACCTTTTGTAATTTGAATTAATTTTTCATAATTGATCTTAAAAATCGCATTAGGATGACCAGCTGCAGCAAAAATATCTTTAAACCTACTTAAAGAATTATCTACAAATATTGGAATATCATTTATATGACCTACGGGAGATACACCTCCAATTGTATATCCTGTTTGAGACTTAACCTCATCAGCAGAAGCCATTCTTACATTTTTTTTTTCAGAAATTTTTTTTAATTTATTTAACGAACATCTTTTGTCACCAGAAACTAAACAAAGTAAAAAATCATTTTCTATCTTAATAAGCAGACTTTTAACAATTGCTCCTACTTCACAATTTAATGAATTTGCTGCATCCATTGCTGTTTTTGCTGAGTTTTCCAATTCAACAACTGATAGATTTTCGTCAAACTCTTTAAGACACTTCGCGGCTCTTTTAACTGGTCCTTTATTTAATAAAGTCATATTCAACTTATGATTGATTAAAAAGCACTGAAATTATTAGCAAAACTATATGTTTAAATTGCATAGGTGATATCCTCATTATATGTATTCTTTATTATAACAATATTGGTAATTAACCCAGATATTTAATTCTACAGGAGATAATATGAGCGCAAGCAAAGTTCTAAAAATGATGAAAGACAAGCAAATTGAGTTTGTCGATTTAAGATTTACAGACCCAAGAGGTAAATTACAGCACTTAACTATGGATGCATCGGTAGTTGATGGGGACATGTTAACAGATGGTGTATTTTTTGATGGATCGTCTATTGCTGGATGGAAGGCAATAAATGAGTCTGACATGATATTAAAACCAGATTTAAACAGACAAATAGTTGATCCATTTACATCTCATAATACTCTTGTTTTATTTTGCGATATTTTAGATGCAATTAAAAGAAATCCTTATGAAAGAGATCCAAGAGGGATAGCGAAGAAAGCCGAAGCTTATTTAAAGAAGACTGGTATAGGTGATAAAGCTTACTTTGGTCCTGAACCAGAGTTTTTTGTTTTTGATGACGTTAAAATTAAAAACGATATGAACGAAACAAGTTTTTCAATAGATAGTACTGAAGGTCCATATAATTCAGGAAAAAATTATGAAAATGGAAATATGGGTCATAGACCTGGAGTTAAAGGTGGATATTTTCCAGTCCCTCCAGTAGATAGTGCTCAGGATATAAGAGGTGAATACCTAAAAGGTTTAAGAGACGTAGGTATCACAGTTGAAAAACATCACCATGAAGTTGCTCCAAGTCAGCACGAACTTGGAATGCTTTTTGGTACATTAGTTGATCAAGCAGATAATGTTCAATTATACAAATATGTAGTTCAAATGGTTTCACATTCATTTGGTAAAACTGCTACGTTTATGCCTAAACCTGTAAAAGGTGATAATGGATCAGGAATGCACGTTCACCAATCAGTTTGGAAAGGAAAAACTCCAGTTTTTTCTGGAAATAAATATTCAGGTTTGTCACAAACTGCGCTTTATTATATTGGTGGAATACTTAAGCATGCTAAGGCAATTAATGCATTTTCAAATGCCACAACAAATAGTTACAAAAGATTAATTCCAGGTTTTGAAGCTCCAGTATTGCTTGCTTATTCTGCAAGAAACAGATCAGCTTCTTGTAGGATTCCGATAACTCTAAGCAAAAAAGGAGCAAGATGTGAAATTAGATTCCCAGACGCATCAGGTAATCCATATTTAACATTTGCATCTATGTTAATGGCGGGAATTGATGGTATAAAAAATAAAATTGATCCAGGTAAATCCTTTGATAAAGATCTTTACGCTTTATCAGAGAAGGAAGTTAAAAAAGTTCCAACAGTTTGCGGATCATTAAGAGAAGCAATGGAAAGTTTAGATAAAGATAGAAAGTTTTTAACTCAAGGTGGAGTATTTACTGACGATCAAATTGATGCTTATATTGCTTTAAAATTTGAAGAGATACACAACTTTGAACATACACCTCATCCTATTGAGTTTGATATGTACTATAGTTGTTAAATAGCTTTTTTATTTTTTAGCTATTTTATTTTTTCCTAAACCTTTTTTAACCACGTAGTTGAGGGTGCCATGTGCGCCCGCTTCTACTGGTTTAATTAAACTTCTGAATAAAGATTTTCTTTTTTGTGTTTTAACTTCAGAGTTTATCAGATTTTTATGCTCAAAAGTGTTCATATCAATGATTCTATCATAGATATGCAATTAATGCAATGCTGATATGCGTATATTAAATACTATATTTTAAAGGACTCTCCACATCCGCATCTCTCTGTTTCATTCGGGTTATTGAATACAAATTGTGAAGAAAATTTTTCTTTTTTAAAATCCATTTCTGTTCCAAGTAAATACATCACCGCTGCAGAGTCTATGAAGACTTTCACACCCTTGTCTTCTACTACTTCGTCATTTGGGTTTACTTCTTTTGTATACTCCATAACATAAGACATCCCTGCGCACCCACCTGACTTAACTCCAACTCTAACTCCTAAAGAGTCTTTTTCAGCATTAGACATAATTTCTTTTATTCTTTGAGCTGCGTTATCGCTTAATGATATAATTTGTTTTGTCATAAATTTAATTCAAGTTTTGCAGCTTCAGACATCATTGATTTGTCCCATGGTGGTTCCCAGACTAAATCAAGATCTACTTTTGAAACTTCTTTAATTTCTAATATACTGTCTTTAACTTCTTTAGGCAAACTTTCAGCTACTGGACAATTTGGTGTGGTTAAAGTCATTTTAACCTTAACTTCAGAATTATTAACGATAATGTCGTATATCAATCCTAATTCATATATATTTACAGGTATCTCAGGATCATAAATTTTTTTTATTTCAGCAATTACTTTTTCTTTAAGATCCATTTTCAATCCTCTGTTTTTACAATTTGATCTGAATTATCTAATGCTGATGTAAGAGTATGCCAGGATAAAGTTGCACACTTTACTCTCATAGGATATTGTTTAACACCCGACAAACTCATTAATTTAGTTTTTTCATCATCTTTTAATATATTAGTTTCTAAAGATTCTTTTTCTTTTATCATTCCTAGAAAATCAGTTACAATTTCTTTTACCTCTTTCTCTTCTTTGCCTCTAACCATATCAGTCATAATAGATGCTGATGCCATTGAAATAGCGCAGCCATGCCCTTCAAATGCAATATCTTCAACTTTTTTATTTTCATTTAATCTGAGATAAACATGAACGTTATCGCCACATAAAGGATTATTTCCCTTTGCATCTTTATTATAATTATCAAACTTTCCTAAATTCCTTGGATTTTTTCCATGGTCTAATATTATTTCTTGATATAAATCTTTTAAGTCCATTATAAGTTAAAAATTTTTTTACATTTATTTATTGCTTCATCAAGCTTATCAATATCATCTTTTGTATTATAAACTCCAAATGAAGCTCTTGCAGTTGCTGGTAAATTTAATTTATCATGTAATATTTGACAGCAATGATGCCCTGCTCTTATAGCTACTCCATCTTCATCAAGAATTGTAGCAATATCATGTGGATGAACACCTTCAATAGTAAATGATATAACCCCACCCTTTTCTTTTGGATTTCCTATAATATTTACTGAATTATTTTTTCTTAACTTTTCTAGTCCGTAATCTAATAATTCTTTTTCATGTTTTTCGATATTTTGAATACCAATTTTTTCCATAAATTTTATGGATTCATTAAAAGCTATAACTTGAGCTGTAGCCATTGTTCCAGCCTCATATTTATTAGGTAATTCACCATAAGTAATACCTTCTTTTTTAACCTCATTTATCATTCCTCCTCCACCTTGATATGGGGGTAAATCTTCAAGCCATTTTTTTTTAGCATATAGAATACCTATTCCAGTTGGTCCGTACATTTTATGTCCAGATATTGCATAAAAATCACAATCAATATCCTGCATATCTAATTTTAAGTGAGGCGCGCCTTGGCAACCATCAATTAGAACCGGTATATTTTTCGAATGAGCCAATTGTACAATTTCTTTGATAGGTAATATTGCGCCTGTTACATTCGATAAATGACTTACACTAATTATCTTTGTTTTGTTTGTAATTTTTTTTTCTATATCTTCTAATGTTACTTCGCCATTATCATTAATTTCAGCAAATTCTATTTTTATATTTTTTGCTTTTCTAAGAAAATGCCAAGGAACATAATTTGAATGATGCTCGAGTTCAGTCAACAATACTTCATCTCCTTCAGATAAATATTTTTGACCAAAAGTGTTAGCGACTAAATTAATTGCTTCTGTAGCACCTTTAGTAAATACGATTTCATCTTTATCTTTAGCATTAATATATTTTTGAACTGAAACTCTTGTTTGTTCATATAAATTAGTAGCAGCAACCGCCAAATAGTGAACACTTCTACCTACATTAGAAAACTCTTTAGTATAAAAATCATAAATTCTATCTACAACAATTCTTGGTTTTTGAGATGAATTAGCACTATCTAAATATACTAAATCATTATTTTGAATTTTATCATCAAAAATTGGAAATTCTCTTTTTATATCATCTATATTCATTAATTTAATCCAATCATATTTTTTAATAGTTTTTTAATTTCTTCATCTGTAATTTTTTCAACAACATCTAAAAGAAAACCGTTAATTAATAATTCTTTTGCAGTTTTTTGGTCTAATCCTCTAGACATTAAATAAAAAATAGAGTCTTCATCTAAACTACCTGATGCTGAACCATGTGAACATTTAACGTCATCAGCATAAATTTCTAGTTCAGGCTTTGCATTAAATTCTGCTTGTTCATTTAAAAGCACCGCTTTACTTAATTGATAACCATCAGTTTTTTGAGCTTTAGAATCCACATATATTTTTCCTTGATAGACAGACTTTGAACTGTCATCAATTACACTTTTTATTAACTGATAACTTTTCGTGTTTTCATACAAATGGTTAGTATTAGTTCTTATTTCGTGGTGTTTATTTTTAGACAATAAGTGTACTCCATTAATAAATGCTGATGAATATTGTCCTTCAAGATTACAGCTGACTTCATTTTTTATATAATCTGAACCGGATGAAAATATAAATGTTTCAGAAATACTATTTTCTTTTTGAGTAATACTAGAATAATCATACTTAATATTTGTATTACTTTTTTTATCTATTTTATAATTCTTAAGAATTGCATTTTTATCAAGATTAAAATTAAAAAAATTGTTAATGAAATTCTTTTCTGAATTATCGTCAGAAAGATTAATAATTTTTATTGAGCTGTTTTCTTCTAGCTCAAAGTTTAGTTGAAAATTAATATTAGTGTTGCTCACTTTCTCATTTGTTATTTGATATATAATTAAAGGCTTTTTGAATGAATAATTTTTTTTAATTAAAATATTATGTATTTTATTAGAAAAGGAATTATTTAGACTTAAAAGAGAATTATTGTCATTTGGGTTTTGGTTAAAATTATTTAAAGTCGTTAAATTAATTTTATCGCTTTCTTCATATTCGAAACTCAATCGCTCAACTTTACCGTTAACAATAACAATTTTATTATGCTCAATTTCCTTTATAAAAATATCGTCATTAATTTCATTTTTAATATTATAATCATTATAAAATGCTAGTTCTCCAATATTTTTTTGGATTATCTGGTTTATATCTGAGAATTTCCAGTTTTCTAATTTTCTACTAGGAAATCCATTTTTCAAAAAATTATCAAGAGCTTCTTTTTTTAATTTAATCTCTTTGTTTGAGAAATTAGAAGAACTTATAAATTTATCAAAATCTGTTTTTAATTTTTGTTCCATTTAATTGAAATTTTCATATCCTTTTTTTTCTAACTCTAGAGCTAATTCTGCGCCTCCTGATTTAATAATTTTTCCCCCCATAAGAACGTGCACAAAGTCAGGTTTTATATAATCAAGTAGTCTTTGATAATGTGTTATTATAAGAAAGGAATTATTTTTTTTTCTTAATGCATTAACTCCATCCGCAACTATTTTAAGAGCATCTATATCTAATCCAGAGTCAGTTTCATCTAATATAGATAATTTTGGATCTAAAATTGACATTTGTAAAATTTCGTTTTTCTTTTTTTCACCACCAGAGAAACCAACATTTAATTGTCTATTTAATTTTTCTTCATCAAATTTTAGTTCTTTTGCTTTTTCTTTAACTAATTTTAAAAATTCCAATGCATCTAATTCTTTTTCGCCTCTAGCTTTTCTAATTGAATTTAAAGATGTTTTTAAAAAAATATTTGTATTAACCCCAGGTATTTCCAACGGATATTGGAATGCCAAAAAAATACCTTCATGTGCTCTTTCTTCGGTTTCAAGATCAAACAAATTTTTATTTTCATATAATATTTCTCCTGATACTTCGTATCCCTTTTTACCTGACAGAATATTTGACAAAGTACTCTTTCCTGATCCATTGGGGCCCATTATTGCATGTACCTCACCTGGTTTTATCTCAAGATTAAAACCACTTAAGATGGATTTTTCTTGAATTTTTGCATTTAAATTGTTTATTTTTAACACTTAACCAACACTTCCTTCTAAACTTATTCCAACTAGTTTTTGAGCTTCAACAGCAAACTCCATAGGCAATTGTTGTAAAACTTCTTTGCAAAAACCATTAACAATAAGTCCTACAGCTTCTTCTTGATTTAGTCCCCTTTGCTGACAATAATGAAGTTGATCTTCACTAATTTTTGATGTGGTTGCTTCATGAGCAATACTAGAATTTGAATTTTTATTCTTAATATAAGGTACTGTGTGTGCTCCACACTTGTTACCCATTAGCAATGAGTCACATTGAGTAAAATTTGTAGAATTAGCTGCATTTTTTGAAATATCTACCAAACCTCTGTAAGTCATATCTGATTTACCTGCACTAATGCCTTTTGAAATAATTTTACTTTTTGTATTTTTTCCTAAATGAATCATCTTAGTTCCAGTATCAGCTTTCTGATGATTATTTGTTATTGCGATTGAATAAAATTCTCCAATTGAGTTATCACCTTTTAAAATACAACTTGGATATTTCCAAGTAATTGCAGAACCAGTTTCTACTTGTGTCCATGAAATTTTTGAATTTTTGCCTTTACATAATCCTCTTTTAGTTACAAAATTATATATTCCTCCTTTTCCATCTTTATCTCCAGGGTACCAATTTTGTACTGTAGAATATTTAATCTCTGCATCATCTAAAGCAATCAATTCTACATTTGCAGCGTGTAACTGATTTTCATCTCTCATTGGTGCAGTGCATCCTTCTAAATAACTTACATAACTACCTTTATCAGCAATGATTAATGTTCTCTCAAACTGACCAGTGTCTGATGCATTAATTCTAAAATAAGTTGATAGTTCCATCGGACATTTTACATTTGGTGGTATGTAAACAAATGATCCATCAGTGAAAACTGCCGAGTTTAATGTAGCAAAGAAGTGATCGGTAATTGGTATAACTGAACCTAAATATTTTCTTACTAAATCTGGATGTTTTTGTATTGCTTCAGAAATAGAGCAAAAAATAATTCCTTTTTCTGTTAAAGTATCTTTAAAAGTAGTAGCGACAGATACTGAGTCAAATACTGCATCAACAGCAATACCGTTTAATCTCTTTTGTTCTTGAAGTGGTATTCCTAATTTTTTGTAAGTCTCAAGCAATTTTGGATCTAAATCTTCTAAATTTTTTGGCTTTTCTTTAAAACTTTTAGGTGCAGAATAATAATATAAGTCTTGATAATCAATTTTAGGGTATTTCGGCTTCTGCCAATTAGGTTCTTTTAATACTTTTAATCTTTCAAAAGCTTTCAATCTCCATTGAAGTAGCCAGTCTGGTTCTTTTTTTATATTTGATATAAATCTTATAACCTCTTCATTTAAACCTTTTGGGGCTTTAAAACTTTCAATATCTGTCGAAAAACCGTATTTATAATCTTTTAAATCTTCTATTTGTTTATCTCTCATTACAATCTATTTTCTGTTTTGTGTATTAGGTCACCAAGATTTTTTTCTTCGAAGAATAAGTTTATGTGTGTCTCTAGCTCATCCCATAAATTATGAGTTATGCATTTAGCAGATTTTCCATTGCATCCTTTTTTTGAATGCTTTTGACAACCTATTGTTTTAACTTTTTCTTCTACAGCATAAAGAATTTCTGAAATTTTTATTTCATTAGGTGTTTTATTTAGAGTATAACCTCCCTTTTTCCCCCTTATGCTTTTTACGATTTCATTTTTTTTTAATTTTAAAAATAATTGCTCAAGGTAGACTAAGGATATTCCTTGTCTGATGGATATATCTCTCAGTGATATTGGCTCATTATTTTTAAACCTCGCTATGTCAGCTAGTGCCATCACAGCGTATCTGCTTTTGGATGATAATTTCATATTTTCCGCAATTCACGGGCTTTATATATACCTGACTAATTTAGTCAAGATTCAGAATATTTAAAATGCTTGCATTTTGTCGCTTAATTTTGATAGAAAAATGTAATTTTTTTTTGAGACTGATAATCAATGCCATCTACAGATACAAAAATTTCGGAAATCTTTATACCTGGTCCTGCTGGTAGGCTAGAGGCAAAATATTTTAAAAGTAAAAAAAATACTTCTCCTATTGCTTTAGTGCTCCACCCACACCCTCAATATGGAGGTACGATGAATAACAAAGTTGTTGTCGATACTTTTCAAACTTTTGTAGACAACAATTTTTCAGTTTGCAGAGTAAATTTCAGAGGTGTTGGAAAAAGTGATGGTGAATTTGATAATGGTCAAGGAGAACTAGCTGATGCAGCAGCAGCATTAGATTGGTTGGAAAGAGAGAATTTTGATAACTCACAATGTTGGATATCTGGATTTTCTTTTGGTTCATTGATTGCAATGCAATTGTTAATGAGAAGACCAGAAATAAATAGATTTATTGCTATATCGCCTCAACCAAATGTATATGATTTTTCCTTTTTATCTCCGTGCCCTACTTCTGGTATAGTGATATATGGTAAGAAAGATGAATTAGTTCCTTTTGAAGATATAAATGAATTAAATAAGAGATTAAGTGCCCAAAAAGGTATTAAAGTTGAATTTGATATTATATCTGAAGCAAATCATTTTTTTTCAAAAACTGATGAGTTTCTAATAAAATCTTTGAACAGATATATAAAGAAAGAAACTGCTTTATATTAATAATTTATTATTATTTCACCACCTGTTACGGGGTTACAAACATTAGTCGTTTTAGGATAACTTATTATCTTTTTAAGGTATGATCTAATTGATAAATATGCAAATGCTTGGGACTCTATAAAATCACCATTTATACTAAATTCATCTATTAATTTAATTTTATATTTCAATAATTCCTTTAAATGATCAACTAATGTCAAATTTTTCCTACCTCCACCACATAATATAATTTCTATTTTATTATCAAAATTTTTTTTTATATTTTGTGAAATTAGTAATGCTGTAAAATATGTTAGTGTAGCTACTGCATCCTCAAATTCTAAACCTTTAACAAAACTAAAATCGAATTCATTTCTATCAAAAGAATGCTTTTGCAGTACATTATAAAACTCATGTTCATAAAATTGATTAATTATATCTTTATTTATATTTCCGGATGACGCTATATCTCCATTTTTATCATAGTCTATTCCTTTTGTTTTTTTTAAGTATTCATCCATTAGAACATTTCCAGGACCAATATCTTTTGCGGCTAAAGTATCATTAAAACAATAAGTATAATTTGATATGCCTCCTATATTCAAAATTAATGTAGGTTTATTTATCTTAAATTTATTTATTAAAAGTTTATGATAAACGGGAGTTAACGGAGCACCTTCTCCATTATTTTTAATATCATTAGCTCTAAAGTTATAAATTACTTTTTCTTTTAATTCTTGAGAGAGTAAATTTGCATCTCCCATTTGTATAGAATATCCATCTTTAGGTTTATGAATTATCGTTTGTCCATGAAAGCCGATTAATTGAATATTTAAATTATTTTCACTAATAATTTTCTTTGATATTTTTGAATGATAAAGAGTTAGATCTCTTTCTAACGATTTATAAGTGCTCATATTTTCCTCTATATCTGCCCTATTATTTATATTTAAAATAAAAGAAGAAAGTCTTTTTCTAAATTCTTCAGGATAATTGAAGTACTTATTATCTATTATGTCTAAATTATTTTCACCATCTGATTTGATAATACTTGCATCAATGCCATCAAGGGAAGTACCACTCATTAAACCCAGTGCTATAAAAGAATTATCCATTATTGATTATTATTTTTATTTAAATATGTATATTAAAAGTACCATTTATGAATGAATTTTTAAAAGAATTTAAAGACAGGGGATATTTTTATCAATGCACAGACGAAAAAGCTCTTTCAAAGAAGCTGAATGAAGAGAGTATAAAAGGATATATAGGCTTTGATTGCACTGCTCAAAGTTTGCACGTTGGTAGCTTGCTTCAAATCATGTGCTTAAGATTAATGCAAAAACATGGACATAAACCAATTGTTTTGCTTGGTGGAGGAACTACTAGAATAGGAGATCCATCTGGTAAAGATAAAACAAGAAAAATTTTAGAAGAAAATGAAATAGAAAAAAATATAAAAAGTATAGAAAAAATACTAAAAAAATTTTTAGAGATAGAAGATGAAAAAGTGGCTCCAGTTTTTGTTAACAACTACAGTTGGCTAAAAAATTTAAACTATATATCTTTTCTAAGAGACATAGGAAAACATTTTACTATAAATAAAATGTTAAGTTTTGATAGTGTAAAGTTAAGATTAGAGAGAGAGCAATCATTAAGTTATATGGAATTTAATTATATGATTTTGCAAGCGTACGATTTTCTAGAATTAAATAAGACAGAGAATTGTTTGCTTCAAATTGGAGGATCAGATCAATGGGGTAATATTGTAAATGGAGTTGAACTAATTAAAAGATATTCATCTAAGGAAGTTTATGGTTTAACAACAGAACTTATAACTTTAGCATCAGGTACAAAAATGGGAAAAACGGAAAGTGGTGCTATTTGGTTAGATAAAAAATTATTTTCTGTTTTTGATTATTGGCAATTTTGGAGAAATACTGATGATAGAGATGTTTTAAAGTTCCTTAAAATGTTTACAGATTTAAATTTAAGTGAAATAGAAATCATAAGTAAACAAGATATAAATCAACAAAAAATAATTTTAGCAAATGAAGCAACATCAATGTTATATGGAGCTAAAGAAGCTAAAGAAGCAGAAACTATAGCAAAAAATTCTTTTTCTGGAGATTCATCAGGAGAAAATCTTCCAGAAATTAAAATTGAAAAAACTAATATTGATAAAGATATAATCAATTTAGTATCCATTATTGAAAAAAATTTATCAAAGAGCGAGATTAGAAGATTAATAAGATCAAATGGTATTAAAATTAACAATAAAACTATTGTGGAAGAAAATTTTAAGATATCTAAAGACCTTTTAAATAAAAGTAACTTTATTAAATTATCAATTGGTAAGAAAAAACATTTTAAAATAGTAACTTAATTAGAAATTTTCTCTAAAGTTCTAGTTATAAATCTTGGGGTTAAAGTTTTAATTGGATTGACTGTAGTTTTAAGTTTTTTAGGATGTCCTTTAATTTTAAAACTTACACCAAATACACCTTCTCCAATTTTTTTTCCAACCAATATATCGCCTAACATTGGTATTTTTGAAATTGTTTTATTAACAGTTGTTGCTGGTACGAGTGTACCTTTCAAGCTAGTTAATTCATCTTTTACAATATAACCTTCCATCATAACCGAAATTGCTGGGCCTATAGCATACATCTCTTTTATTTTAGTGTTATTTCCTAAAGTTTCATAATCCATCTCAAAATCAGTAAATCGTATACCTTCGCCAGTTAGAAGATCAGCTATTCCTTGCAGTGATGCCAATGTAAGAAGTTTTGCAAGATCAGGTACTTCTTGTACTTTAAAATCGATAATTTTTAAATTTGATTTTGTTTTGCCCTCATAATTAAGCGCCTCATATATTAATTTACCTTCTTTAAAACCCTTTATAAATTTGAAATTTTTAATGAAAGGTTCTGGTTCTTCGATTTCTAAATTAGTAATTTTTTGTTTTTTATCATTAGTAAAAATGCTTAAAGCAAATTTTCTATTATTATCTAATTTTGCATTTATATTTGAACTAAAAACTTTGTTGTTCTTTAATTGTATATCGCCTTGAACATTTGATAAATAAGAAAAGCTATCAACAAAATATTTTCCAATATCTAAATAAATATAAGTATTCAAATTTTTGAAACTTGAAAAAATCGATTTCGAGGAATTATCTAATAAATTTTTTATATTTTTAGATCCGTCAAATTGACTGCCCGTTAAGTAATAATTGTTGTTAACTTTCTTAAATTCTAACTTATTTGCTTTTCTGTTTTTGTTGACTATATCGATTTTAAATAAATCTAAACTTTTAATTTTATCGTTTTTTCCTATTTCAAGATTTTCAACATTTATACTTTTTTCTTCTTCATTAAAATCTATATTTTTGAAAATTATTTCATTATTATCTTTGTAAATTCCATTTATATTCAAATTAGATTTTATATCTGCTTTTTTTCGATAATCTAATTCTTGAATATCTATTTCTGCACTATCTAGGTCTAAATCCAAATCGAAAAAGTACTTATTATCTTTTGTTTCGACATTTAAAGAAATATTTTCATTTATATTATTAATAGAATATTTGCTTTTTAAATTAAATTTAAATTTTTTATTTTTATAATCTAAATTTAAATGACTATTACTAAGTTTTATTTGATCTTTGAAATTACTAAAATATTTCTTAATTCTTTGTGATTTATAGTCAACTAAAATACTTTCGGATTTTAATTTAGATTTAATATTAAAATTTTGTATTTCATTTTTTTTATTTAATTTGAAATTTATGAAATTTTCTGATGCAAATGTGATATCTTGGTCTTGAAGACTAAAATTTTTAAATTTGAAAAATTTTTTGAATTCTTTAGAGTTAATTATGCTTTTTGTATTACTTAAATCTATATTGACTGAAGCATCTTTGTTTTGTTTTTTTTTATAAATTACATTAATTAAATTTTTTGTTTTATTATTATTGTAGTTATTATTTTGAAATAAAAACTTGCTATTTAAAACAATTTTTAATTCTTCTTTAATATAATTAATTAAAATATTCCCATTTTTTAAATATATCAAATCTTGATATTTTGATTTAGTGAATAACTCTTCGAAATTTAATTTTGATATAATGCTGAAATCTTTAATATTAAGTTTTTTATTGATTTTAAATGATAATTCATTCTCTGAACTTAGATTTATAG
>CABZGR010000012.1 GCA_902525295.1 uncultured Pelagibacteraceae bacterium | reverse complement strand
AATGATCTTGCATAAATTCCAGTTGTACACTGCGATTGATAAAAAATTAAGTCTGCTTCGTCTCCACCCTTAAAAAAATGGTTAAATCCAGTTTCGAATACCTCAGCGAAGGAAGCATAACTTGCAATATGTCCTCCAAGACCTCCAAAATTTTTATTTGCTTTCATTACCATTGTTAAAGCATTCCATCTTAGAATGGCTGTAATTTTTTCCTCAATTTCTAGATCTCCAGGGTAAATTCCCTGATCATATTGAGATATAGTATTTCTATATGGAGAATAAGGGACAGGCGAATATAATACTCTTAAATCTTTTGCCCGTTGTTCAAGTTTTTCTAAAATTATTTTAGCTCCATCTCTACCATGATTTTCTACAACTGCATCTAAAGAATCTAACCAATCATTTAATTCTTGATTATCTAATTTTTGATTTTGATTAGCTTTAAGTTCTTTGCTCATCAGTAATAGTATACACAAAAATAAAAAATTTTATCTGGTAAAATTGTCTAAAATTTCTACTATTCTATAATTCTTTGAGGTTTGCCTGATGCAAAACTATCAAGATTTTCAATCATTTGATTATAGAAAGTTGCGTAATTTTCAGCAGTTACGTAACCGATATGAGGAAGCAGAAGAGCATTCTGAACGAATCTAAGCTTATGACTTTCGGGCAATGGTTCTTTTTCGTAAACATCTAAACCTGCGCCAGCTATAATATTTGTTGATAAAGCTATAATTAAATCATCTTCATTAACTATTTCACCTCTTGAAGTGTTTATTAAATAGGAGGTTTTTTTCATTTTCTCAAATTCTTTAATAGTAATACAGTTTCTATATCTTTCTCCACCTTGAACATGAATTGATAGAAAGTCAGAATTTTGAATTAAGTCATCCTTGCTACACGGCAAAACATCAAGCTCTTTGCATTTATCTAAGTTTAAATTTTCACTCCAAGCCATAATTTGCATGCCAAAAACTTTGCCAATTTTTGCAACTTGAGATCCAACTCTTCCCAGCCCTAATAAGCCTAAAATTTTACCTTTTAATTCTACACCAATGGTTGATTGCCAGTATCCTTGGTACATATTGTCTATCTCTGTTTTAAAATTTCTAGCTAAACCTAAAATTAAAGCCCAAGTTAATTCTGGCGTTGGATTAGCGTTAATTTCAGTTCCACAAACTACAATTTTTTTTTTTTTGGCTGTGTCTAGATCTATTGATTTATTTCTCATTCCACTAGTAACAATTAATTTTAATTTTTTTAAGTGTTCTAAAAGGTTTTTAGTTATTTTTGTTCTCTCTCTCATTATAAAAAGTACATCAAATTCTTTTAATTGTTCAATTGAGTCATCCTCATTTTCAAAGGGCTCGTTAAATATCTGAAATTCGTATGTTGAAGATAATTTTTTAAGATCAATAAAGTCTTTTGCAATATTTTGATAATCGTCGAGTATGGCTACTTTAAGCATTTTTTTTGTTTGAAAGTAATATCCCTGAAATAATAAATATTCCACCGATATAATGATAAAATAGTAATACTTCATCAAATATTATCATTGCAAGAATTGCTGCAAGAATTGGCATTAAATGTAAATAAATTCCTGCCCTATTTGCACCTATTAAAGCAACACCTTTTATCCAGAAAAAAAAAGAAATTATTCCAGGTAATAAAACAACATATGATAAAACAAGAATGAAATTTGTATTAATTACAATTCGATTACCAATATAAATATAATCAATCGCATACATTGGAATAAGAAATATTACCCCAAGACCAATGACAACCTGAAGTAAAGTTATTGGAGACAATCCATAATTTTTTTTCTTTAAAAGTGCTGAATAAAGTGACCAGGATATCATTGCAAATAATGCAAATAGATCTCCTTTTTCAAAAGCTAAATTTTTAAAGACTTCAAAATCTGCTTTTGAAATTATAAATAATACACCTAGCAAAGAAAATACAACTCCCAATACTTGAAAGGTATTTGTTTTTTCTATTTTTAAAATTATAGAAAATAAAATGATCATAACTGGAACAGTTGAGATCATGAGTACACCCGTAATTACTTGTGTGGTTTTTAAAGAATAAAAAAGTGCTGAATTAAAAATGCTGACTGCTGTTATTCCTAAAAAACAAAGAAGATAAATATTTTTAAAAATTAATTCTTTTTTTTCAAGCATCTCTTTGTAAGTAAAAGGTAGTAAAATTAGAAACGCCAGTGACCACCTTAATATATTTAATGATATTGGAGGTATTTCATTTAAACCCGCTATCTTTCCAACAATAAAATTTCCTGACCAAAACAAGGCTGCTAAAAAAAGCAAAATAGATGCAATTATGATATTACTTTTATTTTCAAGCATTAAATAGAGTACTATAAAAGATTACTTTTAACTAAACCTTATTGAACTATATGGCTGTAAATCTAAGTTAGTATTCTCACCAGAGATCATTTTAGATATAATTTTTCCTGATATTGCACCAAGCGTCCAACCTAAATGATGATGACCAAATGAATAAAAAACATTTTTATAGTTTTTTGAAGGCCCTAGAACTGGTAGAAAGTCTGGCAATGTAGGTCTAAAACCAAGCCACTCATCTTTATGTTCAGGTAAACCATCTAACATATCCTTTGCGTTTAAGATCAAGTTTTTTATTCTCGATTTAGATGGAGAGTTTTCTAAACCTCCAAATTCTACTGTTCCGACAACACGCAAACCCTGTTCCATTGGTGTCATTCCAAAACCTCTATTTGCATAAACAATTGGTCTTGAAATTAAATGGTCATAATCTTTAAAGTGAACATGATAACCTCTTTCGGTATCTAAAGGAATGTTTTCATGTAACTTGTCTGTTAGTCTTTTTGAGAATGCCCCACATGCTACTACTAGTTTATCAAAAATAAATCTTTGTGTTTCAGTTCTAAGAACCGGTTTTTCTTCATCAAAATCTATGTCTTGAATATTTAATTTTAAAAACTTTCCTCCCTTATTTACAAAATTTTCAAATAATTTAATTAAAATTTTTCTTGGATTTCTTGCGTGCCTTGCATAATCATAAAAAACTCCACCATGATAAAATGGTTTTAAGTTAGGTTCTAGATCATGTATTTCTTTTTTGTTTACTAACTGTTGTTTTACTCCAAGCTGATCTCTAATTCTGATTTCTAATTCTCTACTTTTCATATTTTGATTAGTCCATACGTAAAGAATTCCATTATTTTCTACTAATCCCTCAAGATTAATTTCATCAAATAATTCGTCAAAAGCTGGTAATGATTGATCTAAAATTTGGTGCATATTTTTAGCTGTATGCATCATTTTTTCTTCTCTACAATTTAAAATAAATCTCGCAAACCAAGGAATCATTTTTGGGACATAGTTCCACTTTAGAGCTAATGGTCCTCTAGAACTGATTAACATCGAAGGAACATCTGCTATGACATCTGGTCTATTTAAAGGAACAGAGGCATAGGGAGAAAAGTGACCAGCATTTCCATAAGATGCTGCGCTCCCAGGCTCTTCTCTATCAAAAAGAGTTACTTGAAAACCTTTTTTTTGAAGGAACAAAGCATTACAGACACCTTGTATACCAGCACCAATAATTCCAATTTTTAGATTTTTTTCATCCACGTAGAGAATATATTTTTTAAGATATGCTTATTATATATGATATTTGATCGCGGGTTTATTTAACTTAGATTATTATTTGCCTATAGATATTAAGGTTAAGTCGTCACTTAGCTTATTATCCCCAGCAGAATTAATTACTGAATTTGATATATCTGATAATTGTTTGCTAGAATCTGTATTGAAATTTTGCTCTATTATTTTTAATGATCCCTCTATTCCTATTTCTTCACCTGATCTATTTAAACTTTCAGATAAACCATCAGTGAACGCGTAAAATCTGTTATTTTCTAGCTTAACTTTGTGAGTTTTATAAACTGATTTGTCCTTTTGAAGAATTACTCCCATAGGTGGAGAATTGCTCTCAAATTGCTCATAATTTCCTGATGATGATCTAATTATAGCTGGCTGGTGGCCTCCATTTACCCATCTTAATTCATCTGTCCTCATATTATATTCTCCTAATATACTAGTAACAAACATTCCTCCTGTTTTAGTTAAAAATAGATCATTATTCATATGAAACATCATTTCATCTGGATCTACTTGATCTCTAGACATTATTTCAAAAAGAGTTGATGCTTTTGCCATTACCATTCCAGCATGAATTCCTTTACCCGCAACATCCGCAATAATAAAGTAAACGCTATCATTGTGAGGATAAAAACTAAAGAAGTCTCCTGAAACTTCTCTAGCCGCAATATTTATTCCATGTACAGGATAATTTTCCAAGTTTCTTTTTGGTAAGAAATTTTCTTGAACTTTTACCGCAAGTTTTACTTCATTTGATATTCTATCTCTCCATACTTTCTTTTCAGCTTCGCTAGTTTCTAATTTGCTCATCAATCTGTTATAATAAAGTCCAATTACACCTCCAGCAGTAAATGGGTCTTGAGGACCTCTAATAGTTAAGTCACCGGACTCAGACTGTTTTTCTAAAATTGTAATCAAATCATGTTCTACTGAAGTTGCATTATGCTCAGCAATATTCAAACCTAACTCTTCGTGTAGCGGACTTACTCTTAATGGATAAAAATAATTTAAAATTTTTAATAAAATATATGAACCAAAAAATGAAAATACACCGATCGATACAATTCCAATAAATTGTACTTTGATTTGTTCTAGTCTAGTTAATCCTGTTCCAAGTATTTCAAGATCACTAAATAATCCTACAGCAATAGTGCCCCAAACTCCTGCTGCCAAATGAACAGGTACTGCTCCAACAACATCATCTATTTCAAATTTATTTAAAAATTCATTTACAAAAATTGCAACTACCGCTCCTATAATTCCAACAAAGATTGAAGTCACTGATGTCATTGAATTACATCCAGCTGTTATTGCAACTAACCCTGCAAGTGGTCCAAGGATTACATAGTAAGGATCTGGTTTTTTAAACAACGCAAATGAAATTCCAAGACCTGTTAGTAAACCAAAAGAAGCAGCAAGAAATGTATTTATTAAAATTAGAGGAACTGCCTCATCCATAGCTCCATTACTTCCACCATTAAAACCAAACCAACCAAACCATAAAATTAAAGTTCCCAAAACTGCTAAAGGGAAACTTGATCCTGTAAATTTTCCTTTATTTGCATCTGAATATTTTCCTATTCTTGGACCTAAAATTAAAACAGCAGATAGTGCAATCCATCCTCCAACAGAATGAACTATTGTGCTTCCTGCAAAATCAACAAATCCTATATCTGTCAGCCATCCAGTTGTTTTAACTTGGCCTGTAACAGCAAGTAATTGTCTTGTGGCATCAATATTATTTAAATAACTAGAAGACCATGCCCAATGACCAACAATTGGATATATAATTCCGGTAGCAATAATTGTAATTATTAAATATCCATTAAATTTCATTCTTTCAGCAACCGCACCTGAAACAATTGTAGCTGCAGTAGCAACAAACATTGCTTGGAATACAAAATATGTCATGTATTCAGCTTGATCAGTTTTAAAAAAGAATAAATCTGTTCCAAAATAGCCATTAAAACTTTTTCCAAACATCAAACCAAAACCAAATAGCCAGAAAATTACAACTGCAAGACCGAAGTCAGCGGCATTTTTAAGAGCAACGTTAATGCTATTTTTGTGCCTTGAAAGACCTGTTTCCATACACATAAAGCCTGCTTGCATAATGAAAACAAGAATTGCACAATCTATAACCCAAAGGGTATCAACAAATGATTTTACTGACTCCAGATCAACACTCTCCATTTATTCCTCTAAGTTATTATAAAAAAGTATACATCATAGATGATTGATGCTCAAAATAGGTTATTATTCCTTTTTCTTCCAAATATAATAGAAAATATAAGGTGATACAGCTGGAACTATTCCAAACCAAAACCATTCATCCCATCTAAAGCTTTTATCTAACATTGGACTTTTTAATCCATTCCACCATGTTAAATATCCAATTAGTATTATCCAGGCTAAACTTATAGTTAAATATATTTTAACATTTTTTGGTAATCCACCCGAAAATACTACTTTTACTTTTTCTAAAATTTCTTGATAGTTCATGAGATGTTTAGCAATTGGTTCTAACGAAAGTACCTAAAGCTGTCATGGTAATTTCACAATTACCACCATTTTCTTTTGCAAAAACTTTATAATTTGTTGCATCATTTGCGACACATAATTCGTAACCCATTTCACTAGTGATACTATCAGTGCCACCTAATAAATTAGTTTCTATTGCGCTTGATGTGGTGCTTGTTGGATTGCATGAAGTGCCAGTACTGTTTCTATAATATATTCCGTTATCTGAGTAATATTCAGTTTGCCCCAAAGATATTTGTTGCATGACATTTTCAGCAGATCTTTTTTTAGCTGAACTGACATATCCATTGTAACTCACAATACCAATAGCAGCTATAATACCAAGAATAGCAACAACCACCAAAAGCTCAATCAGCGTAAAGCCTGAGCTTTTGGAAGTCATAAGATTTTTTTTCAAATTAATGATTACTCAATAGTAATATCTTTTGTCACAACGTTTGAAGATGTACTACAGTCTGAGTCTTCTGTAAAACAAGTTGCTACAGTTACAACTGAGGTGCTCTTAGCGTTAAGATTAACGTAACCACCTTTTGATGTATCTGTGCTATTCCTTACAGCTAGATCAGCTGTGACATATGGATTTTTAAAATCAGCGAAGGGTCCATCATTTGCTGTAGCTGCAGTAATAACTTTAGATGCATCTCTGCCGCTGCAAGTTAATTTAGTAGCCATTGCATTTGTCTCTCCCAAATTACATTTTTGTAATTCTGCTGCGATATATTTAACAACATTTGAATGAGTAGATTTTGCTGCTTGTTTTTTAGCTCCTGAAGTGTAGCCTGAGTATGCAACAACACCAACTGCTGCAAGAATTCCAATAATTGCTACAACAACCAATAATTCTATAAGTGTAAATCCTTTATTATTTTTTTTCATAAGTCTTGATCCTATAATTAATAAAAATAAGTGTATACATATAAATTATATCTTTTAAAAGGCAATATCTATACTTCAATTGTATTCAAAATGGGTCATTTTTGTTGATTTAGCAAGGAAATCTAATAAATATTAATAATTATGTCATATAAAGTTACTGAGGAAGGTAACATATCAACTGTTCACCTTGATGGTGAAATAGATATGGATGTCACTGAGAAGGCAAAAGAAATTATTATGCCTTTAATTGAAGCCAAGAAGGAAGTTCATTTAAATCTTAAAGAAGTTCAATACATGGATTCTTCGGGAATATCGGTTTTGATTGAAAGTCACCAAAAAGCAACTGAACTTGGCACAAAAGTTGTTTTGAAAGAAATCAGTAAGTCAGTTTTAAAAGTAATTATGATGGCAAAACTTGAACAAATTTTGAATTTGGACTGATAAATGAATGTTGCAATAAAATCTATAACTGAACAAAGAGATTTTGTTGTTAGTTCATCGAGTTTAAAAGAAGTCAGATCATTCTCAAGAGAAGTATTTGAAAAAGTAAATATTAATCAAGATTTAAAAGATGAATTAGTACTAGCTATAGCAGAAGCAGCACAAAATATTGTTAAACATGCTTATCAAGGTGAAGACACAGATGATAAAATGGAAATTAAAATTTCACTTGAAAACGGTCAACTTGAAATTGGTTTTTTTGACAAAGGAAGACCAGTTGAAGAAAAAAATGTAAGACACAGAAAAATTGATGATATTAAACCAGGCGGATTAGGAACTTTTTTTATTCAACAGATAATGGACGCTGTTGTTTTTAAAGAAGGTGAGAAGCCTTGGATTAATCATTTAGTCTTAACTAAAAATTTAAACGCTTAACCGCCAATAATTGCACCAACATTAAAGATTGGTGAATACATGGCAATCATTAATCCACCAATCATTGTTCCCATAAATACAATCATGATTGGTTCAATTAAACTAGACATATTATCAACCGCTGTATCAAATTCCTCTTCGTAGTAAGATGATACAGAAGTAAACATTTCATCTAAATTTCCTGTTTGTTCACCAACTGAAATTAATTGACTAAATGTTGGAGGAAAAACCGGTTCTTTTAAAAATAATTTTGTAAGAGTGTCTCCTGAAAAAACTCCTTTTTTTACATTTTCTAAGGCTTGTGTTACAACATCATTATTACTTACTTGTTTTGCTATTTCTATACTTTCTAAAAGGTTTACCCCTGCTGCACTAAGATTACCCATTATTAATGCAATTCTAGCAATCAATGATTTTAAAATCATATCACCAAAAACTGGCATCTTTAAAACTCGTTGGTGCCACTTATATCTAATTGCAGGAATTTTAGTTGTTGTATATTTAAATATCACAAAACCTATTATCGATACTATTCCAAGTGTTAGTCCGCCTGCACCTCTCATAAAATTACTTGCATTCATAATGACAGCTGTTGGGGTAGGTAATGCAACACCCATTCCCTCATACATTTCAGCAAATACTGGAACAACTTTAATTAACATGAACACCATTACAGTTATCGCAACAGTAAACATCACCACCGGATAAGTTAATGCACTTTTAATTTTCTTTTTAACTTTCTCTCTTTTTTCTAATGAGTCTACTAATTTTAATAGGAAATCATCAAGTTTACCACTGGCCTCCCCAGCTTTAATCAAGTTTATGTAAATATTATCAAATATTTTTGGGTATTTCTCAAAACATTTAGAAAGAGTTACACCACCTTCAAGACTTTTTCTAACATCCTCTATTATTTCTTTCATAGTTGGATGTTCTATTTGGTCTCTAAGCATCGTTAAAACATTTAAAATTGGTAAACCTGCCTTTACCATTGTTGCAAATTGCTTAGAGAAAAGCATTACATCTGCTGGAGTGACTTTTTTCTTACCAAAAGAAAAGCCACTTTTTTTACCCTTTTCTTTTTCAGCTTTTTTCTTTTTAAGTTTGGTTAAGTTGGTAATGATTATTTTTTGCTCTTTAAGTTTAAAAGATGCTTCTTCTTGATTTATAGCCTCTATTTCACCTTCAATATATTTACCTGCGGATATTCCTTTGTAAGAAAAAGTTTCAGCTGACATTTACTACTCCATAGAGAGAACTCTATCATACTCTCTAAAATTAAGATCACCTGTCAGGATTAATTCTCTTCCCATATCTTGCATTGTCCTAAAACCTTCATTTGAAGCAATTTCTTTAAGTTCTGGCGTTGTAGCTTTTCTAAGAATTGCTTCTTTAATTGGTTTTGTAACATTTAAAATTTCATAAATACCCATTCTGCCTTTATAACCAGTATCTTTGCATTTAGGGCAGCCATTACCTTTTTGAACTTTTGCCCTTGAAGCCTGTTCAACTGTAAATCCCAAATCAGCTAAAGCCTTAGGTGTTATGTCTTCATCTGGTACTCTACACTCTGAGCAGGTTTTTCTTGCTAATCTTTGTGCTAAAACAAGTGAAACGGCTGCACTAATCAAATAATCGGGTGTTCCCATGTTTTGTAATCTTGTAATGGTGCTTGGTGCATCATTTGTGTGAAGTGTACTGAATACCAAGTGGCCTGTTAAAGCAGCTTTCAATCCAATATCAACTGTTTCTTTATCTCTCATCTCACCAACAAGAATTATTTCTGGGTCTTGTCTTAAAAAAGATCTGAGTGCGGTAGAAAAATTAAAACCAATATCATCTTTAATTTGAACTTGTCCAACACCATCCAATTCATATTCGACAGGATCTTCCGCAGTTAAAATATTTAGGTGAGGTTTAGAAACTTCTTTTAGAATACTATAAAGTGTTGTTGTTTTACCTGATCCAGTAGGACCTGTTACAAGAACCAAACCTTGTGTGCCATGAATTGCTTTTCTTAAATTTTTTAAATCGTTTTCTTCAAAGTTAATTTGTTCTAAACTGATGTCTCCTGCATCTTTGTTTAAAACCCTCATTACTATTCTTTCATTAGTTGCAGTTGGTAAAATTGAAAGACGAAGGTCAACTACTTTTCCATCAATTTTAAATGGGATCGCTCCATCTTGAGGAAGTCTTCTTTCAGCAATATCTAGTTTCCCCATAATCTTAAATCTTGTGACTACAGCTCCATAATTTGAATGAAGAAATTTTTTAAAGTGTTCTTGTTCTTGTAAAATTCCATCTAATCTATATCTAACTCTTGATGTAAATCGATAAGGTTCAATATGAATATCTGAAACTCCTGATTTAATTGCTTCTGCTACAACTGCTGTACTAAACTTAATTACTTCAGACTCGTTTTCTATAGCTTCAATATCTTCTTCAGGTGGTTTTTCTAAAACTTCTGCTTGATCATCTACATCGTAATCAAATGTTTTAGTCTTCTCGGCATTAGTTTGTCTAATATCAGATATAGTTCTTTCACCGTCCGCTAGCAATTTATCTACGAAGTTTGAAATATCAGAAACTTTTGCAGCGTGCAGTTCTATATCCATTTTTGTAATTGTTCGTAAATTTCTCATTAAACTTAATTTTGAAATATCAGATATTGCAATGTGCAATACTTTTCCCTCAATTTTGAAAGGAGCTATAAAGTTCATATTAATGTAATTAGATGGAAGAACAGCTTTCAATTCATCAGTTACAGCAACTGTCGATAAATCTACTACATCTAATGATTGATCTTTTACTAAAAGATCTAAAATCTTTTCTTCATCAGTTAGATTTAACTCAAATACAGCGTCTAATTGAGATTTTTCTCCCTCACCAGATATTTTTTTAATTTCAACTAAATCTTTCCCTGAAATAATATCCTGATCAATAAGAATATTAATTAAATTAATCTCAGACTCTCTACTAATATTTATCATTATAAAATTCTTGGTGCTATAAACACTAACAATTCATCTAGATTATCAGAATTTTCAGTCCCTTTAAAGAGATTACCTATTACAGGTACATTGCCTATAGCAGGAAGTTGATCTTTAGATTTTGACAAAACGTTCTTTTTAATTCCACCAATTACAACTATATCACCATCTGCCACCAATAATTTTGTTACAATTTCCATTTTGTTAACTGCCGGCGTATCACCTGCAACTGATCTATTTGGTGTATCAT
Source organism: uncultured Pelagibacteraceae bacterium (assembly GCA_902525295.1). Taxonomy (GTDB): domain Bacteria; phylum Pseudomonadota; class Alphaproteobacteria; order Pelagibacterales; family Pelagibacteraceae; genus Pelagibacter. Next base: position 14,015 of record CABZGR010000012.1, on the reverse strand, counting down.
TATTAACTTGAATACTTAACAAAACATTTCCATCTCCAATAATGCTTGGAGTAACCTCTAATTTAAGAGCTGCTTCTTTGAAAGATACTTGAGATCCTCCGCCTTCTCCTGGAGCTTCATAAGGTATTTCCTCACCTTGAGTAACGGTTGCTACTTGATTATCTAAAGTGAATACTTTTGGATTAGAAATAGTTTTACCCATTCCCATTCTTTCTAGTGCTGTAATTTCTGCTTTTAAAACACCCGAGCCAGTTCGTCTTAAAATTCCGATTCCACTTGTTGGATTTGTAATTGCAAAATTTGCCAAACTATCTGTTGCATCACCAAGATTAGCTGCTCCACCTGGTTCTGTACCTAAAGCACTACCAGCGCTTCCACCTGATAGTCCACCAGCAACTTTACCAGCTCTTTGATAATAACCACCCAGTCTTGTTCCAAGTGCTTTTTCAAAATCAGAATTTGCTTCAACTATAAAAGCTTCTATCAAAACTTGTTTTGTTCTTATATCTATTTCTTTAATAACTTTATCAACAACATCTAAATCTTTTTCTTTTCCTCGAACTATTATTGATCTTGTTGTTGCTTCTTCAGTAATTTGTATTGGTGTATATGAACTGTCGCCTGCTGTTGATGTAAACAACTCATCGATAGTTTGTTTAGCTTGTGCTGGAGTTATATAATAAAGTCTGAAAATCTCAGAATATATTGGCTCAACACTATCTTCTAATTCTACCTTCTTTTTAACAGCTTGTGCTCTTTCAGATTTATAAGTCTCTTGTGCTGTTAGTGTTTCAGGAGAATGAACTCTTATTAAGTTACTAGCAACATCAACATCTGATGCATAATTTTTCATATCTAAAAGTGCTTGAAAAGCTTTGTCCCAAGGAACATCAATTAATTCAGCGGATATTGCTCCTGCAACTTCATCTCCAACGAGTACATTTATCTCTCCTATTTTACCCATCAATTTCATAGTTTCTTTATAATCTAGATTTTTAAACTTAAGAGTAACTCTTTGTTTTAATAATGGATAATCATCAGGTATTATTAAGTAATTTCTTTGTGCCTCAGATGATATTTTTTTTCTTTTTCCAAGTTTTTTTGCATCACCTTCAATAGGTTTAGGACCCATTTCTAAAGTTTTAGCGATTTCTGATTGTCCACTACTTACAATATCTTTGTTTTTTATAAGAGGTGTATTGTGTTTGAATGGCTTGTCATATTTTTTCAAGTTCTGACAAGCATTTAATGCAACTAGAAAAAATAATAATCCAAAATATGTTAATATTTTTTTAATAGTCATCTGCCTCCCGGACCTGATTATTAAAATCAATTATCATGAATTTACCATCATCTTTTTTAAATATTGCTTCTGTTAATCTTAGATCAACTAATTGTATTTCTCCAAGATATTGACCTAATGTCATTGTTAAAACTTCTCCACCAGAGTTAACTAAAGAAATGTAACTATAATCTTTTCCAGAAATAAGCCCTGCTAATTTAAAATTATATAAGCTCATTTCATTATCTTGTTCGTCTTGCGGTATGCTTGCTGAAGATGAAGTTCCCTCATTTCCTGCAAATGGATCATTTAATGGAACTTCTTCATCTTCCTCCATTTCTTTAACAATTTCTTTTGCTGCATCTAGGACTTCTTGTTTTTGATCATGATTATCTGCAAAAGCAACGTTTGCCATTAAAGAAAATATTATGATGAATAATATTTTAAAAAAATTCATCTGGTAATCCTACTATTGTTAATTCACCTTGCGCCATTATCGCTCCAGTTGAATCGTTTTGTACTATACTTATAGTCTCTTTGTCAAAATTTAACATTTTATTTTGTCTAGAAACTGCTCTTTTGAACTTTATGTAACCTAAAAAATTCCCTTTGATTTCATAATCTACAGGTATTTGATAATAAGATACCATATCCCTCGTAATATTATTTTCTGCTTGTTGAGTAACTCCTTGTTTAAAAACAGGCTTAGGTTTTTTCTTTTCAATTTTTGATATTACCAATCCATTAACAGCAGCATACTTACTTAAACTTTCATAAAGGTCTTCAACTTCAGCTTTTGAATGAAATAGAGTTGAAGTTTTATCAAAATCAGGTTTCATTTTTTTAATTCTTGTTTTGAAAGTAATTATTTCATTTTCAAATTGTGAGATTTCGTTTTGCTTTACTATTTTGTCATTGTATTTAGCTTTTCTTTCTTTGACCATTGGATTTAAAATTACATAGTAAATTATTAAAAATAAAATTATTGCTCCAAAACCAGATCCAAATTTGATTAAAGTTTTTTTATCTACAGCAGCTAGCTTCTGCTTTAGATCATCCATAGTCATGTTTTTTAAATCCATTATACTTGCTCCAATACACAGGCTACTTTAAAGCCCTTCATAGTTTGTGATCCCTGCTGCTGGCCTTGAGGTAGAGTCATGCTTGCTAATGAAGCTTGTGAGATCAATTTTTTATTGTTCAAATTACTAATTAATTTTAAAATGTCTTGATCACTAAATGCTGTTCCTTCAATAACAACTAAATCTGAACCATTATATTCTATTTTGCTAAATTTAACTCTTTTAGGAACTGCAGAAGCGATCTGTGCTAATACTCTAAAGCTTACTGTTTTATTAGACTTAATTGATTTACTTAATTGAAGAGACTTAAGCATAAAACCAATTTCTTTTGCATATTTATTTTTCTCTAAAGTTTTAAGCTCATGAGTTTGTAAAATTTCGTCATAACCTTCTATTTTTTTATTAAGATCTGTAATTTGCCAAAATGATAAACCAAATAAAACTACGTAGATTAGTGAAACTATTCCAACTACACCTTTGAATGCAAAATTTGAAAAAGCTTTTGCTTTTTTCTGAGCAATCATATTTTCTCTGTTAGGCAAAAGGTTAATATTTTTAACAGCAGTAACAAACTTGTAGTAACCAAAAACATCTAGTTTTCTAAATGCTAGTCCCATCACTGTTGAAAAATACGAACGGTTATCCATTTTTATATCGTTTTCTAATTGTGCAGGAATTTTTATTCCATCAAATGGATCAAATAAATTGTAACCAGTGTTGACCATATTTTTTCTAAAGCTACCAAGATAATCTTCAACATTTTGAAGATTTGAAGTAACTTTTAAATTTCTAATTCTTTTCTCATATTTTTGTTCAAAATCTTGAACTGCTTGTTTGACTTGCGTCATATATCTTCTAACAAGTGCATCCATTTCTTCTTGATTACTACTTTCTTGAAGAGTTTTTCTGTCTTGAGATCTAATAAAAATATCAGTTATTATTGGATTGTTTTCGTAAAGTATCATTACATAGTTTTCATCTAAACCAAATTCTAGAACAGCAGTTAAGTTAGAATCTTCAATTGAACCTGCAATTTGATTAATTTGATCAACAGCAGATTTTAAAGCGAAACATTTAACATCTATAATAACAGCATTTAATCCACCTTTTTTAATAATGTCTGTGTAGCTATTAATGTCTGATAATTTTGATGCCACAAAAAGGATATCCATCGTGTTTCCTGTTTTGTCTCTATTTATTACTTGATGGAATATAGAGTAGTCATTTAAATTATCAGTTAATTGAACTAAGTTTTCCCAAAGTGAATCTGTATCTATCGCTTTTTTTAATTCTTCGTCACTCATTAAAGGTGCGGTAACTACTCTTATGATTGCGCTAGTTACTGGAATTGCGATCGCAGCATTAGTCGTATTAATTTTAGATTTTTGTAAAGCTAATTTTAATTCTTCAGCAACTTTATCGGGATTTTCAAGCACCGTTCCATTCTCTGGAATACCCTCAAATTTATGAACATAAAATTTATCTAAAACCCATTGATTGGCTTTGTTGCTAGAAACTTGAGATAATCTTATCTCTGAAGGAGTAAGTTCAACTCCTAAAATTTCCTCACCTTTAATAGATTGTTTTCCTAATCTATTTTTAAGAAGCTTACTAAAAAATCCCTCTTTTTTTTTGCTTTCACCTCCTTGTGGCACAGGAGGTGCGTTTGCATCATCTTTTTTTTTCTTTTTAAATAAATTTGCAAAAGGATTTTTCATAAATTTTATAAACGAATTTTAACTTTATACTCAACTTTTACTAGAATAAAAACAACTGATATTCAAATTGGGTTTTTTGCAAAAATTAATTGGTAAAACAAGTCAATTTTATAGTACAAAGGGTTGTATGTTTGAAAAGTTAGAACAACTAGCTAAAGATAATAAAAAAATCTCTGATTTTCATATCAGAGCAGGATCCCCACTTGCATATAGACAAACTGGAGAAATAATAAAAGTCCAGGAAGTCATGGTTACAGCTCAAGATCTAAAAGACCTGCTTTCAATGAATTGTAATGAACATGAATTAAAAAAATTTGAAAACACACACGAACTTGATACATCTGTTACCCTAAGTGGATTAAGATTTAGAGCGAATTTTTATAAAACGATTAATGGACCTGCATGTGTTTGCAGAAGAGTTGAAAGTATAATTCCAGATATGGAACAATTCAACTTACCACAAGCTCTTTATGACATTGTTGATTTTCATAAAGGTTTAGTTTTAGTAACAGGTCCAACTGGTTCTGGTAAATCAACAACACTTGCAGCTATAGTAAATGAAATTAATAAAACAAGAACTTCAAATATAATCACAGTAGAAGATCCAGTAGAATTTATTCATAAAGATAATAAAAGCATTGTCTCTCATAGAGAGGTAGGAAAACAAACAGAAACTTTTGCAGCAGCATTAAAAGCAGCTTTAAGAGAAGACCCTGATGTAATCCTTGTTGGTGAGATGAGAGATCTTGAAACAATAAGTCTTGCATTAACAGCTGCAGAAACTGGTCACTTAGTATTTGGAACTTTACATACAAGTGGTGCACCAAGTACAATTAACAGAATTATAGATGTGTTCCCTCCTGAACAACAAGAACAAATTCGAGCTCAAATTTCAACTTCTCTTAAAATGGTTGTGACCCAAAGATTGTTAAAGACTAGAGATGGCGCAGGAAGAGTTGGTGCATTTGAAATAATGAAATGTACCGCACCTATACAAAACTTGATTAGAGAAGCAAAAATTCACCAAATTCCAAGTATAATGCAAACTGCCGTTAGAGATGGAATGATTACCATGGAAAAATCTCTTGAAGAATTAGCGAAATCAGGGAAAATAGATCCAGGTGCAGCAAGATCAGAACATTAAAGGATTTACAATTTTAGAGTTACTAGTTGTTATTACAATAGTAGCAATTATTTCTGCTGTTGCTTACCCGAATTTTTCAAATTGGCAACAAGATAGAGAGCTAAGAGCTGCAATGGAAAAAGCAGCAACTATGCTTTCATCAGTAAATACATTATCTCAAAGAGGAAATTATCCCTTTGTTCAATTTAGAGTAACACCCAACGGAACCTCATCAACAAAATTTGTTTCAAAAGGAATGGATGCAACTTCGTTATCAATTAAATTAAATAATGCACAAACTATTGAATGTAATACCTCTAGCGGTAGTTACTGGGACAATAACCAAGTTGATGAAACAACAAAAAAAATATCAACACATATTAGCAAAGACGGTGCTGTTTGTTTTTCTAAAGATGGAAGTTATTTTAAAGCACATGGAACCTTAAAAAATAATTTAAATGTTACAGTCGAAAATAGATCAACAAACCAATATTTGATACTTTGTACAACATCAAACGCAAGTAATGGTGGCAAATGTCCTTTGGATCAAGGAGGTGGGTTGGAAAAACCTGCATACTTGGTTGAATGGACTAGATTTGGTAATATAAGTAAATTTAAATGGAGTGGAAGTGATTGGACTAGGCAAAACTAAATTGTCAGAAAAAGGAATGACCCTGCTTGAAGCCTTGGTTTCAACAGCAATTATAGGTATTGGATTTGTTGCAGTTTTTCAGATGGTTAATTATTCAGTTCAATCAATTGATGTTTCTGGAGAAAGAACAAAGGCAAATTATTTGGTTTCCATGGTGGCGGAAGACTTAATTTCTGAAAGAGACTCAAACTCACCTACTACAGACGTAAAATTTAAAGACTATTTAATAAATAATTCTTGGAGTATGGCAAACTGTTCTAATAGAGGTACATCATCTACCAATTTTAATAATGCAGTCCAAAACAAATTTCAAAAATGGGATAAAAGATTTTCTAAAGAAAGACTAAAATGTAAGGGAAATAAAGATAATAAAATTCTCAAAATTTACGAAATCTGTAATAACAACGCTGCAGCAAATAATTGCAAATATAATAACACTACAAATTACAAAGGTAATGGTGTTTACGAAAAATGGTATCTAGGAAAAATGGAAGTCAATTTAAACGACGGCAAAAAGAAAAAATATTTATATTTTCAGTTTAATTAATGAAAAAAAAATTAAGCAATATTGCAGGTGTAACTTTAATTGAAATTCTAATTGGAATTTTAATTTCTGTTGTGATGATGGGTGCTATGTTCACTTCATATACTGTTGTTAATAACACTTACTCTCAAGTTACTGATCGAGCAAAAATTTCAACAGCTGGAAGAGATGTTGTTGGAATGATTATGAGAGATATTAGAAATGCTGGATTTATGTATTTCAATGATAATATCAAAACATCAAGTGAGCATATTCCAATACTAATCACTAAATATGTAAATTTTTCAGAATGCGATAAAATCGATATCGTTTACGGAGATGTAAATTATAAACAAGGAAGAACGCCTGCATATATATATGAGAGATATAAAATAACTTACAAATGCAAAAAATCTACTATTCCTGACAAAACGCAACCTCAATTAGGTGGAGGTGGATACCCTCCAATTGATGCTTTTGCTGTTTATAAAAAAAAAGTTAAATGGAATAATACATCAGGTAGATGGGATGATCCTACAACAGATAACAATGATAAAACATACGATGATCAACTCGTTGTAGATTACGTAGATGATATGATTTTTAATCCTGTTGACGAAAAAGGAATGTTAATCAATCCACCCCCTTCTGCAACAAATGTAAACAAAGATTTAATTTATAAAATTAAAACTGTTGATATCGCATTGACTGTTAGATCAACAAAAAATTTTTTTAGAAATTCTAAAATTAGAGATGTGTTTGCATTAAAAGACTCAACTAGAAATAAAAAGAAAACTGACAAATATTTAAGAGATACAATTATTGTAACTGCTCACGCAAGAAATTTAGGAATGGAATAATGAAAAAAAATGAACAAGGTTTTGCGCTAGTATTATCTTTAGTCTTAATGCTTGCAATGTCATTAATGGGAGGAGCGTTAATTGTAATTTCAGCAGGTGACCATCAAAGTAATAATAAGAGTGATGAGTATCAGCAAACTTTCTATATCGCTGAAACAGCTTTGATCGAAGGTGAAAAATATGTACTCAATCAATTTTTAGGACCTTGGAGTACTTCAAATCATGTTAGGGATACATCAAAAAGAAATTTACCAGCTAATAACACTCAATGGAACGGCAATATGGCTAATTATAGGATCAATTATAATTCTAGCAATAGTTCTCTTTATTATAATACAGAAAATTTCTGCGCTAATAGCTTTAAGGATTTAGACAAGGTTAGATTAAGTGGAAATTTCTATGATGTTGTAGCCGCACAAAGTTGGAATTTTGGAAAATTAGTACGTGATAGTTTTAATTCTGCAACTAATGATGAGAGAAAAGAAGCTGAAAAACTTTATAATTACTTTTATGAATTTTTTGTAATAAGAATTGGTGCTGCACCTTTCAGAGGTACTGGCTCTAGTGTCAAAAAAGGCTCAACTGATAAAGGAAATGATGGAATGGCTTATCGAATTTATGGCTGCGGTTTAAAGAAGGGTAGCGAAAGAATGGTAGTTGCTTTAGAAAGTGTGATTGTATTACCTAAATAAAATGACGACAAATATAATGAGTTATACTAATATTTCTAAATCTTTATGAAAAATTTAATCAAATTTATTATAATTTTTTCAATTTTGAGCACACCTGTCCAAGCTGCTTGTGATTTTTTAATTGATATTGGAGATAGTGGTAAAAAAGTTTTTGATAAATTTGATATGCCACTACCAGGATATAAAGGACAATATTATTTGCCCGTTCCATCACCAGAGTTATGTCCAAATGATAATTTGAATAATGATATTGCAGTAGAATATGTATTTTTAGGTGAAACAGAAGATGCCGCAAAATTAGCAGCCATTAGAATGATTGTTATGAATGATGGTAAAAATACTGAGAATAACAAATTAACATTAATGAGATATGTTAAAAAAGTTTATGGTGATTTCGATACAGGACAAAATCCACAAATATTCGATAGTTTCAAAATTTGGGAGAAAAGTAATAATGATGTCATTGTATATAAAAGAATGCTTGGTGAAGAAGAACTTTTTGAAGAAGAATTAATGATTACAACTGTAGAATACGATGAAAAATTAGGTAAATTTTATTATGATCTTGAAGTCGAATTAGAGAAAATGGAGCAAGAACAATAATTATGAAATTAAAACTTTTAATTTTAAAAATCATTTTAATTTTATCTTTTTTTTCAAATAGTAGTTTTGCAAAAAATTTACCACCTGGTTCTGGAATATCGGATGTTCCAGCTAATGTATTAATCCTTTTAGATAAGTCTGGAAGTATGAGTGTTAGAATGACCAGTGGAGCTGGCTTTTCTTATCCTTACAGTGTTGCAACAGATAGTAGTGGCGATGTTTATGTTGGTCAATACTGGATACGTGGAATAAAAAAATTTACTTATTCAACAAAGAGTAATGATACTAGCTTTGCAAGTAGTGGTACTTATAGAGGAAGTGGTAATTGTAGATCTTATTACCCATTGAATATGAAAGTACATAACAATAAATTGTATGTTGCTTCTTTTTATCAAAACAGAGTTTTTAGAATTGATCTTACAAGCGGTAGCTGTGATTGGAACCAATTCTTAAATTATCCAAGAAATATTTCCATTGCGCAAAACACTTTATATGCAACAGGATATCGAGGTATGTTGACTTATAATATATCTGGAGCAACTCCTTCAAAAATAAGTTGCTCTTGGAGCGGAAATTTATCTTCTTACGCCCGTTATTATGGTCAGACTGCAGATTATAAAAGAGAAAATTATTTTGTGCATTATAGTCGTTACATTTATAGATACACCATTGGAAGTAATGGTTGCATAAATACAAACTATTCTAGCAGATCTTATGTTGGTAATTGGTACTACTCATATGGAATGGATCATCATCCATCAAATGAATTAATTTTATATGGTAGTGATTGGAGAAATCATAGAGTTACTAAAGTTACATTAAACTCATCAAGAAATGGTTATACTGCAATAAAAAATATTGGTAGATACGGAAGAAATGCATCAAAGACTGGTAATGTTAGAATGTATGGTCCATGGGGTATAACCGTAGATAAAACCAACAACAGAGTATTAAGTACCAGTTATTATAAACAAAGTGTTAATGCATTTGATCTAAATTTAAATTTTGATAAAGAATTTGGAGGCTCTGCTGGAACAAGAATGTCAGGTGCCCATGAAGCTATTCAATCAATTGTTACAGATAGTTCTTTAACAGCAGGAGTAAATTTTGGATTTGGTTACTGGTCGTGGGATAATAATGGGTCTGGTTTTAGATCTTGGACTGGCGATATAACTAATGGAAGAGCTACGCCTTGTACTAGTAGAGCCTGTATAAAAGTAAGAGCTCATAAACAAGGGGCGGCAAAAATCAATTCGATAATTAAATCCGTTCAGCCTGGTGGAGGAACGAATGCTGATAACTGGGCAAAACAAGCAGAAGAATATTATTTGCACAGTACTTTGTCTCCAATAGATAAAAACTTAACTTGTCAGAATAGTTATGTTTTAGTTATAGGTGATGGAGATTGGTATAATCACAACCGTGCCGCGAGGAGAGTATCAAAATTATTAAATTCACACAAAATAAAAACATTTACTGTAGCTTATGGAACAGGACTATCAAATAATGGTGTAAGAAACTTTAATAGGATGGCACAAACAGGTGGAACTAATAGCGTTATTGTAGCAAGAACCACTCAATCTCTAAAGACACAATTAAAAGCTGCCATATCACAAATTATTGCTCAAAAATTATCTTTCTCTGCGCCTGCAATTACAGCAACAATTGAACAAGGTGGATCTTTATATCAAGCACAATTTGATTATGAACAAAATAAAGAGTGGAAAGGAACCTTAAAAAGTACTGCCATAGACTCTAATGGAGTTGTTGGTAAAAAGAATTGGGATGCAGCTGAATTATTAGAAAAAAGAAATACAGATGACAGAAAAATTTGGACCCACCTTCCAAACACATCTGCAAATTCTGGTTATGGTAATTTAAATAATTGGGTAACATCAAATTACCAGGATATTGACAAGTTATTTACTCATACAAATAATGAAGTGCCAAATTATCATAGTAAAAGTGATAACCCTACTAATACACAAAGATGTAAGAATGTTTCCTCAGTTCAAAATGATAATGAAGATGACATTAAAGGCCTAATACAGTTTGTTAGAGGACAAGATTATTTTGATTATGATGGTGATTGTAATTTAACTGAAACAAGACCTAACCCTCTTGGAGATATTTACCATTCAGAATTAGTAGTGGTTTCAAAACCATCAGCTGAAACAGCTTTTGCAGGAAGAAATCAAGAAGCTTATTGGAGATCTTTGAAAAATTATTCTTCATTTGCACAAAAACATTCTTCAAGAAAAGAAACAGTTTATGTTGGCGCAAATGACGGCATGCTTCATGCATTTGATGGAAAGACTGGTAAAGAAATTTGGGCATTTGTTCCACCATTCATTGCATCAACAATGCCAAATATGGTTAACGTAAATTTAAATAGAAGTGGGGTTGGTGGATCTAATGCTATTTATGGTGTTGATGGATCCGTTACTGCGCATGATATGTTTTATAAAGGTCCTTACGATAGTAAAAAAGAATGGCATACAATACTAATGGTTCCATATGGTAGAGGTGGTGCAGGATTTTCTGTGTTAGATATTACAGATCGAGATGCACCAATGCATTTATATTCTGTGCTTAATGATGGTATTCAAACTAAAGTCCATGTAATGGATCATAATGGAACTATTTCAAGTTATGATTACATCAAAAAAATTTATGATTTAGCAAGTTTCTTTGAGTCTATTACTGTAAGTTCGAATAATAAAGGTGACTTAACATGTAAAAGTGATCAATCAACTGATTGTCAGGAAAGCAATGTTTGGACTTTAGATGTTCCTAATTTGAGTAAATCTGATGTTTCGATATTAATTGACGATAAACCATTTACTAATTTTACAGTGAAGGCCTCTACAATTACAATACCAGCGCCACCTAGTGGTGGGCAAGCTCAAACAAAGCCAGCAACTGAGATTACATTAATAAATAAAACATTAAAATTTTATGGATCAGATCCATGTGCAAGTAATCCAAATGCAGCCTGTAACAAAGAAAGTTCAAATATGGCTTTACATATTAAGCCTGGCTCTGCACAAACTGGTGTACTAAGCCAACCTGAGTATGATTATAGTGAATTAGGTGGAACTTGGTCGTCTCCTAGAATTATAAGAATGCCAAATAAAGGTCCAGGAGATAATAATTTAGAGGATGATATTTATGTTGCAATTATGGGTGGAGGATACGGTGTTCAAAACTCAGGAGTTGGTTCTAATTTAACAATTGTTAATCTTGAGGATACAACGTTCCCAGGTAAACTTGAAAAAAGAATAGATATTGAGGATATGCTGACGAATGATATCGTTAATTCAACACCAGGCTCACCTGTTGTAATAACAGCAGATACAGCAAGAGGAATTGATTTTAGGGGTGCGCTTGTCTACATCAGTGATCTTGAAGGAAAAATTACTAAGTTTAATTTAACAAATAATAGAACTGATGGAACAGGTAAAGCTTTAAAGATGTATGATAGCACAACATTATTTAAAGCAGGTTCAAACCAAACTAATGGTAGATATATGTATCATTCTATGGATGCAACAATTGGACAAACTACTAATTCATTATGGTTATATGCTGGAACTGGAGATTACGAGAGAATAGGAAATACAAGTAATGGTACAGACAACTTAATGATTGGTATTAGAGATCCTCATTATCCAGAATATAGAGATGTAGCGGTTCCTAAAAAAGCTGCTGATTTAACGAAATGTAAAAATACTACAAAAGACAAAACAGGTGCTAAATGTCCAACGTCAACAGATACTGGTTGGTATATAAAATTAGATAAATCTCAGAAAGTTACTGCTGAACCAACTGTATCAAGTGGGTTGGTATATTTTCCAATTTATCAGCCAACATCATCAGTTAATAAATGTAGTCTAGGTGACGCATTTATTTGTGGAGTTGATGATGAATGTGGAACAAATTTCTCATCTAATCTTAAAAATTTGAGAAAAGGAGATACTTGTAAATATGTTGGACAAGGTGTTTTATCCAAAATTGTAGTTTTTGCAGGTAAGCTGTTTGCAAACATTGCTGGTCAATCTGCTGGAAGCATAAAAGACTTAGTTAGCATTGAAGCTGCTGCAGGTGGAACATCTAGTTATAGAAGTTCTTGGAGACAGAACTATTAATCAATAGACATTTATGAAAAAGATTTTACTTAGTATAATCTTATTCTTTTTATTTAGTTCCATAAGTTATGCTGGTCCTTGTTTAACAACAATAGCTAGTGCATCAACTAACCAACTAGCTTGTGCAGATGATGATATTTTAAATGTCACTTCTGCTGGTTCTATTACCTACAATGACCATAAGGCTGTTGATCTAGAGGATGAAACTGGGGTTCAGATTACAAATGATGGAACAATTGAAACTGAAGATGGAACTAATAAACAAAAAGCAATTCATGCTGAATCATCTTTAAATACTACAATAACTAATAATGGAACTATCAACTCAGACAATAATGAAGGAATTTATATAGATTACGCAGAAAATATAACAATCACAAATAATGCGGGTGCCACAATTAGCGCTGAAGCAGGAAATGCGATTGAGGGTCGAAATGTTGGTTGGTGTGATAAGGCTGGAAATAACGATAATTGTCAATCTAGTTTATCATCCTCGGGCTCTACTGCAGTTGGGCTAATATTGCATAATCACGGTATGATTAGTGCAACAGAAGGAACAATTTTGTTAGGCACTGGAGGAGGAGGAAACCCACGAAGTCGAGGTGTTAAAATTTATAACTATGATGGAGGAACAATTAAATCTACATCAGGTAATAACCCAATTATCGCAAAATATCTTACAGATAGTGAAATTATAAATTATGAGGGAGGAACAATCGAGAGTGCAGGTAGATATGGTATACTAGCTGAAAATGGATCAAATATTACAATAGATAATCGTGGAACAATAACTTCAGATAGAAATACTATTTATTGTAGAGAGTGCTCTGGAGTTACATTTACAAATTCAGGAACAATCAGCTCAACAAATACAGGTACTAATACAGGCACAGTTCTTATTGATAGACAAGGAGATAGTGACGATGCTCATACAATTACAAATAGTGGAACTATAGATTCGGCGTTTGGACCGGCAATACAAATAGCTAGAAACACTGGTGGAACAACTATCGACAATACTGGAACAATAAAATCAACAACAGCTGCTATTGGAGCTGGTAGAACAAAGAACCTTACCATAAATAATCATGGAACGATAACATCAACAGGTGAGAATGATACAGGTCACTTTGGAATTGGATTTGGTAATGATTCAACATCTGTAGAAGCTGGTGAAAATGTAGTTCTAAATAATTTTGGAACAATTAGCGCAATTAATGGTGATGCAGACGGAATTAAAATTGGAGATTATCACGCCAATAAAAACTTTGATGACTTAACAATTAATAATTCAGGAACTATTTCAGGAGGTGACAATTCTATTGTTATGGC
>CABZGR010000011.1 GCA_902525295.1 uncultured Pelagibacteraceae bacterium | reverse complement strand
GACCTAAAACCATGCCTTCTTTTTCTCACTTTTTTACTAGGTTGATATGTACGTTTCATATTAAGGCTTCTTTTTTGTTAAATTTCGGTAGTTATACAATTTAATGTATATAAGTACAGCGATTTTTAATAAATTAAAACAAAATGGAAAATGAAAATAAATTAAAAATTATTCTCGGTATTATATATCTTTCCATAGTTACTGGTTTTTTGTTGCTTTTTTTCAGCTATTTCTCATTTGATGACTTTTCAAGTTTTGAACTCATAAAAAGTAATAGAGACAAATTAAATGATATCAAAAATTCCAATCTTTTAATTGCAAGCATATTATTTTTTATTGGAGTGATTATTTGGGTTATGCTCTTAGGATTTGGTTCACCAGTTTTTTTAGTTGGAGGATTTGTATTTGGGAAATGGATTGGAACAATACTTATTGTGTTTGGTTTATCAATTGGATCAACTCTTTTATACATCAGCGCAAATTATTTTTTTAAAGATTTAATTAAAAAAAAATTTTCATCTAAGTTTTCTAATCTTACTGAAAAATTTAAAGAAAATGAATTTACTTTTTTTCTGATATATAGATTTGTTGGTGGAATACCTTTCTTTATTTCAAACATTTTGCCAACATTATTTAATGTTAGAATTAAAAATTTCTTTTTAGGATCTGTTATTGGAATGACCCCCCAGTTATTTATTGGAGCCTCACTTGGCGCAGGCCTAAATAAAGTTATTGAAAACAATCAAGAACCTCCAAGTATATTTGATATAATTTTAACCCCAGACATTTATGTACCTGTAATCGGCATGATAATCTTAGTTATAACTGGATTTATAATTAAAAAAAAATTCTACAAATAACTGGTGCCCTCACCCAGAATTGAACTGGAAACTCATCCTTACCATGGATGTGTTATACCATTTAACTATAAGGGCAATTTTTAGTTAAATTAGTGTATAAAATTGTTTTTTTCAAATAATTGCCTTAATTTTTTACGAAAATCAGTTATATCTAAATTAGGTAAATGATATGGGAATTCACTACGATTATAAATCGACAAGAGGAGCTAAAGCTATGGAGAAGCAGGCTAAAAGAGAAAAAAAGCTTGCTGAGAAAAGAGCAAAGAAAATAGCTAAACAAGGTGATCCCAAAATTCCAGAAGACAAAACAATACCAATTGATCAAGTAATAACTTTGGATCACCTTACCAATCCAGACAAAAAGTAATCAAGATGGACACGAAGAAGGATAAAAAAGCTAAACTCGAAGAAGCTTTGCGTAAAAACTTAAGAAAAAGAAAAATTTTTCAAAAAAAAAATAAAAAAAATAAATAAATGTCAGTGCAATCAGATAACTGGATAATCAAAATGGCAAAAGAACAGGCAATGATTTCACCATTTGAGGATAAACAAATAAGAGAAGGAAAAATTTCATTTGGTGTTTCTTCTTACGGATATGATGCGAGAGTATCTAATGAGTTTAAAATATTTACTAATGTTAACTCTGAAATTGTAGATCCAAAAAATTTTAAACCAACAAATTTTGTAACAAAAGAATCTGATGAATGTATTATTCCGCCAAATTCCTTTGTTTTAGCGAGAACAGTTGAATATTTTAAAATTCCTAGCGATGTCTTAGTTATTTGTTTGGGTAAGTCCACTTATGCCAGATGTGGAATAATTGTTAATGTAACACCTTTAGAACCAGGATGGGAAGGTCATGTGACCCTTGAATTTTCTAACACAACTCCATTGCCAGCCAAAATATATGCGAATGAGGGTGTGGCTCAATTTATATTTTTAAAAGGTACTGAGAAACCCAATGTTTCATATGCTGACAGAAATGGAAAATATATGGGTCAAAAAGGGGTAACGCTTCCCAAAATTTAAAATGGACAAATTTAAAATTAATGGTCCCTCCAAGATCAGAGGAGAGGTCTCAATTTCTGGAAGTAAAAATGCTGCTCTCCCAATACTTGCTGCAACTTTACTCTTCGATAAAAATGTAACAATTAAGAATCTTCCACGAGTAAAAGACATAGATACAATGCTTAATTTGCTAAAATCACTCGGGAGAAAAATTAGCTTTAAAAATAATAAAAAAATCGCGACAATTTCAAAAGGAAAAAAAAATAATTTTTTTGCACCTTATTCTTTAGTTAAAACAATGAGAGCAGGAATTTTAGTTCTTGGCCCTTTATTGGCAAAAAATAAAAAAGCAAAAGTAAGTAGCCCAGGTGGTTGCAGTATAGGAGTAAGACCAATAGATATACATTTAAAAGCCATATCAAAGTTAGGTGTTAAAATACAAATTGAAAAAGGATATGTTAATGCAAAAGCTCAAGAAGGATTAGTTGGTTCAGAAATAAGATTTTCAAAAATATCTGTTGGAGCGACCGAAAATTTAATTCTTGCTGCTTGTCTTGCAAAAGGAACAACAACAATAAAGAATTGTGCAATTGAGCCTGAGATTAAGGATCTGACTAATTTTTTGAAAACAGCGGGAGCTAAGATTAAATGGATCGGTAAAAGAACTTTAAAAATACAGGGTGTCAAAACATTAAAAAGTATAACTTATTCAATCATGAATGACAGAATAGAAGCGGGCACATTTTGTGTTGCTGCATGTTTAAATGGTGGAAACTTAAAAATTAAAAACTTTGAGCCAAAAATTATTAATACTGAGATAAATTTACTTAAAAAAATTGGTGCAAAAATAAAAACCACAAAAAATACAATTCAAATTAAGGGACCAAAAAAAATTAGAAGTTTGGATTTTTTAAAAACCGGAGAATATCCAAACTTCCCCACTGATTTGCAAGCTCAAATAATGGTATTATTAACTAGAGCAAATGGAAAAAGCACAATTGAAGAAAATATATTTGAAAATAGATTTATGCATGTACCAGAATTAAAAAGATTAGGTGCAAAAATAAATATTAAAGGTAACAAGGCAATTATTGAAGGAACTAATAATCTAGAGGGAGCTGAGTTAATGTCTAGTGATTTAAGGGCATCAGTAGCTTTAGTTTTAGCAGCTTTTATTTCAAGAGGAACATCTATTATAAATAGAGTATATCATTTAGATCGAGGTTATGAAAAAATTGAAAATAAATTAAAAAAAATTGGAGTAAAAATAAAAAGAATATATTAGTGAATAATTTTTTAAAGAAAGTAATCGCTCAATCTCCAGACGACTTACAAATTATATCAGCGATATGTGCAGAGTCTAAAGTCAAAATTTCTGACATAAAATATTTGCCATCGACAAAAATTTTTTTACTTTCTGTTTTAAGAATAGATAGGGAAACAAATAGTAGCAAACCTATTAATAGTGTTATAAAATTCGAATTTATTGAAAGTTCCAAGTCTAAAAACATTAACCAATCAAATGTAGATTTAACTTTAGAATTATTTGCAATTGATATTTTTAAAAAAAAAGAAAATTTTGAAATAGTTCTGTTATTTTCAAAAAATGGAATTATAACACTGTCCACAGAAGTTATTGATGTAACGTTAGAAGACCAAAAAAATTGAAAATGATAAAAGTAATTAATTGTAAGAAAAAAAATTATAAAAGAGAATTAGTATCTTTTTTGGATAAAAGGAGATCTGGAAAAGCAGTAGACACTTCGATAGTTCCAAAAATTCTAAAAGACATCAAAATTAATGGAAGAAAAGCACTTTTAAAGTATGAGAAAAAATTTAGTAAAAATACAGAGATAGTTCCTTCAACAGATAAAGTAAACAAAGCAATTAATACGTTAGAACCTAAGATTAAAAAAAGTATCGATTTAGCCTATAATAGAATTTTTAAGTTTCATTCACTACAAAAACCAAAAAATATTAAGTATTTAGATAATTTTAAAAATAAAATTGAGTATAAGCATGTGCCACTACAGTCTGTAGGTATTTATGTGCCAGCTAATTTACCATCCACATTATTAATGAATGCAGTGCCTGCAAAAATTTCTGGTGTAAAAAGAATCATTTTGGCCAATCCAAAACTTAATGGAAAACTAAATCCTGCTGTTCTTTATGCAGCTAAAAAAGTTGGAATTAAAGAAATTTACTCAATGGGTGGTGCCCAAGCTATAGCAAGTTTAGCGTATATCCAAAAAGTGAATAAAATTGTTGGGCCTGGAAATATTTATGTTGCAAGAAGCAAACGTGAAGTCTTTGGTGATGTTGGGACAGAAGGAATGGTCGCTGGGCCAAGTGAAATTTGTGTTTTAGCAGATAGTAAAACTGATCTAAATCAAGTTATAACATCAATGATTGGACAGGCAGAACATGATGTAAATTCTCAGTGTATTTTAATTACGAAAGATAAAGAATTAGCAAATAAATTTAATATAGAAATAAAAGAAAGTATCAAAAAAATTCAAAGAAAAAGAGTTGTTTTAAAAAGTTTAAAAAATAATGGATTAATTGTGTTAGCTCAAAGTGATAAGCAAATAATAGAGGCAATTAATGAAGTTGCTCCAGAGCACTTAGAAATTAATTTGTCTAATTATAAAAAGTATTTAAATCAAATTCATAACGCAGGAAGTATTATGATTGGAAAGTATTCTCCAATGGCTGTCTCAGATTATAATGTTGGTTCAAACCATGTACTACCAACTTTAGGATCTGCAAAATTTTCATCTGGACTAAATCTTAGTGAATTTTATAAAAAAATTAGCCATATAACTCTTACAAAAAAAGGTATTGAGAAATTAGGAGAATCCGCTACACATCTCGCTGAGTATGAAGAACTAGATAATCATGCTCAAAGTATTAAATCTAGAATTAGGAGATAATAATTTGAGTAAACAGGATACGTTGGAGTTTGAAGGTGTGGTAACAGATCTTCTTCCTAATGCCATGTTTAGAGTTAAACTAGACAATGGTCATAACGTTACAGCCCACACGGCAGGAAAACTTAGAAAAAATCGTATTCGTGTTTTACAAGGTGATAGAGTGAAATTAGAAGTATCTCCATACGATTTATCAAAGGGTCGTATAATTTTTAGATCTTAATATGGCTTCGTAGCTCAGTTGGTAGAGCAGAGCCCTGAAAAGGCTTGTGTCGCTGGTTCGAGTCCCGCCGAAGCCACCACTCCCATGTGGTATTAATATCCATCATTATGCTTGCATTCAAAATTAAAATCTAATAACTATCCATCAGCTATTTATAGCTAATTATATAATAACAAAGAAAGAGTAACTAAAGTATGAGTACATTAAAAGGCAAAGTAAAGTGGTTCAACGGTAAGAAGGGCTACGGTTTTATTGAAAGAGAAGACGGAGAAAAAGATTGTTTCGTTCATGCAAGCGCAGTTAGAGAAGCTGGGCTAAGATTTTTGAATGAAAACGATGCTATAGAATTCGAAATTCAAGATGGCGAAAAAGGTCCAAGCGCTGTAAATTTGAAAAAATTAGGTTAATAAAATTTAATTCATCAAAAATATTTGTATAGGAATAGGATGTGTTAAAAAACATAGCTATTCCTGTGCAAATCTTTTTCTTGCTTGCATTTAAAAAAAAAAATGCTAATTACACAGCAATGAACAAATTCGTTACTATTAACAGAGAAACTCACAGACATTATTTTCATGCTGGCTGCAAGCTAGCTATTTAATTATTTATAAATTTAATTTTATCCACATTTAGTATAAAACAGTAGAAGGAGCACGGGTAGCTCAGTTGGTTAGAGCAGCGGTTTGTGGAACCGAAGGTCGACAGTTCGAATCTGTCCCCGTGTACCAAAAAATGAATAAAGAAAAAAAATTATCAGCCAATAACCCTTCGGGTTTTGTTGATAGATATGGTAACGAATTAGCATTAAAAGAAAACTTAATTGCTAAAATTGAAGAAAATTTTTTAAAATTTGGTTTTTCTAAGCTAGAAACTCCGAGTTTTGAAATATCAGAAAATATAGGAAAATTTTTACCAGATGAAGATAGACCAAGTTCTGGTGTATTTGGTTTTCAAGAGGAAAATGATAGTTGGATATCATTGCGTTATGATTTAACTGCACCATTAGCAAGATACGTGTCTCAAAATTATTTAAATATCTCAAATCCTTTTAAAAG
This sequence comes from uncultured Pelagibacteraceae bacterium, assembly GCA_902525295.1. GTDB lineage: Bacteria > Pseudomonadota > Alphaproteobacteria > Pelagibacterales > Pelagibacteraceae > Pelagibacter. The sequence goes on along the minus strand of CABZGR010000011.1, from coordinate 19,388 downwards.
ATACCAAATCGGAAATGTATGGCGAAATGAGAAACCTGGACCTGGAAGATATAGAGAGTTTACCCAAGCTGATTGTGATATTGTTGGATCTAATAACCCTTTAGCAGATGCAGAGATGTGTAATCTTTTAGCTGACACATTGTATTTTTGTGGCTTAGAAAAAAATCAATATCGAATCAAGTTGAGTAATAGGAAATTAATACAGGGTCTTATTGAAAATCTAAAAATTTCAGAAAGCAAACAACAACTTACTGTTTTGAGAGCTATAGATAAACTTGATAGAGTTGGAACTGATGGTGTTAAACAATTGCTTACAACTGGACGTGAAGACAAATCTGGTGATAAAACTATTGGAGCAAACCTCACTGATAATCAAGCTGAAGAAATAGTAAGTTTTATAAATATGAAGTCTCTAGATGAAATTAAGTCAGCTATACCAAACAAATTAATTGATGATGGTGTTGATGAATTAAATAAAGTACTAGATGGATTAAATTATTCATCTAATTTTGATCAAATAATTTTTTCTCCTGAAGTTATTAGAGGACTTGAATATTATGATGGCCCAATATTTGAAGCAAATTTAACATTTAAAGTCAAAAATCAAAAAAACCAAGAGGTGGAGTTTGGCTCAGTTGGCGGAGGTGGAAGATACAATTCTTTAGTTTCAAGATTTAAAAAAGTAGACTTATCTGCAACAGGAGTTTCCATAGGCCTTGATCGTTTGTTATATGCATTAGTTCAGTTAAAAAAAATCGAGGTAAAAAATAATTCACCAATAATTATATGTGTTTTAGATCAAAAATATCTCTCTAATTATTATGAATTGTTATCACAACTAAGAAATCAAAACATAAGATCAGAAGTTTATTTGGGGGACTCTGGTTTGAAATCTCAATTAAAATATGCAGATAAAAGGAACTCACCAGCCGTAATTCTTTGTGGAGATGATGAAATTAAAAATAATAAAATTACTATAAAAAAATTAGTCCCAAATTTAGAAGAAACATCAAGAAATTTATCTAGAGAAGAATGGAAAAAATCTGAAAATACTCAAATTACATTTGATAAGGAGAACCTGATTGATGAAATCAAAAAACTTATCTGAAAATATTTTAAAAGTAATTAAGTCAAACGGATATAAATATATTGATCTTGATACAGTTATTGACACTAATTTAATATTGGAAAGGTCAGGGGAAAATTTCAAAAGATTTATATTTTCTTTCAATGATCAATTAGGAAATGAACTTTGTTTAAGACCTGATTTAACAATTGCATCTTGTGTTAGATATTTGAAACAAAAAAAGAAAACTAGTGAAAAAATTTTCTATAGTGGTCAAGCATTTAGGATGGGATTAAATAAAAAAGACTCTGTTATCAGAAATCAGATTGGTTTCGAAATATTGGGATCTTTTACTGAAAAAAAAGATGATAAAAAAATAATAGAAACTTCACTTAAAGCATTATCAAAAATTAAATATAAAAGTGGATACTTAGTAATAGGTAACATAGAAATTTTTAGGCTTTTGTTAGATAAATTGGATTGTCCAGCAAGATGGAAGTTAAGATTACAACGTCATTTTTGGAGAGAAAAATATTTTAATGATTTATTGAAAAGATTGGAGTCCAATTCTGATATCGACCCAACAATCGTCGAAATAGATAAAAAAAAATATTCTAAAATGATTAATGGAAATCAAAAAAAAGAAGTTGCTGGAAGATCAATAGAAGAAATATTGTTAAGATTTGACAGTAAAATTAAAGACCCAAGAAGAACAAAAAAAGGTAGTAATGTTGTAAAAATTTTAAAAGAGTACTTAAGAATTGAATGTCCTATTAATCAAGCATCTAAAAAGTTAAATTTATTTTTTAAAAATAATAAAATTAATCTTAGAGTTCAGGATGATTATTTCCCAATAACTAAAAATAAAATTAATAAATTAAATGTTAGATTCAATTCTTCTTTTGGAAGACATCTCGAATATTACACTGGTTTGGTATTCAAGATTGATATTAAATCAAAGTCCGAGAAGTTAAATATTAGAGGTGGTAGATACGATTCCTTAATTAAAGATCTTGGCTTTAAAAAAAATATACCAGCTGTTGGAGCAGCTATTAACTTAGAGAAATTATGAGTAATAGCATCTTAAAAATCGGAATTCCAAGTAAGGGACGTTTGCGATCAGGAGTTTTAAATATTTTTAAAAGAAAAAAATTAAAAATTCTTTCTGAAAGAGGTGAGAGAGACTTATTTGGATTTATTAAAGGAGAAAAAAATATTATTATTAATTATCTGCATGCTAGAGAAATAATAGAACGTCTCGCGGATGGATCTCTAGATATTGGCTTTTCTGGATATGATTTATTAATGGAAAGCGAAATTAACATTCAAAAAAAGGTGATTGTAAAAAAAAAGTATGATTTTGGAGAAGCTACATTAGTAGTCGCAATCCCAGATGATTGGATAGATGTTCAGACAATGCCTGATCTTGAAGAAATAGCTTTTGAATTTAAAGAAAAAAAAAAAAATAGATTACGTATAGCTACAAAATACCCAAATTTAACAAGAGAATTTATGTTCTCCAGAGGAGTTACTCAATTTAAATTGGTCAAGAGCCTTGGTGCAACAGAGATATATCCATTTACGGGATCATCTGAAATAATAACCGATATAACTTCAACCGGAGCAACTTTAAAAGCTAATAAATTAAGGATATTAAAAGATGGGATAATTCTTAATTCTCAGGCTTGTTTAATGACATCAAAAAAAAATAGAGAGATAAAAAATCTTAAAAGTGTTTTAAATAAACTTTAAATATCATTAAGTAAGTGTAACATACGAATCATGGATACAATTTTAATTATTATTTTAGCTTTAATATTGATTGCTACTTCGGCTATCCTTTATTTAAATATTAAGTCGAATGTAACAAAAGAAGATACAAGCAAAGAAGCTGACGAAATTGCAAAATTAAATTCAGAAATAGTCAAATTAAAAGATAGTTTAAATACTACTATTAATTCTTCTTTAAATTCCATGTCTACATCATTTAATAATCTTTCAACTGGCGTTACAAAAGACATGACAGCAGCTCTAACAAAAGTTGATGAAAAAGTTGCAGCTTTTAATTCCCAAGTTGAAAATTTAAACGAAAGTCAAAAAGGTATTAATAAAATCTTAGCTGGAGTTAAAAAGTATGGAACTTTAGCAGAGTTTAGTCTGGGCTCACTCATTAAGGATTTGCTGCCTTCTTCGCAGTACTTTTCAAATGTCAAAATGAAGGAGGAAACTGGTGAAAACGTTGAATTTGCTATTAAACTCCAAGAAGGTGTATTGGTTCCAGTTGATAGCCATTTTCCTGTTGAGAGATTTAAAGCTATTCAAGATGCACATCAAGAAGACGATAAAAAAGCTATTGCGGATGCAAGAACTAAACTTGCAAAAGCTTTCAAAGAAAAAGCTAAGAGTGTAAATGAAAAATATATTGTTCCACCAAAAACTACTGATTTTGCAATTGTATATGCGCCAACTGAGAGTTTGTTTTTAGAGATAGCTAATTACCAAGACCCAAATACTAAGGAATTATTGAGCCAAGAATTAATGAAAAAATATAAAGTAACTATTATGGGACCAAATAATTTATCTGGGTATTTACAATCATTACACATGGGTTTTCAAACATTAAAAGTTCAAAAACATGCAACAGAAATATATGATCATTTAAAAACAATAAGCACAAGATTTACAAAACATTTTGATGGAATTGTTAATCTCAGAAAAAAATTAGAAGAGGCAATGACAGCTGTTGATAAATTTGGAACGGATGCAAGATCTATTAAAAGAACATTAGAAAATATAAAAGACCCAGAGCAAATTGAAAAGGCTATTGAAACAGAAAATGTCGAAAAGTTTGACGATATTCCAAGACAAGCAAACAATTAATTTAATTCTAAAACAAAAAATTTAATGAAATGGAATAATAAATTTAATTATCCCAAGACTTCAAGATCAATTGAAGATGGATACAGAAAATATTTATTAGGGGAGAATAAATTACCAAGTGTTACTACAATTCTAGGGGCCACAAAGTCAGAGGAAGAGAAGGCAGCTCTTGCAAATTGGAAAGAGAGGGTAGGAATTAAGGAAGCAAATAGAATTAAAACTGAAGCTTCATCAAGAGGTACTTCTATGCACTCTTATATTGAGGACTACTTAAGAGGGAGAATTAACGAGAGTTTTTTTGAGAGTAATGAGCAATACAAAAATATGGCTAAAGAAATTATTCAAAAAGGAATTACTGGAAGACTAAATGAAGTATATGGCATGGAAGAAACATTATACTATCCAGATCAATATGCTGGTACAGCTGATATGATAGCAGTTTATGAAGGTAGAGATGTTATTGTAGATTTTAAACAAGCTAATAAACCAAAAAAAACAGATTATATTCAAGACTACTTTTTACAATTAGGAGCTTATACTTTAGCTCATGATGTTGTTCATGGAACTAAAATGAAAGCAGGAATAATATTATTATGTACTAAAGATATTTTGTTCCAAGAATTTAAAATTGAGGGAGCAGAATTAGAAATGTATCAAAATTTATTTTTAGGAAGGGTTAAAAAGTTTTACGAATTGAATAATTTATCTTGACTTTACTTAACCTATCCATAAAAGAGATATTAATACCTGAGCTAATCGTTTATATGCTAGTGGTAAAGTCTTTAAAAAACTTTCCAAAAACCCATAAAATATTAGCTAATTTGAGGATAAAATTATGAATTTAGCAATTTGGGACATAGAATCATCTAGTGCAAGCACAGACTTTGGGAGCATTATTGAAATTGGTGGAGTTTTAGTTGATGAAAATTTTAAAGAGAAAGACAGATTTAATTTAAGATGCAGCTTACCTGAAGGGGAAATCTTTCAGGCCATGGCACTTATTGTAAATAAAACATCAATAAAGCAATTAACTCAAACTAATCTTTCTCATTATCAAATGTTAGCAGAAGTTGAAAAAATATTTAAAAAATGGAGCCCCGCAGTATTTCTTGGTTGGTCTAATATTGGATTTGACGATGAAATGATAAGAAAAGAGTTTTTTAAAGGGATTAGATATCCATATCTTACAAATGCTGCTCCCAATAAAAGACATGATGGCATTAATATTGCTCGTGCAGCTTATGCAATTGACCCTTCAATTTTAGAAGTAGAATTTAACGAAAAAAATAATGCAGTATTTAAATTAGAATCGTTAGCTAGAATGCAAGGTATTGATTCAACTGATGCCCATAGTGCATTAAGTGATAGTATAATGACAGCTAAAGTTTTGAATATAGTCAAAAAAAAACAGCCAGAGACTTGGGAATCTTTTTTTAAAACTGCAAATAAATCTGATACTGAAACTATAATTAAAAAAGGTGAAATTATTACATTAAATGAGTATTATTATGGTAAATCCAGACTTCATTTAGTTGCACCTCTTCATCAAAAATATTGTATGCATCCAATATATGCTGGTTGGTATTATGCGTTCGACTTAAGGATTGATATAGAACCTTTACTAAATTTATCAATAAATGAGCTTAAGGTTGAAATGAAAAAGTCTCCTAAATTTTTAAGAACTATTAGATCTAATAAGGCTCCAATTATTGTAGATGCAAAATATGGTATGCAAGCAGAACCTTATAGTGCCATGGATAAGTCATTAATTAATAAAAGAGCAGATATCGTTAAAAATAATGAGAAATTTTCTCAAAATATCCTTCATGCATTAAGAGAAGTAGCTGAAGAAAAAGAACAGTCTAAAACACAAGAAGATATATATGCTGAAGAAAGTATTTATACTAAATTTACATCAAACAAAGATACTGCCTTATTTCCTGCTTGGCATGCAGCATCATGGAATAATAAACTTAAATTATTAGATAAATTTGATGATGATCGTTTAGTAGGTTTTGGAAAAAAAATCATATATCAAGAGGCACCGGAAGTTCTTCCAGAGAATATGCTTAAATCAATAAAAAGAGAAATTGCCAAACGTATTTTGAGTGAAAAAAAAGAAAAATGGTGGACGATCCCTACGCTTTATACAGAAATTGATACACTTCGAGAAAAATATACTAATGAGAATGACAATGAAAAGCTTGCATTATTAGATGAGTTTAATGAATACGCAATGTCAATACAAAAAAAGTATGAAAATGTTTGATGTGGATAATTTTAACATTTCTTTTTTAACTATTGATAAAAAAATTTTAATTTATATATAAACCTAATGGCAACATTAAAAGTTACAGACGAAATATTTGAAGAACAAGTTTTAAAGAATGAAAAACCAGTTTTAGTAGATTTTTGGGCTGAATGGTGTGGACCTTGTAAAATGGTTGGACCAATTTTAGAGGAAATCTCAGAGGAGATGGCGAATGATATTGTCATTGCAAAACATGACATAGACTCAGAGCCTAACATGCCTACGAAATATGGTGTTCGTGGAATTCCTACAATGCTTTTATTTAAAGGTGGTGAATTAAAAGCAACTAAAGTTGGAGCTACACCAAAGAGCGATATAGTTGCTTTTATAAAAGAAAATATTTAATTTAAATTAAGTAGCTCACCAGCAAGATACAAAGAACCAGTTATCATTATCAAATCGTCTTTTTCTGGATTTAGGGATATAAGAGCTTCTTCAATAGATTTTTTGTAACTAACATTAGGATATTTATTTAATTTTTCCTTTAAATCTATTCCTTTGATAGCATTCGGTTGGTTAGGAATATCAATTGTTGTTATGGAAGATATATTATTAAATTTGCTTAAATATTCTTCGTGATCTTTGTTGGACATCATTCCAAGAATTAAGTGCTTTTTACAATCTTGAGTGTTTAAATATTCATTAAGAGCTTTTGCTCCTAAAGGATTATGAGAGCCATCTAAATATAATTTATTATTCTTACAAATATTTTTAAGCTTTCCAGATTTTATTTCTTGTAGTCTCGCTATACTTTTTATCCTAGTAATGCCTTCTTTAATATTTTCATCTTTAACCCCCACCTGTAAATTTCTTACTGTAGCAATAGCAGTCGCACAATTATCAATTTGAAAATTACCTAAAAGATTTGGTTTTGGTAATCTTAAACAACCATATTCATCTTCGTAATAAATAAAACCATTCTCACTTAATGAATAATTGAAATCATCTTTATAAATGATTTTTTTTGATAGATTATTATTAATTGTTTTTTTTATTAAATTTAAAGTTTCATCTGAGCTTTGTTTACTAACTACTATAGTAGAATTTAGTAGGGATGAGGTTTTTTCATAAACAATTTTTTTAATATTTTGCTCATTTTTTGGTAACCAATCTAGATGATCTAATCCTATTGAAGTAACAATACTAGACAAATTTGCATCAATAATATTTGTTGCATCATATCTATGAAATAGACCACTTTCTATAATATTTATTTTGTCTTCAAATTTACTTGCATGATAAAAATAGGATGCAGTTAATATTTCGAAATAAGTTATTTGTTCACCATTATTAATATTTTCTACTTCTATTAATAAATTAGATAAATCATCGTCAGATATTTCTAAGTCGTTAAAAATAAATCTCTCATTAATTTTTTGAATATGTGGGCTAGTATAAATATTACAATTTATATTTGCAGTTTTTAAAATTGATCTTACTGCTTGTATAGTTGAATACTTACCATTTGTACCAACGACTGATATATATTTTAGTTTTTTTTGTGGATCACCTAATTTTTTGCAAAGGTTCTTAACTCTATCTAGACTTAGATCAATTTCTTTAGGATGCAGCTTTTGCAAGCGGTTCAATATTGTCTGAAGTTTCATTTATTTGCTTTTCATTTACCGCGTTATCTTTTTTTAACAATATTGATAATAGTAAGCTTATTTCTGTTTTTAAATCTTTTCGTTCAACAATTCTGTCTACAAATCCATGCTTTTCTACAAATTCAGATGTTTGAAAGTCAGAACTAAGCTCTTCCTTAACTGTTGCTTGTATAACTCTTTTTCCTGCAAAAGCTATCAAACAACCTGGTTCAGCAAAATGAATATCCCCTAACATTGCAAATGATGCAGTGATACCACCGGCGGTTGGATCGGTAAAACAAACTAAATAAGGAAGATTATTTTTTTTGAGCTCATTAATAGCAAGTGTAGTTCTTGTCATATTTGCAAGTGCAATAGGAGACTCAAACATTCTTTGTCCTCCACCACAAGGAAAGAAAACAAATGGTGTTTGATTATCAATAGCGTGTTGAACACCGTAAATAATTGCTTCGCCCTCAGCTGCACCAACAGAGCCACCAATAAACTCAAAATTAATAGCTCCTGCTGTCACCTCGACTCCATTTATTCTACCTTTAGCAATCATCACAGCTGAATTTTGATTAGTTTTCTTACGTGCAATTTTTAATCTATCTTTATAAGATTTGGTATCTACCCATCCTAGAGGATCTTCAGTAGGGATTGGTGTATCAAGTATTTCGTAAGAATTTATTCCAAAAATAATATCAAATCTTTGTCGACAATTAATTCTATGATGTTTTCCACAAGAGTTGCAAACCCATAAATTTTCTTCAAGATCTTTTTTTAATATTGGGCCTTTGCAACAACTAGTCCAGTCTGAGTTTGCTATATCCTCTTTTGATGGTCTTTTTTTTAAAACTCTTTTAATTTTTTCTCCAAAACTTAAAGCTTTTGTAATCCAGTTCATAGAATTTTACTTTTTAATTTTTTTACTAGCTTACTTACATTTGTGACAGGATTTTGTCTATGCTTTAAACTTCTGCTAATTTCCTTGCAAATAGCACTTCCAACAACTAATCCATCTGCAGGTCTGAGTTTGCCGATTGTTTTTTCAGTGATTCCAAAACCAATAACAATTTCTTTCTTTGGATCGATTCTTTTAATTTTGGAATAATTTTTTAATATATCATTTGGTGAAACTTTTAGTTTACCACCTGTTGTACTCAACATTGAAATAAAATAATTCATAGGATGAGAGTCTTTTATAATTTTTTTTAGCCTAATTTTTGTTGTTGTTGGTGATAAAAGTTGAATAAAATATATTGATTTTTTTTTACATTTTTTTGCGAAATTCTTGTTTTCTGGCCAAGGTAAATCCACAATTATTAATCCATTTACTCCAGATAACTTACATTTATTTAAGAATTTATTTTCACCATATTGAAAGATCATATTATAATACCCCATTAAGATAACAGGTTTATTTTTATCAAACTTTTTAAAGTCTTTTACAATTTTGAAAATATCATTTACTTTAATTCCATTTTTAATTGCTCTATAGGCGCTTGTTTGTATCTGACTTCCATCTGCTACAGGGGTGTTGTGGGGTACGCCTAATTCTAAAATATCAGCATTTTTAGAAATTGATTTTAATATTCGTAAAGATTGTTTTTTTGAGCTATCACCAGCAACGGTATAAGTTAGTAAAGCTGGCCTATTTTCTTGTTTTGCTTTTTTAAATGCTATACTAATTGGATTTAACATATTTTTTTCCTAATCTTTTCTCTAAAATTCCTCGGTCCTTGTAAGCATCACCGCAACTATTAACTACTACGATCGTATCTTTGCTCAATTTTTTAGATTCGGATATAGCAACAGCGAATGCATGGCTAGGTTCAAGAGATGGTCTTAATTTTTCAAATCTTGTAACAAGTTTGTAAGCTTCTAATGCTTGTTCATCACTCGCTGCAGTATATCTAGCTCTCTTTGTGTCTTTTAAAAAACAATGAAGCGGAGAAATTCCAGGGTAATCCAAACCTGCTGAAATAGATTCTGTCTCTTCTATTTGTCCATCTGAGTTTTGATTAACATACTGGGCTGCACCATGTAGAATTCCAATTTTAGAACCATAAGTTAAAGGTGCTGCATGTTTTTTACTTTTTGCAGGTCCCCCAGCTTCTATGCCAATAAATTCACATTGTTTTTTATCATAATCCATAAACTCATTCCAAAACCCAAAACTTGAACTTCCGCCACCCACACAATTGTAAAGTTTAAGTTTTTTTGGAATTGATCCAAACTCATCAATTAATTGAACTTTTAACTCTCTTGAAATTTGACTAGTACTCCATCCGCAAATACGAACAAAAACAGCTGGCCCAACTGTGCTTCCAACACACATGGCTGTAGTATCGCAATTAGCAACCCAGAACCTCATACACTCCGAAACAGCATCCACAAGCGTTTGACTTCCTGAATAAACCGGAACTACCTCGGCACCATTTTTTTTCATCGCTTTTACATTTGGTTGTTGTCTTGCAATATCTTTTGCACCCATAAAAATTTTACATTTAAGACCAAACTTTTTTGCAGCCATACTTAACATTTTACCCGCATACCCGGCGCCCGTGTCCCCAATTATAACTTTTTTACCAGAGCGTTTTGCAAGTAAACAATGAACAGTTGCGTTGTAGACTTTGTGTGCCCCACCATTTGCATCTGAAACAACTTTAGACCAAATTTGAGCTCCACCAACATGTCTTGACAAATTCTCTAATTTAATAAATCGAGTAGGTACACCAATCCAATTTTTAAAATATTTATCTCTTTCTTGTATAAATTTTTTATCTTTTTTAAGTTTGTTAAATAGTACTTCTAAATCTTCGATAGGTTTTTTTAATGTTTCAGGAACAAAGTTTCCTCCAAATTTTCCTCCCCAAAATCCAAGTTTATTACCTTGGTCTATTACAGGAATTCCTTTTTTAAGTTTCATATTTTTGCAGATAAGTTTAACAATTTATCAATTTTACTTATATCTTTTTTTCCATTTTCGTCTTCGATCGCCCCACTAAGATCAATCATAAAGTTTTTATTTTTAAAACTAGGAATATCATCTATTTGTATATTTCCTGCAATCATTTTATCCATTTCATCAGGCACTTCATTTAGTAAATTATGATCAAAACTTTCAGATTTATGGTAACCTTTTGAGTCAAATAAAATCACATCTGATATATCTGAATATTCTTTATATTTTACTACATCATCTTTAATAGAAACCGTAATTGTTGTTATTATTTTTATTTTATACTTTGATTTAATTTCTTCAGTTCTTTTAGGATCTACATCGTAAAGCTGATAATAGTCAAAATTTAAGTCTTTAATCTTTTCTAAAATTTCATCGTTTGGGTTTACAAGCACAGAGACAAAACTTACATTTTTCTTATCAACGTTAATCAAATCTTTTAATTTTTCATATTCAACAAATCTTCTACTTTTTTCATAATTCGTTATAAAACCAATCATAGAAGGTTTGTGTCTATGATCTAAAATATAGTTTAATGTTTTAGGATCAGAAACCCCACAAATTTTCAAACCTTTGATCATTAATTTAATTGATCAATTAATGTTTGAACATTTTTTTTGATGTTGCCTTTAGTAATATCTCTTCCTATTACTAACCAATCTGCGCCATTTCTATAAGCCTGCTTAGGAGTTAAAGTTCTTTTTTGATCATTTATATTTGAGCTAAATCTTATCCCAGGAGTTATTATTTCTTTTTTAAATACTTTTTTTACTATTTTTACCTCTTGGGCACTACACACTATTGCATCAAGTTTTGCTTTACTTGCTAATTTCGCTTGATGATGAACTATTTTTTTAACATCCTTATTAAATCCAATTTCTTTCAAAGCCTTATTATCTAATGAGGTTAAAATAGTTACGCCAATTAATTTAATTTTGCCTGATACTTTTTTGGCAGCCTTAAGAGCATCTAAACCAGAACTTATATGCATTGTCAAATAATCAACTTTTAAATCTTTAATCGCTTTAATAGCAGACACACAGGTATTCGGTATATCATGAAGTTTCAAGTCAGCAAAAATTATTTTATTTTTAACCTTTGAAACAAAAGCTCTTCCACTTTTTGAATTTAAGAATTCTAATCCAAACTTATAACCAATTTTTAATTTATTAGTTTTTGTATCATTTATAATTTTTTTAATCCTTGAAATTTTGTTGCTATCACAAGCTATAAAGATTTTATTGTTTTTCATTAATCTTTCTGAACCAAACTTTTGATGATTTCATAATTATATTATATTTTTCTTTAACAAAAATTTTTTCGTTTGTTTTTGGATTTCTAGCGAATCTAGCTTTTTGTAATCTTGATTCTAAAGTAAAATTGTCTCTTAGCTCAACTCTCTCATGTCTTTTTAAAGAATTTTTTAATTCTTCAAAAAAAATGTCTACAAGTTTTTTTAAATCTTTCTTTAAAAAATTTGGGTAATTATTTGATAATTTATTGATGATTTCTGATTTTTTTGTAGACAATTAATTATTCGTCATCCTTATTATTTTTATCACTTAATTTTTCAGATAATGATGAAAATGGAAGATTTTTTCCACTTAATGGACTAGAGAATTTTGTAACTGCCTCTTTATTTTGTAATTCTTCCAGTAGTTTGATGCTTAAACTAACTTTTCTTTTTTCAAAATTTAATTCTGAAATTGCTGCATCTATTCTTTCTCCACCAACAAATCTTGATGGTCGAGCATCAGACGAACTTAGAGCAATATTTGATTTTTTAATTATAAAATCAAGCTCACAACCTTCAGGTTTAACTAACAGTCCTTTATTGTCAGTAGAAATCACTTGAACTGTAATAACATCATTAACCTTCTTGTCTTTGAACCAATCAAAGGGATCTTTAGTTAATTGTTTAAAACCAACTCTAATTTTTTGTTCATCTTTTTTTATTTCTAATATTTTAACTTTTATTTTGTCACCTTTGTTAAATTTTTTTAATTCTTCCTCAGGCTTATTAATATAGCTCAGGTCATTAGCATGAAGAAACCCATCAATTTCAAAGTTTCCTAATTTTATATATAAAGCATATTCATTTGAACTAGAAACAATTCCATCAATTTCACTACCTTCAGGAAATTTATCTGCGAATACCTCATATGGGTTTTCTATAGTAAGCTTGTGTGATATCGCTATTCTTCTTTTTTCTTTATCAATTTCAGTTATAACACAATCGATCATATCTCCTATTTTGAAAAGTTTTTTTGGGACTATATTTCTTTTTGTCCAACTCATTTCACTGCTATGTAGCAATGTACTTAATCCGGGCTCAAGTGAGCAGAAACATCCATAATCTGTTATTTTATCAACTTTAACCTTATATTTTTTTCCTATTTCATAATTTGATATGTGTTCAAATGGATCTGGTGAAAGCTGTTTAATAGAACATCCTATTTGTAATTTTTCTTTGTCAATTGTAATAACTTTTAAATTATGTTTCTCTCCTATATTAAATATTTCATCAGGATGATTAACTCTTGAATAAGATATTTCTTGTAAGTGCACTAATACATCAATCTCATTATTAACTTCAAAGAAACACCCGAAAGATGAGTAACCTTTAACAACGGCATCTTTAATTATGTCTCCTACTTTAAACTTTTCAATAATTTTTGCTTTGTCCTCTCTTTTATTTGACGATACAATTTGTCTTCTAGAAACACATGCATTTCCCCTTAATTTGTCTAATTTAATGATAGCAAACTTTTGCTCTACTCCAATTAAATGGTCAATATTTTTTAAAGGTTTGTCACTTATCTGCGAGCCTGGACAAAACATCAAAGATCCAGTTTCAATATGCTCAACAATCACTCCACCTTTACATTTTGTAGTTATTTTTCCAATTATAGTCTCATTTTCCTCATATGCTTTTTCAAGTTTATACCATCCCTTAATTTTCTGAGCTTTAATTGCCGATACAATAACTTCTCCATTTTTATCTTCAATTTTTTCTAGAAGCACAGAAATATTTTGATTAACTTCGATTTTATCTTTTAAACCAATCATCTTTAATTCATTAACATCAATAATTGGTTCACTTTTTAGTCCAGGAATAAATATAAAAACAAATTTTTCAGTTATTTTAGTAATTTTACCTTCTATAATTTTACCTTCTTCAATCTTATTTTTTGAAAGCTGAGAGTTTAGTAGTTTCTCGAATTGTTGATTTTCTGGATAGTTAAGATCTTTGTAAATTTCCATTTATTTTTAATTTTTTGTCAATTATTGCTTTAATTTTATAAAAGCACGCTTTCTTACTTAATTTAGTAGTATTAATCAAGATCGAATCTTTAGTTTTTTTTAATGGACTGAGGCTTCTTTTTTTATCTAAATTATCCCTATTTCTAAGGCTTTTTCTAACTTGATTTAATGATATTTTTTTACCCAGTTTTTTAAATTCTTGAAATCTCCTTTGAGCTCTTACGTTTAGGCTTGCAGTTATATAAAATTTAAACATAGCATTCTTCATTATTACTGAAGTTATGTCCCTTCCATCTAGAATGGATCCAGAAAAATTTAGAGGTGGATTGTAAGCACAATTTTTCTGAAATTTTTTTACAATATTTCTTATTTTTTTGTCTTTTGCAATTTTTGAAGCAGCTTGCGCTACTTCATCAGATAAAAGTGATTTATGATTTAAATCTTTTAAAATTAAATTATTTACTTTTGTTCTTACATAATTGTAATTAAATTTTTTTTTTTTATCTAATCTTATTTTACCTACAAAGCGGTATAATTTGCCTGTATCTAAATATAATAGGTTATACTCTTTTGCAATATATTTGGCTTGAGTTCCTGCACCTGCAGCCGCAGGGGAATCTATTGCAACAGTTATAATTTTTCTTTTATTTATCAATTTATAATTGCACCCAGATATTTAATTTTATTCAAAAAAGTTGGAAAGGATGTTTTAATTGAATCCTTGTCATATATTTTCCAATTTCCACCAAATGTTAATGCTGCTATGCATGACATCATGAAAATTCTATGATCTTTTCTAAACCCCTTTATCTCGTAGTTCCCTTCAAGACTTAAATTTGGATTACCATAAATTTTTATATTATCAGCTTTTCTCTCATATTTTATTCCAATATTTTTTAAGAAATTTGTTGCAATTTTTAATCTGGGGCTCTCTTTTTTATCCAATTCTCCCAAATTACTAAAATATGAAATACCTTTAGCTTTTGCAGCCACAAGGAATATAACTAAAAATTCGTCAATTGCAGAACTATTTAAAGACCTTGGACAATTTACTCCTTTAAGATTGTCTTTACTCTTAACTACAATATCTGCAATTAGCTCACCTTTGTATTTTTTTTTATTTTTAAAAACAATTTTAGCATTCATCTTATTAAGGATTTTTATGATCCCAATTCTTGAGTTATTTATATTAATATTTTTTAGAACAAGTTTTGATTTTTTTGCTAAAAGAGTTAAAACTATAAAAAAGGAGCTTGAACTAATATCTCCTGGAATTTTATATTCAAATCCTTGAAAATTACATGGTCCGCTTATCTTAATATAATCATATTTTTTTTTTTCTGATATTTTTATTGGGATTTTTAAAGATCTGAATAATAATTCAGTATGATTCCTTGATTTCTTAGCTTTTACCTCTGTTATTCCTGGTGTTTTGATTGCAGCAAACAAAACTGAGCTTTTGCATTGTGCACTTCCTAATTTCTCTACAAACTTAATTGGTCTTAAATAATTCGATCCAATAATTTTAACTGGCAAATTACCATTATTTGAAATTATATTTGGTCCGAATAATTTGATAGGATTTGTTATTCTTGAAAAATCTCTTTTTGAAAGACTGCTATCTCCAACTAAGGTAATTTCTTTTTTTGAATTTACTAAAAGTCCCAATATAAGTCTTGCTAGCGTCCCTGAGTTACCTGCATTTATTTTCAAATTTTTTTTTGTGTTGTATCCATCTAATCCAAATCCATTTATTTCATAGTGATTTTTGACTTTTTTATAATTAATCCCTAATTTTTTTATTGTATTTAAAGCATTTATTACATCTTCAGATTCTAATAAATTGTATAATTTTGATTTTCCTATTGCTTGTGATGCCAACAAAACACATCTTATTGATATACTTTTATCACTAGGAATATAAATTTTACTTCTAAATTGATCTATTTTTTTTGAAATATTAATTAAATTTTTCATAGACGAATTAATTTATTTTGAATTCATCTCCAAAATATTGTGCTCTAGCATTTTCATCACTAATTACTTCTTTTGGACTTCCTGATGCTATAATTTTTCCATTAGATAAAATGATAGCTCTATTTACACAATTTAATAGATCTCTTGCTTGATGGTCGCAAATTACAACAGATATTTCTTCCGTAGCTTGTAAATTAAGAATGATTTCTTGCAACATTCTGATTGTTAAAATATCCAAAGCAGCAAATGGTTCATCTAATAAAAGTATTTTAGGATTATTTATTAATGCCATTGCTATTACCAATTTTTTTTTCTGGCCTCCGGATAAATGATCTGCTTTTATATTCACAATTGATTCGAACTCAAATTGAGAAATTAATTTATTTACTTTTTGCTCTCTAAAATCTTTTTCTTTAATGTGTATTTCCGAAATAAGTCTTAAATTTTCAATTAATGTTAAATCATGAATTAAGCCACCATATTGAGGAACTAAACCGAGTTTAAATTTTGTAAATCTTTCGTTAATAGGTAGGCTTGTTACGTCTATTCCATCTATAATTATTTGACCATAATTTGGATTTTTCAAACCAGTTATTAAATTAAATATAGTAGACTTTCCCACACCATTTGGACCTAACATGCCTAGAATTTCTTGTTTCTTTATATTCAAATTTAAATCACTAAGTATTTGTCTTTTATTATAGAAAACTGAGGCTTTTTTTATTTCTACAATATTATGGTCACCGATATAATTTTTAATCTCAAATTTTTTAATTAGGGCCATTAGTTACTAAATATTTTTATTTTATCTTTAGAATTTATACTAATTGATTTGTCTAAAGTATTTAATGTTATCATTTGAGCTTTCATTATTGATTTTTCATCTTTAACTACAACATTATTATAGGCTATAGCAATATTATCATTTATTATTAAATCAAGATTATCACAAGTTATTATTCTATTATCATATTTAATTATTACGTTACTATAGAAGTTTGAATCTTGATTATTGTAATTATAACTTGCATTATCCGATGAAATCTTAATATCGGATCTACCTTTTGATGAAAAAGTTCCTTTAACTTGCTCTAAATCTAAAATATTTGTATCTTCAAGATTAGTTTTACCGTATTTAGCAAAAATTTTAAAAACATCGTTATTTCTATTTGTAGTAATATATTCAATTTCTTTGGTTAAATTTTTAATTTCTTTCAAAGAGTCATTTTTGTTATTTTTTTTTGAATCTTCGCTATCATTATTTAAACTCTCGGTCTCAGATTTTTTTTGATCTACATTTTTGTCAATAATTTTTTTTTTATCTTCCTTTATTTCTTTATTCACATTTAAATCTTGATTGTTTATAAGTTCCCTATCCTCTAATATTCCATCCTCCGATAAATTTTTTTTTTTTAAATTTTCATTTATTATAGATTTATCTTCGATTGTTATTAAGTTGGCTTGCTTGGTATCAGAGTAAAAATATAGGTAGTAAATTCCACCAATGATTAAAATAATTAATAAAAACAATATTAATTGCAACAGAGACTTGATCGACATTAGTTAATATTCGATCTTAAAATATCATGTATGTGTATAAGGCCAACAGTTTTTCTCACTTTGTTGTCTTTATGTACACACAAAGATGTAATTTTTTTTGTATTCATTAGTGCTAAAGCTGATGAGGCTAAAGTCTTTTCCTCAACACTAATCGGACTCTTATTTAAAAGATTTTTTACCTTTATTTCCTCAAAATTATCAAATTTTTGAGAGATCCTTTTTAAATCTCCATCTGTAATTATACCTCTTGTATCACCATTATTTTTCTTAATTATTACTACCCCTAACTTTTTCTTATTAATTATTCTGATAGCACTTTTCATTTTAATATTCTCGTTAGCCATTGGAAGTTTTTTTCCTTTTATCATTAGATCACGTACAGTTTTTAGTTTTATGGATAATGTTCCACTCGGATGAAATTTTTTAAAATCGAATTTAGTAAAATTTCTATATTTCATACACGCAATAGCAATAGCATCACCCAAAGCTAGCTGGTTAATAGTTGATGATGTAGGAACAATATTTTCAGGACCTGCTTCCTTTATATTAGGCATAAGAAAAGAAACGTCTGAATTTTTATATAAAATTGAATTTTTGTTTGACGTTATACCAATCAGTTTAATATATCTATTTCTTGCTGCATATTGAATAATATTTTTTAATTCTTCACTTTGTCCGCTGTTACTAATTAAAATTAAAACGTCATTGGATGTTATTTTGCCCATGTCACCATGACTTGCATCAGATGCTTCCATAAAAAAAGATGGTGTTCCAGTAGAGGATAAAGTCGCAGCCCACTTTCTAGCAATTATTCCACTTTTTCCAACACCTGATATTATTATCTTTCCATTTTTACATTTTAAAATTAGTTGAATAATATTTGAAAGTGACTGATTAATACTCTTACTCAATTTCCTAAGTGCAGATATTTCGAATTTAATTACTTCTTTTGCAACTTTTTGACTATTAGATTTTTGCATTTAATGTGACCAAATATCTGCTGTAAAAGATGCTAAATCTAAATCTACTCTGCTGTGAATAAACTTAATTGTTTCGTCATATAAAGTATATCTTTTTTCTCTGACCAATATCTTTTTTAACCCTTCATAAATTTCATGGAGATAAATAACATCCTTCGCACAATATTGTAATTGTTTTTCTGATAAATCTCCCCCAAAATCTGAGGATTGAAGGGTTTTACTAATATCATTTCCAGTAAATTCTTTTACTAAATCTTTCAGCCCATGTTTGTCACTATAACTTCTAGCTATTTTACTCATTATTTTTGTGCAATTAACATTTTCAACTTTCACATTTAAATATTTTTTAATAAATAATAAATCAGCCCTAGCGTAATGAAAAATTTTATTAATGTTTTTATCTGCAAATATTTTAATTAAATTTGGCGCTTTATAGCTTTCGCGGTTTAATTTAATTATGTGAGCATCATTATTTCCAGTAGATATCTGTACTAAACAAAGCTTGTCACGTTCAACATTGAGGCCCATAAATTCACAATCAACAGATATTTTGTCACTTAGTGTTAATTCATCTGGTAAATCTTCTTTGTGTAATTTAATATCTAAATTCATTTTGATAGAATATATATATGAAACAAAAAGAAATTCTACTTTTCGGTGCAACAGGTCAAATCGGTAAAAACCTAGTTAGAAAATTGTCAAAAAATAACTACAGAATCACAGTAGTTACAAGAAATATTCATCAAGCTGGGTATATATTAAAGACCCAGGCTAATGTCGGTTATTTAAATTTAGTAGA
>CABZGR010000010.1 GCA_902525295.1 uncultured Pelagibacteraceae bacterium | reverse complement strand
TCCAATAAATGAAGCTGAAAACGTAGTAATTGCAAAGAGAATAAAAGATAAAATTTTATTTTTTAGCATTTAAGTACTATACAGCAGTTAAATATGAATAAAAAAGTAATTTGGATCACCGGCGGAAGTACAGGAATTGGCAAAGCACTTGCGTTAAAATTTGCTAATAATGGATGGACAGTTGCTATTTCTGCAAGAAGAGAAAATTTATTAAAAGAAATCGAAGATAAGCATCAAAATATTAAATCTTTTCCACTTGATGTAAATGATAAGGAAAAGTGTAAGTCTGTTTTTGAAAATATAAAAAAGGAACTTGGTGACATCGAAATTTGTTTTTTTTCTACGGGAACTTGGGATCCAAAAAAAGAAAAAGAAATTGATGTAGAGCAAATTGAAAATGTATTTAAAGTAAATTTTTTTGGAACATTAAATTGTATAAAAGCAGTTGAAACTCATTTTCGAGAAAGAGGAAAAGGTATTATTACCATTGTATCTTCGATTGCAGGATACAAAGGCTTACCTAACTCAAGTGGCTATGGACCATCCAAAGCTGCTTTGAGTAATCTTGCTGAAAGTTTACATTTTGATTTTGGAAGATATGGCGTGAGGGTTTGTTTAGTTTCTCCAGGTTTTATCAAAACACCAATGACTGATAAGAATGATTTTAAGATGCCTTTTCTAAAAACACCAGAATTCTCGGCAGACAAAATTTATGATGGGCTTATTAATGGTTCTAATTTTGAAATACACTACCCAAAAGAATTAACTTTGATCCTTAAATTTTTAAAAATAATACCTGATCGATTATATTTTTATTTAATACGGAAATTAACTAAATTACAAAAAAAATAAAATTAATCTTTAACAAACATCACAGTCAACTCTGCAACTTTAATTCCAAATTTTGTCATCTTAGCTCTGTTGATAGCTACTCTTTCGTCTTGCATAAATATCCAATCATCAAAAGTAATTTTGATATTTTTTCCTTTCACAGGAACTAACAAAACATACTCAAATTTAAATGCTGGGCCATATGAATACCCCCTAGCCTTACCAACTACATCGCCTGCGGTTCCCTCGTAATTATGTTCATCAATTTTATCTATTACCCATTGCCTATTTTGTATTTCACCATCATTCCAAATAAATTTTTCGTCTAATATAAGTTGTTTGCCATCCCACTTACCGTCTAGGTCTGCTGAAAATTGTCTTGTAACTTTACCTGATCTGTTTTGTAGTATACCCCAAGCTTTGACGTTTCCGCTTAAATATTCTTCAATTATTAGTCTTGGTTTTTGATCTTTAAAATCTTCTGGTTTCATAGATTGATTATTTATACAGCTTGTAATTAATCCTGTGAAAATTATCAATAAAAATACTTTAAAAAATTTTTTGTTAATCATATTAAATTTTATTTTGCATGGAAAATTGAATTAAATCTATATTCTTTGATTTAAACCCAGCTTCACAATATGACAAATAAAAATGCCACATACGTTTAAATTTATTATCAAATCCATGTTTTGAAATCTCTTCCCATTTTTTTAGGAATTCATCTCTCCATATTTTTAAAGTATTGGAATAGTGAGAGCCATATGACTCATATTTTTTAATTTCTAAACCGTTGCTACTAGATAAATCATATAATTTTCTTTTTGATGGCAAAAAACCTCCAGGAAATATGTATTTTTGTATAAAGTCTTCTTTGGTTTTATATCTGTCAAATAAACTATCATCGATTGTTATCGCTTGTATCGCGGCCCTTCCATTCTCAGATAAATTTTTTTTAATACTTTTAAAATAATTGACTAAATAATTTTGCCCAACCGCTTCTATCATTTCTATAGATGCGATAGAGTCATATTTGTCTTTTACATCTCTATAATCTTTCAAAAATATATTCACTTTTTCATTCAATCCATTTTCAAATATTCTTTTTTTTGAAAATTCAAATTGCTCTTTAGAAATTGTTATACAATCTAATTTTACATCATAATTTTTACCCACATATTCAGCAAAGCCACCCCAGCCACAGCCAATTTCTAAAATTTTATTTCCTACGTTTGGCTTTATTAATTCTGTAAGCTTTTTATATTTATTTAGTTGAGCAGAAAATAAATCGTCTTTTTGTTTTTCAAAAATTGCACTTGAATAAGTAAGTGAAGGATCCAACCATAATGAAAAGAAATCATTTCCTAAATCATAATGTTTTGAAATATTTTTCTTACTTCTGCTCTTATTATTTTTTATGAAAATACTCTTTAATTTATTAATCATTGATAAATCAAAAATACCTGAAAATTTATAGACAATTTTTATATTTTTAGCTGTTATTTCTATTAGATTAGTTAGATTATCTGTTTCAAATTCATTTCGCATGTACGCTTCTGCAAGTCCTACACTTCCCGATTTTATTATTTGAAGTGTTAAACCAGGTTTGTTAATTTTAATCTTTGCTCTTAATTGTTCACTCTCATTACCAAACTTATATATTTTGCTGTCATGATTTTGAATTTCAAGAAATCCATGCTTTATTAGTTTTAGAGAATTAAATACGATTTTATCTGACAAAAGATTAAAATTCATTTTTTTTCAAACGTAATATTATTTTTTATTTTTATGTTTTTTTTAACTAACTTAACTCCCTTTAACCATAATTTTAATGCTTCAAAATGAATTGCGGCAATAACTTTAAAGGTCATTAAAGGGTGAGAAATATAAGATATAAGCATATTTTTATTGTTAATTTCTTTTGCAACCCCATCTTGTGAAGCATATAACAATTTTCCTTCCTTATCACTTTGATCAATTATTACGGATAACATTTTTTCAGGTTTGAGGATTCTAAAATTGTATTTACTTTTCATTTCAATAAATGGTGAAACGAAAAACTTCTTCTCACATCTATTTGTAATTATTTTTTCGTCGTTGACTTTAAATATATAAGTATGTTGCTCACCAAATGTATTTTTAACTTCATACAATATAGCTATAATTTTTGAATGATTATCATAAACGAAAAAAATACTTAATGGATTAAATACGTAACCAAGTATTCTAGGATAACAAAGCAATTTTACCTTTATGTTTTCAAATTGAATGTTGTTTGATTTTAAATTTTCTATTACCCAGGCTTTTAAATCACTACCATCTCTAGGTCCGTGATCTTTGTCATAAAAACTTAAAATATTAAAACTATTGTTAGAAAAAATTTTAATTTTTTTTTGTATCAAATTAATTTCATCAAGATCTAAAAAGAGTGAGAAAACGTTGTATTTAAAAAAGTGATATTTTGGCTTAAATCTTTTATGAATTACTTTACCTTCGTAAATATTGGAATTTTTAATCATTTAGGTTTTCAATCATATTAATGGATGATTTTATTCCATCTTCATGAAAACCGTAACCAAAATAACTTCCACAAAACAATACATTTCTTTTATTTTGTATTTCTTTTAATAATTTTTGATTATTCAAAGCATCTTGATCAAAATAAGGGTGGGTAAAAGTAACTTTTTGTAGGATTTTTTTTTGATCTATTTCAAAAAAAGGATTTAAGGTTAAGAAAATATTTTTTTCTGTCTTCAGATTTTGTAATAAGTTCAACCAATAAGTTAATGATGTCTTACTAATATCTGATTTATCAACTGAGGAATTCCATGAAGACCAAACTTTTTTATTGTTTGGCATACATACATCGTCAGTATGTATTACTGCTAGATTAGATTTATATTTAAAATTTGAAAGTATTTTTTTTTCATCCTCAGTCGGCTCACTCAAAATTTTCAATGCATCGTCTGCATGAGTAGCAATGACAACTTTATCATAGTCAAAAAATTCGTTACTAGCACCGTAATATACTTGAACACCAATTTTATTTGTTTTTATCGAACTAATCTTATAATTTTTAAAATATTCTCCACTTATTTGAGTTAATACTTTCTCTACATAAGTTCTACTTCTGTTGGTGACTGTGTACCATTGTGGTCTATTTTTTAATTTAAAAAGTCCATGATTTTGAAAAAATTTTAAAAAAAATTTAATTGGCATTTGATTTGCTTCTACTGGGGGCATTGACCAAATAGCAGAAACCATTGGGATTAGATGAAAATTAATAAAATTTTTTGACCATTTATTTTTTTCAAGAAATTCGCCAAGAGTAATCTCTTCATTTAAACTTTTAATTTGATCACACTTTTTGTAGAAATTTATAATATCAAAAAACATTTTTAAAAATTTTAAATTAAAAAGATTAGCTTTATTTGCAAAAATTCCGTTTAAACCTCTACCACAATATTCATAATTTGTATCTTTTACAGAAACAGAAAATGACATATCGCTTTTTTCAATTTCAATTTTTAATTCGTTAAAAAAATTTATGAGATTTGGATAAGTTTCATGATTAAAAACAATAAAGCCAATATCTACAGGAACTTTTTTACCATTAATTAAAGTATCTAAAGTATATGAATGACCACCAAAATGATCCTCGCTTTCGAATAAATCAACATGATGTTTTTTGGAAAGCTTTTGTGCTGCTGATAAACCAGAGATTCCTGATCCGATTACTGCAATTCGCATTAAGGCTATGCTGCGTCTTCTTTAAACTCATCCATACTTGGACATGTGCAGAATATATTTTTATCTCCATAAACATTGTCTACCCGAGCAACTGGAGGCCAAAATTTGTTTTGTTTTAAAAAACTTGCAGGATATGCTGCTTCTTGTCTTGAATATTTATGTTCCCATACATCTGATGATAATTCAGTATCAGTGTGAGGAGCGTTTTTAATTGGATTATCAATTTTATCAAATTCACCTGATTTAATTTTTTCAATTTCTTGTTTAATCTTAATTAAAGTGTCACAAAATCTGTCTATTTCTGATAAACCTTCGCTTTCAGTTGGCTCTATCATCATAGTGCCAGCTACAGGCCATGACATAGTTGGTGCGTGAAATCCAAAATCTATCATTCTTTTTGCAATATCTTCTTCAGTTACCCCTGTTTCAGATTTAATATTTCTAATATCAATTATGCACTCGTGTGCAACATTGCCATTTGCACCTTTGTACAAAATAGGAAAGTGATCTTTAAGTCTATGAGCAATATAATTTGCGTTTAAAATTGCAACTTGAGTAGCAAGCTTTAATCCTTCTGATCCCATCATTTTAATATACATCCAAGAGATTGATAGAATACTTGAACTACCCCAAGGAGCTGCTGATACTGCTCCAATTCCACTTGTTGGTCCGCAATCTTTTATTACTGGATGATTAGGCAGATAAACTTGTAAATGTTTTTTACAAGCTATAGGTCCCATTCCAGGTCCACCACCACCGTGAGGAATACAAAATGTTTTATGCAGATTAATATGACAAACATCTGGACCAAAATTTCCAGGCTTTGCAACTCCAACAAGGGCATTTAAATTTGCTCCATCCATATAGACCTGTCCACCATGTTTATGAACTAACTCACAAATATCAGTTATTTTTTCCTCAAATACTCCATGGGTAGATGGGTACGTTACCATTAAAGCTGCAAGATTTTCTGAATGTTGCTCTACTTTTTTCTTTAAATCATCGAAATCTACATTTCCCTCTTTATCACAATTAACAACAACGACTTTCATTCCAACCATTTGTGCGCTTGCTGGATTTGTGCCATGTGCCGAACTTGGGATTAAACATATATTACGATGAGCATCATCTCTATCTAAGTGGTACTTTCTTATAACCATTAGACCTGCATATTCTCCTTGAGCGCCTGCATTAGGTTGTAGAGAAACACCGGAAAAACCTGTTATAGATCTTAACCAATTTTTTAAATCAGTAAACAAATCTCTAAAACCTTCCATTTGTTCAACTGGAACAAAAGGATGAGGTTCTGCAAATTCTTTCCAAGAAATCGGGATCATTTCAGCGGCAGCATTTAACTTCATTGTGCACGAACCAAGTGCTATCATAGTTCTATTTAATGCTATATCCTTATCCTCTAGCTTTTTAAGATATCTAAGCATTTCAGTTTCTGAATGATATAAGTTAAAAATTGGATGCTCTAAATATTTTGAAGTTCTTAATAAATTTTTTGGTAAATTAGGTAATTTAACTGAAGGATCCTCTTTTTTTATTGATTCTGCAGCATTAAAAATTTTTAATAATTGATTTACTCTATAAACGTTTTTTCTTTCATCGAAAGAGACAGCAAGCATTTCAGAATTTACTTTTCGTATATTAACTTTCTGATTTAGAGCATTTTTATAAATTTGATCAGTCTTTTCTTTGGTAATAATTGTAACAGTATCAAAAAAATAATCAGAATAAATTTCATAACCTGACTGTTTTATTTTATCAGCAAAACTTTTTGCTAATTGAGAAACTCTTTCAGAAATATTTTTAATTCCATCTGGGCCATGATAAATAGCATATGCTGCTGAAACAATTGCTAATAAAGCTTGTGCAGTACAAATATTGCTTGTCGCCTTATCTCTTCTGATGTGTTGCTCTCTAGTCTGTAAAGATAATCTATATGCCTTGTTACCATGTCTATCAACCGACACACCAACAATTCTACCAGGCATCGATCTTTTATACTCGTCTTTAGTTGCAAAAAATGCTGCATGTGGACCTCCATACCCCATTGGTATTCCAAATCGCTGAGAGCTCCCAACAGCTATATCAGCACCAAGTTCTCTTGGTGTTTTTAATTTTGCTAATGCTAATAAATCACAAGCTAATACAGCCTTACCGTTTTTTTTATGAATTTTGCTAATTGCTTCACTAGGATCTTTAATATCTCCTAAAGTTCCAGGATATTGTAAAATTCCACAAACTAAATCCTCTTTTAATTGATCTAAAACTTCATCTTCTTTTCCAACTAAAACTTTTAAACCCATTGGTTCGGCTCTAGTTTGAATTACATTTATTGTTTGAGGATGGCAATCCTCAGACACAAAAACTAAATTACTATCTTTTTTATTTAATCTATGACTAAGACCCATGGCTTCTGCTGCTGCTGTACCTTCATCCAATAAAGAAGCATTAGCGATATCCATTCCAGTAAAATCAACAATCATTTGTTGAAAGTTTAATAACATCTCAAGTCTTCCTTGAGCTACTTCAGGCTGATAAGGTGTATATGATGTATACCAACCTGGATTTTCTAAAATATTTCTTAAAATTACATATGGCGTATAAGTTCCATAATAACCCATTCCAATAAAATTTGAGTAAACATGATTTTTTTTTGAAATTGCTCTTAATTTTCTTAACGCCTCATATTCCGAATTAGATTCTCCAATATTAAGCTCACCTTTAAACATTATTTTTTCTGGAACAGTGTTATTCATTAAATCATCTATTGATTGATAATTTAATTCTTTTAACATTTTTGATTGGTCTTCTTTAGAAGGTCCAATGTGTCTTTTTATAAAATCTTTTTCTGAATTTGGTAACATTATACTGATGTCTCCTTTGCAAATTTTTCATATTCTTCTTTACTCATAAGACTATCCATTTCAGATTTGTCTTTTATTTTAAGTTTAAAAAACCATGCAGACTCTTCTGGGTCTTCATTTATTTTTGATGGATCATCAACTATCATTTGATTTGTATCTATAACTTCTCCACTAACAGGAGTGTAAACATCACTAGCAGCTTTCGTTGACTCAACCACTCCAGCAGTTCCATCTTTATCGACATTTGAACCTTTCTCTGGGAGTTCAGCAAATACTATATCCCCAAGCATTTCTGTTGCATGCTTGGTTATTCCAATTGTAGCTTCTTCTCCGTCTAGTTTAATCCACTCATGTTCTTTTGAATATTTAACTTCAGACATTAATTTCCCCTTTTACGTAATTTTTTTTATAAAACGGTAAGTTACAAATATTTGCGGGAATTTTTTTTCCTCTAACTTCAAGAAATATTTTTGTATTTACAGTTGAATAACTATTATCGACATATCCCATTGCTATTGGATGCTCAACGCTTGGTCCAAATGTGCCACTTGTTACTTTCCCAATTTCTTGATTTTTATCATTGTAAATTTTGGTATTTCCTCTAGCAATTACTTTGCTGTCTGGTTTTATGCCAACTCTCAATTTTTTTACTCCTCTTTGAAATTGGTTTTTTAAAACTTCTGATCCAACAAATTCAGTCTCAATTCTGCTCTTAGGTATTGCCCATTTTAGATTAGCTTCGATAGGACTTGTATCGTTGTCTAAATCATTTCCATACAAGCAGAGTCCAGCTTCCATTCTTAATGTATCTCTTGCTCCTAAACCAATCAATTTAGATCCATTTTCTATCAAACTTTCTACAAAAGTTTCAGCATCACTATTTTTTATAGAAATTTCAAATCCATCCTCACCAGTATATCCTGATCTAGTTATGTATACTTTTTCATTTTTATAGACATAGTTGTTTCCGTTCATAAATTTTAGACTGTCACAACCAGGTATAACTTTATTTAAAACATTTTTTGCTTCGGGGCCCTGCAATGCAATTAATGACAATGACTCGTCAAGATTTAATTTATATTGATTATCAAGTTTAGATTTTATTACTTCATAATCATTATACTTGCATGCAGCATTCAAGATAATTAAAAATCCATCAGATGTTTTGGTAATTATCAGATCGTCCTGAATTCCTCCTTTGTTATTCATTAAAAATGAATACTTACTTTGATTAGTTTTCAATTTTTTCAAATCCGCAGGAAAAATCTTTTCAAGATCATTTGTAAGATCATCACCACCCGATATAAATAATTGACCCATATGAGAAACATCAAAAATACCAGAGTGTGAACGTGTGTATTTATGCTCTTGTATAATTCCATCTTTATATTGGATGGGCATTTGATATCCAGCAAACTCTACAAGCTTTGCGCCGTACTTAATGTGGAGATTATTTAACGATGTTTTTTTTATATTCATATTAACTCTATATGCCCCCTCTGTCTTTTTGCCTGAGAGATTTGCTCCTTCGGCGAGAATTATTCTCTTTCCAGAGTTAATATGTACGGTCCATTTGCCTGAGAGTTTCCGGGGTGGTTGCTCCTTCGGCGCTACAAAAGTAGTCTCTCCCGTATAAATTCTTATAACATAACTAATATAAATTTATAGCTCTAATTTGTTGCACTTTTTTTTTTCATAAGTGAAAGAAATTGTATTAAAACTGCAAATATCACTATTAAACCACCAATTAAAACGCTGGTTGGAGGATTTTCATTTATAAACATCCAGGCCCAAAAAGGTCCTAAAACTGCCTCTGATAACATTATGATTCCAACTAAGGCTGAAGATGTAGATCTTGCACCGATTGTAATAAAAATAAAACCAAAACCAAGTTGGAAAAAACCAGCTAAAAATCCCAAAAAAATGTCATTTAAAGATATAAAGATCGTTTTAGACATAAAATATCCAATGATCAAAGCAATAACACCTGCAATAAATTGTAATGGAACCATATCTACACTTGGAAATTTTCTAACTATTAATATTAATGTTGCGAATGATATTGGCATAATAAAAGCAGCAATATTTCCACTCATTTGTCCAATTGTTAATGAGCTTCCAACCATCAAAATTATTCCTGAAATTGCTAAAACTATAGAAGTTAATGTTATTAAGTTTATTTTTTCTTTTAAAAATATATATCCAAAGATTGCTAAAAATAATGTTTGGGTTTGAATTATAAAATTAGTATTTGCTACAGTAGTATTATACATCGCAAAAACATAACCACTAAAGCCACAGGCAAGTATAATGCCTCCAATAAGACCAGGGATTCCAGATTTATAAAATGCCGAAATAAAATTTTGCTTATAACTAATAATTAGAAAGATCAGAACTACAATTATAAAAAAAACTGATCTCCAAAATAGAATCTGCCATAGAGTGGAGCCTTCGAAAGATTTGACTATCAACCCTCCAAAACTTAAACTGAAAGCACCAAAAAAAATCAAAAGCGGTCCTGGTAATTTTGTAATTAAATTCATTTAATTTGAGAAATAATATTATTAGTCTCCATCTGATAAAGTTTATATAATGTTTCGGCATCCTCTAAACTTACATCTTTAAATTTAATATTAGATCCTGGTGTTAATTGTACCACTCGATCATAGTCAGCAGATATGACGGTTGCAATCTTCGGATATCCACCAATAGTCCCATGATCTGATAACATAATTATTGGATCTCCAGCAGATGTTATTTGAATTACACCTTTTACCAAACCTTCAGATTTTATATTAGGATCAACGATATTTTCAATTTTTGGACCTTCTAATCTCATACCCATCCTGTCTGAAAGTTTTGTAATTTTAAAACTTTCTTTAAAGAATTTATTTTGTGAAGACTCAGAAAAATAATCATAGTTTGTGCCTTTAATGACCCTTATATTTTCAATAGTGTTACCTAAGTAATCAAGTTTTCTTTTGTTAAAAGAATTATTAATATCAATTATTTCAATTTCTAAATCTTTAGAAAATTTATTCCCGTTATTTGGTCCAATTTGAGCTTGTGTATTTATTGAACAGCTTCCCCAATAATAATCAACACCAAAAGTTCCATTAATCGAAAAATATCCATAAACAGACTTGTTGGTTGAATGAATATCGACTTCATCACCATTTTTTAACAAATAACATTGGTAGGAATTACCATCAATAACATCTTCTTTTGTTATAATTTTAAATGATGCATTTCCAGAAATACAAAAAAAAATATCTTTTCCGAAATACTTCAAATGCGGGCCTTGATAAGCAAATTCTATTACCGGTGAATTGTAATCATTTTGTAGAAGTGAGTTTAACAATTGAAAATTTCTTTTATCCATCGCTCCACTAAAAGGAATACCAATATGGTATAAATTATTTCTTCCTAAGTCTTGATATGTGGTGTTGATACCAGCTCTTAAAATTTTAAAGTAGTTTCTATCTTTTGATTTCATTATATTGATCTAAAGTTATTCTATAAAATTTTATTGTATCTCCTGGATTAACAAGATTAGGGTTTGATTGATTAGATGTGTCGAAAATATTTTGTGGTGTATTTCCTAAAATATTCCATCCCCCAGGTGTTTCAAAAGTATATATGTTGCAAAATTGTTCCGTTATTCCAACTGAACCTTTTGGAACTTTAACTCTTGGTGTTTCTAATCTTTTTAATCTCATATCCTTTTCAAGATCACCGAGAAAAGGCATTCCAGCCACAAAACCTGTCATATAACAAAAGTAATTTTTGCTAAAAAATTTTTCTAGGATTATTTCTGATTTTAATTTTAATTTATTTTCAACTCTTTTAATATCTAATGCAAAATTATTATCACAACACACAGGAATTTCGATTAAGTTTTTTTCTAATTTATTGTTTTCTTTAATCTCTATATTTTCAATTTTTTTTTTTAAAGATAAAAAAGAATGTATATTTAAATCATATGAAATTATTAATTTATTATAAGATGGAGTTAAGTTTGTAATACCTTTTAAATTTAATTTTTTTATATGGTAAAAATATTTGATAACATTTGAATTAATTTCTTGATTTACATCACTTCCAAAATCGCAATACAAAGCTGCGTCACCAAGATTTAATATATTTTTTATCATACCATGTTATACTTATGATTTATTAGTATGGAAATTAATATCAATTGTGATTTGGGTGAAAAATCAAAGCATCATTCAGATGAAAATGATCCAAAATTACTGGAAATTGTCAATTCGGCTAATGTTGCTTGTGGTTATCATGCTGGTGATGAAGATAGCATGAACCAAGTTGTAAAAATTTGTAAGAAAAACGGTGTGAGCATAGGTGCGCATCCATCATTTAATGATCCAGAAAACTTTGGACGTAAAAGACTAAATTTATCGTCAGATGAAATAAATAAATTGTTAATTGATCAGTATGAAATTTTACAAAATATAGCTGAGAAACATGGTGAAATCGTTACACATATTAAACCACATGGTGCATTAAATAATATGGCTTGCGAGGATATTGAGCTTGCAACTATCATTGCAAAATCAATCTGCAATTTTAATAAAGATTTAATCTATTTGGTACCGACAGGTTCAAAAATGGAAGAGGCTGCAAAGAAATTTGATATGAGGATAGCATGTGAAATTTTTGCCGATAGAAATTATGAAGATAATGGAAATTTAGTGTCTAGAAAAGAGCCTCATGCACTTATTACAGATCCAGATAAAGCAAAAAGTCACGTTTTAAGCATGGTTCAGAACCAGGCCATTAATTGTCACAGCGGAAAGCAAATACCTTGTGAAATAGACTCTGTGTGCATACATGGAGATAATGAAAGTTCACTATCTACAGCTATATCTATAAAAAATAATTTAATAGATAATGGCTTAGAGCTAAAAACACTAACTAACTTAAGGAAATTTAAATAATGATAAAAAAAATATTTTTTTCAATGTTCTTTTTAATTTTTTTAGCAGGAACATCTTTTGCTGCTGGTTCAAGTGACTCGAGCTCAAAGGAAACGTTATATGATAAAGCTGTACAACAAATAAAAATGGCAAAAAAATTAGAAAAAAAAGGTAAAACCGAGAAAGCGATTAAAAGATACGAAAGAGCAATTAAATTTTTGGTAAAGTCAAATAAGATGAAACCAAATAAAGCAGATACTTTAAACTATCTTGGATTTGCAACAAGAAAAATTGGTGATTTTGAAAATGGTGAGAAATATTATCTTCAAGGTTTAGCGATTGAGCCAAATCACATAGGAATTAACGAATATTTAGGTGAATTATATGTTGCAACCAATAGAATGAATTTAGCAAAAGAAAGATTGAATGTTCTAGAAGGATGTAATTGTGAAGAATACAATCAGCTAAAAGGTGTTATAGACGGATCTAAAAAATCAAAATACTAGTTTATATTTTTTATCATTTGCTCAGGCATCCAAAGAGCAATTTCTGGAAATATCACAACCAAGATAACAGCAAAAATCATTAGCAAGAAGAGTGGAAACGCGCTTCTTGCTATATAACCCATATCTTTATTAGCCATACCCTGAAGAACAAAAAGATTAAAACCAACCGGCGGCGTGATCTGGGCCATTTCGACAACAATAACTAGAAAAACACCAAACCAAATCATATCAAAACCTGCTTGTCTAATCATTGGTTCAATTATAGCCATTGTTAAGACTACAGCAGAGATACCATCAAGAAACATTCCAAGAATTATATAAAAGATCATTAAAACAAAAATTAAAACATAAGGAGAAAGTTCCATTCCTTCAATCCATAGAGCAAGATTTCTTGGCAATCCTGTAAATCCCATTGCCAAAGATAAAAAAGTGGCTCCAGCTAATATAAAAGCTATCATGCAAGAAGTTTTAGTAGCACCCAAGAGAGACTCTTTAAATGTTCTTAAAGACAAACTCTTTTGAAAGTATGATAAAATTAATGCACCTACTACGCCCAAAGAAGCTGCTTCGGTTGCGGTTGCTATACCAGTATAAATTGAGCCAATAACTGAAACTATTAATAATATTACAGGTATCAGTTTTCCTGATTTCCTTACCTTTTCCATAAGTGAGAAGTCTTGTTTAAAAGTAGGCATGGATTTTTTATTTATTAACGACCAAATCATTACATATGTCATAAAGATCAACGCAATCATTATTCCTGGGACAATTCCTGCAATAAATAGTTTTGCTATCGACTCTTGGACAGTCACACCATAAATTATTAAAATAATTGAAGGTGGAATTAGAAGACCCAGCGTTCCTGAACCAGCTAAACTTCCAAGCAGAATACTTTCTGGATATTTTCTTTTTCTTAGTTCTGGAATAGACATTTTTCCTACTGTGGCTACAGTTGCTGCAGAAGATCCTGAAATAGCTGCAAATAAAGCACATCCAACTACATTAACATGCACTAAGCCACCAGGTAGTTTCTGCATCCATGGAGATAATCCTTCAAATAAATTTTCAGATAACTTCGTCCGAAATAAAATTTCACCCATCCAAACAAATAAAGGAAGTGCAGTTAAAGTCCATGAAGATGAGGCTCCCCAAATTGTTGTTGCCATCGCATCACCAACTGGCCTTGTGGTGAACAGCATCATTCCTATTGATGAAACTCCAACCATGCTTATAGCAACCCAAATTCCCGAGCCTAAAAATATCAAGAGAACACTTATGAAAAATATAGTAAGTAAAATTTCAGTCATTTTTTTTTGTTTGTATTTTCAAAACTAATTGATGAGATACACATATGAAAAATATTAGTGATCCTAAAGCAACACTAGTTTGTGGTATCCAAATTAAAATTTCGTCAGCTCCTTCACTTCTCTCTTGAAATTCATAAGATATTTTCAGCATTTTCAAAAAATAAAAAGCTAGATAACCAGAAAATATAGTTGCAACTATCAAACTCCATAATTCCAAAAATCTCTTTTTAATCCCAGTAGCTTTTTCTAAAAATAAAGTAATTCTAATGTGACCACCTTCTACGAAAGTATAAGATAAAGCAAAAAAAGATGAAGCAGCCATACAATATCCAGAATATTCAGCTAGGCCTCTTATATAAAAACCAAATATTCTTGATGAAATTCCAATTAAAATAAAAACTGCAACCAAAATAAGAAAGAATGCAGCGATATAGCCTGAGTAACTATAAAGATTATTTAGAAATTTATTGACTTTAGTAAACATATAAAAAGGCCGTTTAACACGGCCTTTTTAATTATAATGATTTAATTATAAGCAGCAAGAACACTAGCACCTCTATTGCCAGCTTTTTTCTTCCATTCTTCTGCCATTGTAGCACCAACTTTTTTGAAATGACTTTCAAGTGCTGCATTTACTTTGCCTACTTTCATTCCAGCATCAGCTAAAGCTTTTTTATCAGCAACATTTCCTTTTTTTGAAAGTGCCCAACCTTTTTTCTCAGCAACTGCTGCCTCTTCCATAATCATTTTTTGTGTAGCTTTATCTAATTTATTCCAAGAACCTCTGTGAGCTACAATCATATTTTTTGGAAACCAAGCCGCAATATCATAAAAATACTTTACTCCATTTTCCCAAATTTTACTGTTCTTACCAGTAGTTGGTGAAGTAATCATACTTTCAACCGCACCAGTTGAGAATGCTTGGCTTATTTCAGCTGCTTCTATTTTTGTAGGTGCCATACCTGTCAATTCAGCCATTCTAATAGTTGCAGAATTATACGCTCTAAATTTTAAACCTTTTAAATCAGCAACACTGTTAATCTCTTTTTTACTATAAAGACCTTGCGCAGGCCATGGTACAGCGTATAAAAATACAAGACCTTTTTGATCTAAACCTTTGATTATTGCAGGCTTTGATGCTTGATACAGTTTCATAGCATCATCATAAGATGTCGCAAGAAATGGTTGCGAGTCAATCTCTAATAACGGATCCTCTTTACCTAGAGCCGACATAAATCGCTCACCAATTTGAGCCTGTCCAGTTCTAACAGCTCTAAATATTTCTCCACCTTTAAATAGTGATCCACCTGGGTGAGTTACTATTGTTAATTTTCCCCCACTTTTTTCTGAAACATTTTTAGCAAATTCAGCTGCATTAGCAGAATGGAAATTGCTTGCACCATATGCAAGTGCCATATCCCATTTTTCTGCAGCAAAAGCATTAGCAGATAAAAGAACAGAAAATAAAACAGAGAGCAAAATTTTGAAAAGTTTCATAAATCCTCCATATTTCTAAAAAACATATCTCATTATGTATTAAAACTTAAATCAATAAAAATTTTTGATGTTTTATTGAAATATAATAAATAATTACTATTATAATAGCATCTTGATAGAACAATCAGTCATTTTACTGCAAATTATATTTATAGACATTATTCTAGCTGCGGATAATGCAATAATAATAGGATTGATTGCTGCTAATTTTGTTCCAAAAAATAGAAAAAAGATAATATTTTGGGGCGTAGTTGGTGCGTTAGTTTTCAAAGTTATATTTGCAATATTTGCAACATATTTATTTAAGTTTTACTTCATTAAAATTCTTGGTGGACTACTTTTAATTTGGATTGTTAACGACTTAAGAAAAGATTTATTTGAAATTCAAAAAATAAAGTCTCCTAAAAAGAAATCTATGGAACCTTCATTTATCAAAAGTATTTACAAGGTTTTATTTGCAGATATTACAATTAGTTTTGATAACGTTATTGGAGTTGTGGGCGCAGCCAAAGGCAATTTTGGTTTTATGATTTTTGGCTTGGTATTATCAGTAGTTCTTACTGGAGCTTTAGCTACTTATTTAGCAAATTATATACAAAAACATTTATGGATAGCTTATATAGGTTTAGGCTTTATATTATTGGTTGCTATTCAATTAGTAATAGGTGGACTAGTCGATTTAGAAATTTTAAAAATTAATGAAAAATATATAAAATATTTTTAATGTTACCAAGTTCCGGTATTTTCCATTGATGACCATGGCTCTTTGGGAGGAAGATTTCCTTCCTGAAGTATTTCAATTGATATTTTATCTGGTGATTTCACAAATGCCATATGACCATCTCTGGGTGGTCTATTTATTGTATAACCCATATCCATTAGTCTTTGACATATTTCGTATATATTTTTAACTCTATAAGCTAAGTGACCAAAATTTCTAGATCCCTCTCCTAAGTTATCTCCATCCCAATTATAAGTAAGTTCAATTTCTGCATCACTGTCGTTTGGTGCAGCTAAAAAAATTAATGTATATCTACCTTTTTCATTTTCCATTCTTTTTGTCTCTTTTAAACCCAGTCCATCACAAAAAAATTTTAAAGACTCCTCTATATTAGAAATTCTGATCATTGTGTGTAAATATTTCATAGCAAAATTATAATTTATTTTTATTCTAGTTCAATAGTGCTTGGTGGTTTAGAGGTCACATCATAGACTACTCTATTTATACCTCTAATGTTGTTAACTATTTTATTTGATACCATTTGCATAAATGATTTATTAAATTGAAAATAATCTGCTGTCATTCCATCTTCAGATGTTATTGCTCTTAGCAAGCATAAATATTCATAGGTTCTATTGTCTCCCATTACACCAACTGTTTTAACAGGTAATAATGCGGCATAAGCCTGCCATATCTTATGATATAGATTGTGTTCTCTTAATGCATTTACAAAATAATTATCTGCTTCTTTTAAAATTTTTATTTTTTCTTTAGTAATTATGCCTGGCATTCTAATGGCTAAACCTGGACCAGGAAAAGGATGTCTAGAAATAATTTCTTTACTTAAATTTAATTCTAAACCTAACATTCTAACTTCGTCTTTAAACAAATACTTCAATGGTTCAACTAATTTTAATTT
This sequence comes from uncultured Pelagibacteraceae bacterium, assembly GCA_902525295.1. GTDB lineage: Bacteria > Pseudomonadota > Alphaproteobacteria > Pelagibacterales > Pelagibacteraceae > Pelagibacter. Next base: position 9,826 of record CABZGR010000010.1, on the reverse strand, counting down.
CATTCTTTTTGGCAAACCACCAACATTATGATGAGACTTAATTTTTGAAGTTTGACTTCCTGTGACAGACTTACTTTCAATTAGATCAGGGTATAGAGTTCCTTGGGCTAAAAATTTTACATTTTTTATTTTTTTTGCGTATTTTTCAAAAAGTTTGATAAATAAATTTCCAATAATTTTTCTTTTTTTTTCTGGATCTGTTACATCTTTTAATTTGCTAATGAATAATTGTTCAGCATTTATATAAATTAAATTCAACTTAAATTTTTTTCTAAAAGTATTTACTACTTGTTTTTCTTCATTTTTTCTGAGCAGACCAGTATTAACGAATATACAAGTTAAGTTTTTTCCAATCGCATTACTAATTAATTTTGCTACTACACTGCTATCTACTCCACCAGATAATGCACAAATTACTTTAGAATTTCCAACTTGTTCTTTAATTTGTTGCAAAAGTTTGGATTTTTGATTTTTTGATGTCCAATTTTTTTTAATTTTACAAATTTTAATTACAAAGTTTTTTAATATTACTTTGCCTTTAACTGTATGGGAAACTTCTGGATGAAACTGTATGCCATATATTTTTTTTTTTACATTTTCTATCATACATAATTTCGAATTTGAGGATTTTGCTATAACTTTAAAACCTTTAGGTAATTTAATTACCTCATCTCCATGGCTCATCCATACATTGGTGGATTTTTTTGAAAAGAAATTTTCAGTTAAAGTGCTTTTTTTTAATTTTGTAACTTTTGCTAACCCAAATTCTCTTGATTTTGCTCGTTTTACTTTACCTCCTAATTCTTTAGAGATTATCTGGTGGCCAAAACAAATACCTAAAATTGGAATATTTAAACTTAATATACTTCTATTGAATTTAACTTTTTTATTTTGATAAACATTTAAGGGACCACCTGATAAAATGATGCCTTTCACATTTTTTTCATTTTTGTAGTTTTTAAGTTTGTTGTGACTTATAATTTCACAAAAAACATTTAATTCTCTTACTTTTCTTGCAATTAATTGTGTAAACTGAGACCCAAAATCGATTATTAAAATTTTATCTAGATTATTTTCAAGACGCATCTTTTTTTTCAAACTCTTTTAGGCGTTTGTTTATAGATGCGATTTTATCACAAAGGTTCGAGCATATTTTCTTAAAATCTTCTCTAAGTTCCTCTGCTTTAGAAAAATTAGATCTTTCTAACTCAATATCTATTAATAGATACATTGCCTCTTCGTTGTTTGGCTCGAGTAGTAAAACTGTATTTATATTTTTTTCCAGTTCTATTTTGTTTTCTTCATTTTTAAATATTTTTGCTAAATATAGATATGACTTTGAGTCTTTGGGATTGTATACAATATTTCTTTGAAATAAAAATTTTGAATCTTCATATTTTTCATTTTCATAAAGACTTTTTGCTTCATCAAAAAAATTAACTTTTTCCGCGTTAACATTAAAAACTAAAGTAAAAAGTAAAATTATTGCTAAGGTAATTTTTTTTATCATCTTTTTATTTCGTCTATGTTATGTACCATACTTTCATAAAAACCTGCTTTAGTAATTTTGACAAATTTTGGTTTTTTTCTAAGATCTTTAATTCTTTTTGCACCTAAGTATCCCATTGATGATTTTAAACCCCCTACTAGTTGGTAGATTATTTTTTCAACTGTGCCTTTGTATTTAACAAAACCTTCAACACCTTCTGCTACATATTTTGAAGTATCTTTTTGTTTTGATTGAAAATATCTATCTGCTGATCCTTTATTCATTGCTCCAATAGATCCCATGCCCCTAAAACTTTTAAATAATTTACCACCTCTTTTTATAATTCTACCTGGAGCCTGATCTGTTCCTGCAAATAATGATCCAATCATCACCGCATCTGCTCCTGCTGCAAGTGCTTTTGCAATATCCCCAGAAAATTTGATACCTCCATCAGCTATTAATGTTGTTTTACTTTTGCCCATACCTTTTTTTACATCTAAAATTGCACTTAACTGTGGAACTCCAATCCCGGCAACTAATCTTGTAGTGCATATAGATCCTGGTCCAATTCCAACTTTTATAATATCTACTCCTTGCTTAATCAGAAATTTAGCTGCTTCTGCTGTAGCTATATTACCTGCACATAAAGCTGTTTTAGTTGGTTTAATTTTTTTAATTTTTTTTATTATTTCAGCTACTTTTTTTGTATGACCATGAGCTGTATCAACAACAATTAAATCGATATTTTCTTTTAAAATCTTTTGAGCTCTTATGTGTTCGTTTAAACTTGCACCAACAGCTGCACCAACTAACATTTTTTTTGCTTTTACTTTTCTTATTTCTTTTATCTGATCATTTATTGATAAATTTCTATGTATAACACCTATTCCACCCTTTTTACCGATTGAAATAGCCATATTAGACTCTGTTACAGTATCCATTGCTGACGTTAGAAGGGGTATAGAAATATTTAAGTATTTTGATAATTTAACTTCTGTCTTTACTTCTGAAGGTAAAATTTCAGAGTAATTTGGTGCTAAAGTTACATCATCGAAAGTGAGAGCTTCTTTGATAGGATCCATGTCCCTATATAAACGATTCTTAAAAAAATGAAAGTATCTATCTTAAATTTTTGCAGACTAAAAAACTTTCTTTAGAGTCTTTTCTACTTGCTGGAGGCTTATAGACATTAAATTTTACAAAATTTTTTTTTGAAAATGCAATTATCTCATTAAATGAAGTTCCCATAAATAATTTTGAGACAAAATAGCCATTTGGCTTCATCATTTTTGTAGCGAAATCCAAAGCTTCTAAAACTAATTCTCCAGTTACCATAGAGTCTAGGTTTTTGTTTCCCGTAGTATTGACTGCCATATCTGAAATAATGAGGTCAATTTTTCCACCAAAATAATTATTAATTTTATTTTGTTGCTCAGTATCCGTAAAATCTCCTTTTAAAATTTTTACATTCTTTATTTCTTCTATTTCTTTTAAATCTATTGCTAAATGCTTATTACATTTTAAATTACTTGATATATATTGAGACCAACTTCCAGGAGCAGCTCCAAGATCTATTACTGATATATTATTTTTTAAAAATTTAAATTTTTCGTTAATTTCCTTTAATTTATAAACGGCTCTTGATCTATATCCTTCAACTTTTGATTGTCTAACATAAATATCTCTTCTCTGCTTATTAATCCAATTTTTTGAGATTTTATTTTTTTTCAATTAGTTTTGAACCTTAAAGATTTTGAGATTTTATTATTATCCAAAGTATTTAATTCTATCTCTAGATTTTTCTCGTTTCTCATATCTTTATCATTTACTTTAATACCACTAGCTAAATGTATAATTCCAATTTTATGATTTGGTAAAAAAGGTTCCACGAAAATTTTATTCTTTTCATCAAACTTTGGAAGTAAGTTGCTAGCTAACCAGTTGCAATTATGAGGAAGAAATTCAACATCTACATTATCAATATATACGCATATATTTATTGCTAGTTGCTCTGAACCAAATATTTGTCCATGACTAAGAGTAGTTTTTAAATTTTTTTGCCAAACATTCCAGCAGCTAGAGTCTTTTTCTAATGAGAAAACACCAATATTAATATGCGGAGCAAATGCTAACTTTCTTGCTTTATTAATATCAATTTTAGATTTAATAGCATGTTTAAAATTTTGAGATTTTATAATGGCTAATTTTCCAAACAACCAATTAACGTTACTTAATATTCTATATCCAGGTGTCATTGTCTGGGTAATGCCTAGTTTGCCATTATCACAAGCCTTAAAATATAAGTCTATTGAACTCCAATCTTGAACCCAAGCATCACAATCAATCCACAGGTATTTTTTATAGTTTGGAAAATATTTTGGAAGAAACGCTCTTGATACCTGACTTTTTAGCCATTCTTTTCCTTTAACTTTAGATTGTGGAACCTCAATATCCCATTCAGCTTTTTTGATCTCGTCTACTTTATCTTTTAGAAGAGCGGTTTGCTTCTCTGTTAAACCCGCATCAAGTATACAAATAGCAACCTTTTCACTGTAATTGAATTGTTTAATAGAGTCTATTAATTCATTTAGCAATTCAAAGTAATTAGAATCTGCTAGAGAAATAATTACATTCTCTTTCATTACAAAATATCTTCGTGATGATCAACGCCATCATCTTTTTCTTTATTTTGTTTTTTTAAAAATAAGTAATGAATTGAACTTGCTGGAATCATTAATAAATAAATAATTCCTGAAATTATAATTGTATTAAAGGTATATATTAGCAACAAACCAAAATATAAAATTATTCCAAATAAAAGAAATATTGAAGTACTTCTTGGGACAACAATTCTTTTAAAAGAATATGTAGGAATTTTACTTATCAAAAGTACAGAAATAACAATGAATAAAGATGGAACAATAATATTTTTATTAATAGTTATAAACTGAACTTCGCTAAAACTATAAATTAATGGCATTAATACCAATACTCCACCTGCTGGTGATGGAATACCTTCAAAAAAATTATCTCTCCATGAAGGTTCCCCTCCTGTTGAAACATTAAATCTAGCAAGTCTTAAGGCAACACAAACCACATATATTAAAGATATTAACCAACCAAATCTGCCGATATTATCTAGCGCCCAGAAATACATTATGAATGCTGGCGCAACTCCAAAACTAATTACATCCGTTAATGAGTCTAATTCTTTTCCAACTTTTGATGTGGCTTTAATTAATCTTGCAATTCTTCCATCTAAACCATCAATGATTGCAGCAATTAAAACTGCAATAACTGATAATTCAAATCTTCCATCAAATGCAAATTTAATTGAAGTCAAGCCAATACATACTCCAACCAAAGTCATAATATTCGGCAAAATAACTCTTGAATTTTTATTTGATACTAATCTTATATTCTTTTTTGGATTTTCCATTTATCTTTTAGCTATCAATGTTTCTCCAGCAACTGCTCTTTGATTAACTTTTACTAATGGTTCATAGTTTTCAAAATATAAATCTGCTCTACTTCCAAATCTAATCATTCCTATTCTAGATCCTTGTTCAACATTTTCTTCAACTGAGGTATCAGTTACTATTCTCCGTGCAACCAGTCCTGCTATTTGAACTACAATTATGTCTTCGCCATGAGAATTTTTAATTTTATAATAATTTCTTTCATTATCCTCGCTTGCTTTATCAAGAGATGCATTAATAAATTTTCCAGGTTTGTATAAAATTTCTTCAATTTTTCCTGAACATGGAGATCTATTCACATGACAATCAAATACATTCATAAATATACTTACTTTTTTAAATTTTTTATTTTCAAGTCCCAATTCTTTTGGTCCGTTTGTATCTAAAACTTGTAAAACCAATCCGTCAGCAGGACTTGTTAAATAGTTCTCGTCATTTATTGGAATTCTCTCTGGATCTCTAAAAAAATAATAACACCAAATACTCAAGACCAAACCTATGAAACCTAAAAAACCATGAATGAAATAAAGAATGATCGTTGCTACAACGAAAATTACTATAAATTTATAGCCTTCGTTATGAATCTTTGGAAAAATTTTGTCTATCATAATCGTTCAATTGATAATTCTGGATTAATATGTATATAAAAAGTATAAATTCAATTATTAAGATACATCAAAAAATGAGCAAAATTAAGGTAAAAAATCCCATTGTCGAGCTAGACGGCGATGAAATGACAAGAGTAATTTGGGAATTCATCAAAAAAAAATTAATTCTACCTTATTTAGATTTAGGCATTGAATATTACGATCTAGGAATGAAAAGCAGGGATGATACAGATGACAAAATTACTATCGACTGTGCTAATGCAATCAAGAAAAATGGAGTAGGTATCAAATGCGCAACTATTACTCCTGACGAGGCCAGAGTTGAAGAATTTAAATTAAAAAAAATGTGGAGATCTCCGAATGGAACAATAAGAAATATTATTGGAGGAACAGTATTTAGAGAACCAATAATTTGTAAAAATATTCCTAAACTTGTCCCATCTTGGACGGATCCATTAATTATCGGAAGGCATGCTTTTGGTGATCAATATAGAGCTACAGATTTTTTGGTTCCTGGAAAAGGTAAATTAGAAGTTAAGTGGACATCGGAAGATGGAAGTGATGAAAAAAAATATGAAGTATTTGATTTCCCAGGACCCGGTATTGCTCTTTCAATGTATAATTTAGATAAATCAATTGAGGACTTTGCAAGATCATGTTTCAATTACGGTCTAATTAAAAAATGGCCTGTATATTTATCAACTAAGAATACCATACTAAAAAAATATGATGGTAGATTTAAAGATATATTTCAAAATGTTTTTGAAAAAGATTTTAAATTAGAATTCGAAAAAAATAACATAACTTATGAACATAGGTTAATCGATGATATGGTTGCTTGTGCAATGAAGTGGCATGGTAAATATATCTGGGCTTGTAAAAATTATGATGGTGATGTTCAGTCAGACACTGTTGCTCAAGGTTATGGTTCTTTAGGTTTAATGACAAGTGTTCTATTAGCGCCTGATGGTAGAACAATGGAAGCTGAAGCGGCTCATGGAACTGTAACTCGACATTTTAGAATGCATCAGCAAGGTAAAGAAACATCAACCAATCCAATTGCATCTATATTTGCGTGGACAAGAGGTTTAGCGCACAGAGGAAAGTTGGATAGCAATGATGAATTAATTAAATTTGCCAAAACACTTGAGGAAGTATGTGTTGATTCAGTTGAGTCAGGATCAATGACCAAAGATTTGGCAATACTTATTGGTCCTTCTACAAAATATTTAACAACTAACCAGTTTTTAGATGTAATTGATGGAAATTTAAAACAAAAATTAAATTAAAGTTTTTAGTTTTTCTAAAGCTTCATCGATTTTATTTGTATCCTGGCCTCCAGCCTGTGCAAAGTCTTTACGACCTCCGCCGCCCTTTCCGCCAATAATTTCAGATCCTAGTTTTGCAAATTTAACTGCATCGTATTTATTTGTTAAATTTTCTGTTACACCTACAGCAAGACCAACTTTCTCATCCTTATTTGCAAATACTACTACTATTCCTTCGCCCAATTCTTTTTTACCTGCATCAACAAGTTTTCTTAGGTCTTTTGGAGATAAATCTTGAACTTTTTGTAATCTAACTTGAGTGCCATTTATATTTTCATCTTTAATTATGTTTTTTGTTTTATTAGCTAAGACTGATTGAACATTTAATTGTTCTAATTGTTTATTAAGGTCTTTAATTAATCCTTTCGTATCTTTATTTTCTAGATTTGGTTTTCCACCTAATTTAATAATTTGAGCAGACACCTCTTTAATACTGTTTTCATCCTTTTGTGCAGAAAGGTTTGACATTTTTTCCTTATTTTTTAAGAATATTTCGAGTTGTTTGTCCCTTAAAGCTTCAACCCTTCTAACTCCAGCAGCTATTGAGGATTGGCTAACAGTTTTAAATTTTCCAATATCACCTGTATTTTTTACATGTGTTCCACCACATAATTCTGTTGAAAAATAAGAATTATTTTCTGCTCCCATAGAAACTACTCTCACCTCTTCTCCATATTTTTCACCAAAAAAAGCTAAAGCACCTTTTTCAATGGCAGCTTTTGGTGTCATAATTCTTGTAGTTACATCAGTTTTGTTTTGCACGTATTCATTAACTAATTTATCAATAATTGTCAGCTCATCCTCTGTAATTGGTTTCATATGACTAAAATCAAATCTTAGTCTATCAGGCGCAACTAAAGATCCTTTTTGCATAACGTGTTTTCCCAATGTTCTTCTCAAAGACTCATGTAATAAATGGGTTGCAGAATGATATGCCTTAAGATTGTTGCGTCTTTCAATATCTATTTTCATTTCTACAACGTCTTTAATTTTAATCTCACCAGATTTTAGAATTCCATGATGTATAAACAGATCTCCAAGTTTTTTTTGAGTATCTGTAACCTCAAATACAGAATTACCAGATACTATTGTCCCTTGATCTCCAACTTGTCCACCAGACTCTCCGTAAAAAGGGGTTTGATTAGTAATAATTATCCCTTTCTCACCATTTGAAATATTTTGTGCTTCTGTATTATTTTTAATTATCGATAACACCACTCCTTCTGATTGGTTAAACTCATACCCAAGAAACTCTGTAGGTCCTATTTTATCTTTTATTCCAAACCAGATTTCTTCTTCAGAGGCATCTCCAGAACCTTTCCAATTTTGTTTTGCAAGCTCTTTGCTCTTTTTCATTAATTCATCAAATTTATTTTGATCAACGGTCAAAGATTTATTTTTTAAAATATCTTCTGTTAAGTCTAACGGGAAACCGTAAGTATCGTATAATTTAAACGCTACTTCACCTGGTAAAACTTTTTTTATTTTTGAAATTTCATCATTCAAAATTTTAATTCCTCTATCAAGTAATACTAAAAATTTTTCTTCTTCCATTTTTAATGTTTCTTTAATTAAAGTCTCTGATCTTTCTAATTCAGGATAATTTCCTTTCATTTCATCTTTCAATGTATCAAAGATTTTATTGAAGACTGGTTCTTTAGAACCTAGCAAATGAGAGTGTCTCATTCCTCTTCTCATTATTCTTCTAAGAACATAACCTCTACCTTCATTTGAAGGTAATACTCCTTCTGCAAGAAGAAATGAGCTAGCTCTTAGATGATCTGCAATTACTCTAAAGCTTGATAAATTATTTTCATTTTGTTTTACTTTTGTAAATTCAGAAATCGAACCAATTAATTTTTTAAAATGATCTGTTTCGTAATTATCATGTGTGCCCTGAAGTAATGCTGCAATTCTCTCTAAACCCATTCCAGTATCTACAGAAGGTTTTGGAAGATTAATTCTTTTATCTTTTGAAACTTGCTCAAATTGCATGAAGACTAAATTCCATATCTCAATATATCTATCGCCATCCTCATCTTTGGTTCCGGGTAAACCACCTTTTAAATGATCTCCGTGATCATAAAATATCTCTGAACAAGGTCCACAAGGTCCCGTTTCGCCCATTGACCAAAAGTTATCTGAAGTTGCTATCCTAATAATTCTATCGTCGCTAAAACCCGCTATTTTCTTCCAAAAATTGAAGGCTTCATCGTCTTCATGAAATACTGTTACATATAATCTATCTTTATTTAATCCAAAATCTTTAGTAATTAAATTCCAAGCAAGTTCAATTCCCCTTTCCTTGAAATAATCTCCAAAAGAGAAATTTCCAAGCATTTCAAAAAATGTATGGTGTCTTGGAGTGTAGCCAACGTTTTCAAGATCGTTATGTTTACCTCCTGCTCTTACACATTTTTGAGAAGTGGTTGCTCTTTGATAATCCCTTTTTTCTAATCCGGTAAAAACATTTTTAAACTGGACCATTCCAGAATTTGCAAACATTAGTGTTGGATCATTATTTGGAACCAAATTGCTAGACTCAACTATCTTGTGATCATTTTTTTCGAAATAATCTAAAAAAGTTGATCTGATCTCGTTTAATGTTTTTGCCATATTTTGTTAAAATACAGCTTTTTCTATTGATGTCTACACCTCTGAAGGGAAAAAAGGCGCCCTTTCGAGCGCCTTTTTAATAACTAAAAGTTATCTGCTAATTTTTTTTAGCAGGAATTTCTTCTTCTTTTTTTTGAGCCTCTACTTTTTCCTCGCTTAGTGGATTTCCTTCAATTTTCTTTGAGATCACACCAGCCTTTTCTCTGATTGCCATTTCAATTTCAGCAGCGGCTTTAGGATTTTGTTCAAGGTAAAGTTTTGCATTTTCTCTACCTTGACCAATTTTTTCGCCTTTGTAAGCGTACC